>NZ_SOFM01000016.1:0-219959 GCF_004402705.1 Cryobacterium mannosilyticum | reverse complement strand
CATCGACAACGGTGTCCTTCTCTGCTGGTACCACCACCACAGCATCGACACCTCGGGCTGGCTCATCCGCATGATCCGCGGCAAACCCCAGGTCAAGGCACCAGCCTGGGCAGGAACCACCACCACCTGGCAGCCCGGCGCCACCCACCGCGCCCAGCAGGCCAGCCACGCCCGCCAGTGACCGAGCCCGGTCTCGACAGCCTCGACCACCCCGGGCGGCGCTATTCGTTGACGAGCACCGGCACCCCGAGCGCGACCGACACCGCCGGGACGGCGATGCCGGACGGTACCGCGATGGTGAACGTCACCAGTTCTTCCGGCGCGCCACTGTGGCTGCCGTCGTCGACGAGGTGGTGCACGAATCGGCCGGTGCCGAGGAGGGCGCCCGTGTCGTCGTAGAAGCCGGCGACGACCTCAAGGTCGAGCACCGCGCTCACGTCACTCGTCACGCGCACGGCCCCGGAAACCGCCGCGCCGTCGAAGGCCAGGTTCTCGAGCAGGAACCGGTCGTCGAACGGCCCAGCCGCCTGCACGACCTCCCCCGGCCGTGGATGTGCCTTCCCGATGCTCTCCAGCTCCGGCTGCCCCGAGGGCGCGACCAGGCCGGGGAAGGTGGTCCGGGCCGCTCCGGCCGAGATCGAGCCGCCGGACGAGCCGGAGGCACCGGAGGAGGCGAGCGCGTACGCACCTCCGCCGACGATGAGCACTGCGGCGATCGCGACGAGGGCGATCGCCCGGGGAGTCCTGGGTTTCATACTGGTGCTTCCTGTTGTGGGGATGCCCGGGCCGGAACGGGATACCGTCCGGCCCGGGCAGTGTGCGCGGGTTGCGCCGGCCTACGGCGCTAGCCGATGACGCGCAGAGCGCGGCCCACGATGCCGAACAGGGCGATGTTGTCGACCGTGCCCTGCAGCTGGTCGGCGCCGGGGCCGGCGGCGTAGACCGGGACATCCGCTCCGGTGTGATTGCCCGACAGGTAGCTCAACCACAGGCCGGCCTCCGGCGAACCGTCGACGACGCCGGCCGGGTCGGTGGGAGTGCGGAAGGTGGCCGGACCGAAGTTCTTCGGATCGGCCGCGCCGGCGCCGTTGATGATCCCGGTGGACCGGGCGCCGTCGCGGGCGTTGCTCGGGCGGCTCGGGGTGGAGTTGTTGGCGGTGTTGCCGCTGTCGGTGTTCGCCGGCGGGGTGGCGGCCTCCGCGTTGGTGAAGGTGCCCTTCTCGATGATGTTGAAGCCGGCGCACTCGTGGTCGGCGGTGACGATGACGAGGGTGTTGCCGTCGCGCTTGGCGAAGTCCTGGGCGATCGCGACGGCGTCGTCGAACGCCTTGACCTCGGCCAGGGTCTGGGCCGCGTCGTTCGCGTGGGAGCGCTTGTCGATCAGCGCGCCCTCGACCTGGAGGTAGAAGCCCTTGCCCTTGTCGTTCTTCTCGCCCTCGGCCTTCTTCTGGCTGAGCAGTTCGATGGCCTTGCTGGTCATCTCGGGCAGGCTGGGCTCCTGGGCCTGGGCGGAGGTGGGCCTGTCGGTCTTGGACTTCTCAATCGTGAGGTTTCCCTTGTTGAAGAGGCCGAAGACCTTCTGGCCGGCGGCAGCCGCGAGGTCGGTCTTCGTCGCCGGCGTCTGGGTGGCGATCGAGCCGAGCACAGAGTACCCCTGGCCCTTCAGCGCCGTCTCATCGGCAGCGTCGAACCGGCCGAGGCCGCCGCCGAGGATGACGTCGGCGGTGCCGTTCCGGGCGATCTGGTCGGCGATCGGGGTGACCCTCACGTCGCTGGTCGGCAGCGCAGCCCCCGTGACCGTGATGTCCTGGCAGGCGGCGTCGGAGTAGACCGGCCCCTGGCATCCGCGGGCGAGGGCATGGCTCATCTGGCCGGCGGGCGTCGCGTCTGTGACCTCGGCGGTGGACACGTTGCCCGTGCGGTAGCCCGATTTCTTGGCCAGCTCCATCATGGTCGGAACGACGGCGCCCTTGGCGTCCACGCCGAGCGCCGCGTTGTAGGTCTTGACGCCCGACGACCAGGCCGTCGCGGCCGACGCGGAATCGGTGACCGCGTTCGGGTGGAAGTCGGCTTCGCCCGGCTGGCCGGAGCCCTTTTCCACCGCGTAGGTGCTGACATAGCCCTGGGCCGGCAGCGTCTCCATCGTGAGCTTGCCGGACGCACCGTAATACCGCTCGCGGGCGGCCGTGACGTGGGTGCGGCCCATGCCGTCACCGAGGAGGTAGATCACGTTCTTGGCGCGGCCTTTGTCGTCGTCGGCCGAAGCCGACGAGACGGTGCCGGCCGTGACGACAGCGGTGGCCAGCAGAGCAGCGACCACGGTCGTGGAGGCCAGGACAGAAATTCTTCGTCGCATGAGGATGCTCCTGAGGAGTGCGTGGGAGTGGCAGCTCATGTTGCCACCCCCGCACTGTAGAGAGTCCCGGTGTCCCCCGAATGGCCGGATGGTGAACAGAGTCCCCGGGCGGTCATCCGGGGGGCGGGCATCCGGGGGCGGGCATCCGGGGGGCGCGCGCCGGCGCGCGTCTCAGGTCGTCTGGTCGAAGAAGGCGAGTTCGTGCTCGGCCGAGGCGTGGAATGAGCGCCGCATCTCCGCCCGCTCCGGGGCGGTGGCTCCCTGGGCGGCCCGCTCGACGATGGCGATCGCCCCCAGGGTCACCGCCTGGAAGTCCGGCTGCGCGTAACAGTCCAACCAGGTCCGGTACGGATGCTCCGCGTGGTTCGCCGCCGCCAGCCGTTCCCCGACGTCCTGGTAGATCCAGAAGCAGGGCAGCAGTGCGGCGACGAGCACCGGGTAGGAACCGCCCTGCGCCGCCGCGAGCAGATGGTTCAGGTAGGCCGTCGTCACCGCCGACGGCGCGGCATCCGTGGCCCGGCCGTCGAGCCAGGTGCGGTGCAGCTCGAGTTCCTCGACCAGGCAGCCGTGCGCGCTCGAGGCCCAGAACGCCTGTTCGGCCACGGTCGGCGCGAGCTGGCTGGCCCGGGCCAGGGCCCGGGAGTAGTCGCGCAGGTAGAGGGCGTCCTGGGCAATGTAGGCCGAGAAGGCGTCGTCCGCGAGACTGCCGTCGGCCAGCCCTCTGATGAACGCCAGATCGTCGATCTCGGTGCGCAGGTGGTCGATGCCCGCCCACCACTCCTCGGTATGGGCAGCCATGTCGGCTCCCAGAGCGGCGACCGGCGTAACAGCATCGGCGACGGATACCTCGGCGAAAGATACTGTGGCGACGGATGACGCGGCGACAGATGCCGCCGCAGCCGCGTCCCCGGCGCTCCAGAGCGCCGCGAAGTGGTGGATCGGCCCGTTGCCGTGCCCCACGTCGAGTTCGTCGGCATGCCGCAAGCTGTCGGTCAGCCACTCCTTCGCCGAGGCGAGGGCGGCCACCCAGTCGCCCAGCCGGGCCTGGCGGGTGGCGAGGGCGCTCGAGAGCGAGCAGCCGGTGCCGTGGGTGTTCGTCGTCGGCACCCGTTCCTGGACGAACTCGACAAGGTCGTGCCCGCCGGAGAGCCCGGCGGCGGCGTCGACCAGGGCATCCGGCGAGCCCTGGCCGCCGAGGTGGCCGCCCTTGGCGAGCACGATCACGTCGTGCCGGGCGGAGACCGCCCTGGCCTGGCGTATCGCCTCGGGCCAGGTCAGCGCGACCGGGCACGCGGCGAGCACGGCGAGCTCGGGCAGGTTGGGCGTGACGATGTCGACCTCGGCGAGGAGGTCGCGCACGGCGGCCTCGGCGCGTTCGTCGAGCAGCCGGTCGCCGCTGGTGGCGACCATGACCGGGTCGAGCACGACGATCGGCGGGCGGATGCGGCGCAGCCAGGCCGCGACCTCGGCGACCACGTCATCGGTGGCGAGCATCCCGATCTTCACGGCGTCGATGGTGACGTCGTCGCTCACGGCGTCGAGCTGTTCGCGCAGGAACGAGGTCGGCGGCAGGTGGATCGACCGCACGCCCTGCGTGTTCTGCGCGACCAGGGAGGTGATCACGGCCATCCCGTAGCCGCCGTTGGCCGCGATCGCCTTGAGGTCGGCCTGGATGCCCGCGCCCCCGGTCGGGTCGGTGCCGGCGATGCTCAGCACGCGGGGGATACCGCTCATGCCGCGGCCCCGGCCCACGCGTCAGCGAACGCGCGGGTGGCTTCGCCCGGGTCGTCGGCCGCGCAGATCGCCGAGACGACGGCCAGCCCGGAGGCGCCCGCGGCGCGGAGGCCGGCCGTGTCGGTGAGACGGATGCCGCCGATCGCGACGCAGGGAAGCCTGGTCGACCGCGCGATCTTGCCGAACCCGGCCACGCCGAGCGCCTCGGGGTGGTCGGGCTTGGTCGCGGTCGGGTGGATCACCCCGACCCCGAGGTAGTCGACGAAGCCCGCCGGCAGGGCGTGAGCGGCACGCAGGTGCACGGGCGTGTTCGCGGTGAGTCCGAGCACGGCGTCCGGCCCGATCAGGGCGCGCACCGTGGCGGCCGGAAGGTCGGCCTGGCCGACGTGAACGCCGTCCACCTCTGCGCCGGCGTGCCGCGCCGCCAGGAAGACGTCAACCCTGTCGTCGACGAGCAGCAGGCAGCGACCGGCGGTGATCCGGGCGGCGGCGACCACGAGGTCGTAGAAGTCCCGGGTGTCCGCGGTCTTGTCACGGAGTTGAACGACGGAGACACCGCCGGCGACCGCGGCGGAGACCACTCCGAGCACCCCGAGCCGTCCGGAGAGCCGCCGGTCGGTGACGAGGTAGGTGGACAGGTCGAGGGTGCGCGGCCTTGGCGGTGTCGTGTGGGCCGACCTCTGCGGTGTCGCGTGGGCCGGCCGGGTCAGGTGGGCGGGCAGGCTCATCCGATGACCACGCCGGCCAGCACGTCGTCGGGGGTCAGCCCGGCCAGCCTGTCGAGGAAGGCGACGGCGAAGCTGCCCGGACCGGCGGATTCCCGCGCGGCCTGCTCGGCCGCGAGGGTGTAGACCGCGCAGGCTGCCACGGTCGTGGCGAGCCGGTCCTGGTCCTGGGCGGCGAAGGCGGCGATCACCGCGCCGAGGGCGCAGCCCCCGCCGGTGATCCGGGTGAGCAGCTCGGTGCCATTGTCGACGCGCACGTCCCTGACCCCGTCGGTGACGATGTCGGTTCCGCCGGAAATGGCCACGATGGACCCGAAGTCGATGGCGAGGTTGCGCGCGGCCTCGAGCGCGTCCTCGGCGGAGTCGGTCGAATCGACGCCTCGTCCGCCGTGGCCGGCCCCGGCGAGCGCGATGATCTCGGACGGGTTGCCGCGGATGACCGTGGGCCGGAGGCCGAGCAGGTCTCGGGCGAGGTGGGTGCGCACCGGGAGCGCGCCGATCGCGACCGGGTCGAGCACCCAGGGGGTTCCGGCCGCATTGGCGACGGTGACGGCCTCGACCATGGCGACCCGCTGGTCGTGCTGGGGAGTGCCGAGGTTGATCAGCACCGCGGACGCCAGCCGGGCGAAGGGTCCGGCCTCGGTGGGGAGGTCGACCATCGCCGGGGCGGCGCCGAGGGCGAGCAGGGAGTTGGCGGTGAAGTTGGCCACCACCGCGTTGGTCAGGCACTGCACGAGCGGCACGCCTTCCCGCAGGCGGCGGAGAAGTTCGGCGGCTGACTGGGCGTGCTGGTTCGACAAGCGAGAGTTCACTCGCGACATCCCTTCGCTAGTACTGGCTAGATCAGGTTCTACGGGTCTGATCTCAGCCATCGACTCTCGACGGCACCCCGTGTCACGCCTCCGAGCCTAGCCGCCTCAGGAGACCAGGCCCCCGCCGAACTCCTCGATCCCGATCAGCGGCTTGATGGTGGCCTGCACCGGGCCACGTGACTCCGAGTGCAAGCGCATACATTCCGCGTCTCAGCCTCGAGCCGCCCGCCCGGCCTGGTTCACCGCCCTCGGTGAGCTTCGCACACAGGTCATCGATGACGACCGGAGCGTAGTCTGAGGTCACCGGCCAAACGGTCGACGATGATGTTCCGTGGCGAAGAAGAGAGCGTGTCATGAGCGGCAAATACGAAGTGTACGTCGACAGGTCCGGCGGCTACCAGTTCAGGCTCAAGGCCAACAACGGCGAGGTCATCGCCACCTCCGACAGCTACAAGACGAAGGTCGCCGCGCTCAAGGGGATCGAGTCGTTGAAATCCCACGTCAAGTCCCACGTCGTCGACCTGACCGAACCCGCCAGCTGACACGGGAACCGCCGCCCATCCGGCTCAGGCCGAGGGGCGGCGGTTCCGGCGCGGTGCCGCTCAGCCGTTGATCACCTGGGGCACGCCGAGCGCCTTGAGGCCCTCCACGCCGAATTCGAGCCCGTAGCCGGACTGCTTGGCCCCGCCGAACGGGATCATCGGGTGCACGCCGCCGTGCCCGTTGATCCAGACGGTGCCGGCCTCGAGGCGGGCCGCCACTTCGCGCGCCTTCGCCAGGTCGGGCGACCAGACCGAGCCGCCGAGTCCGACGTCGACACCGTTGGCCTGCGCGATCACGTCGTCGAGGTCGGTGAAGCGGATGATCGGCAGCGCCGGGCCGAACTGCTCCTCCATGACGAGCGGGTTGGCATTGTCGATGTCGGCGATGAGCGTGGTCGGGTAGAAGTAGCCCGGCTGGTCCAGGCTCGGGTTGCCACCGAGGAGGACGCGCGCTCCGGAATCCTTCGCGGCGTCGACGAGGCGGGACACGATGTCGAACTGTGCCTTGTTCTGCAGCGGTCCGAGCACGTTCTTCTCGTCCAGTCCGACGCCCATCGGCATGGCGGCGGCGACCGCGGTGAGCTCCGTGCAGACCGCGTCGTAGATGTCGTCGTGCACGTAAAGGCGCTTCAGCGCCGCGCAGGTCTGGCCGGTGTTGATGAAGGCACCCCAGAACAGGCCCTCCGCGATGGCCTTCGGGTCGGCGTCGGAGAGCACGATGCCGGCGTCGTTGCCGCCCAGCTCGAGGGTGAGGCGTTTGACCGTGTCGGCGGAGCTCTTGATGATCGCCTTGCCGGTGGCGGTCGACCCGGTGAACATGACCTTACCGATTCCCGGGTGGCTGGAAAGCCGCGCACCGACCTCGCGGTCGCCGCAGACGACGCTCAGCAGACCGGCCGGAAGTTCCTGGTTCATCACCGCGACGAGCGCGAGAACGCTCAGCGGCGTGTACTCGGACGGCTTGACGACGACCGCGTTGCCCATCCGCAGGGCTGGGGCGATCTGCCAGACTGCGATCATCATCGGCCAGTTCCACGGGCCGATGGCACCCACAACGCCGATCGGACGGTAGTGCAGTTCGGCGTGGGTCTGGCCGTCGTCGACGATAACCTCGGCCTCCAGCGGCGTCGCGGCGGTGGCGCGCAGCCAGGCCGAGCAGGCGCCGACCTCGAACCGGGCGTTCGGACCGTTGAGCGGCTTGCCCTGCTCCCGGGAGAGCAGCTCCGCGAGCGGCTCCGCGGCGGCGTCGATGGCGTCCGCCACCCGGTTCAGGGTCGCGATGCGCTCCGCGTGGCCCCGTGCGGCCCAGGCCGGCTGGGCGGCGACGGCCGCGGCGACGGCGCGGTCGAGGTCGTCGACGGTGTGCACGGCGACCAGGCCGACCACCGCTCCCGTTGCCGGGTCCAGGATCTCCCTCGTCGGCGTCGACGTCGGGGTGATCGTCTCAAGAAGTGCGTCGTAGGTATCCATGGGTCCTCCACTGTGAGTCCGTTAGTACCCTGACCGTATCCAGCACTGATGCCGCCCCGTTTGTTGGAGCGCGCAGCGTGGTTGTCGGTCGGTGCCGACCGGGTCACCGCTCACGCCGGCGTCGGCCTCTGCTGCGCCTTCCGGCATCCGTCAGACGCGCGATCCGCCGAGCGCATTCTCGTAGGCGTCGATGGCGGTGGCGATCCCGTCCTCGCTGCGGATGCCCGCGGCGAGTTCACCGGCCCGCTGCTGCATCGACCTGTCGGCCAGGACCCTGCCCAGGGCGTCCGCGAGACGCGCCGAGGTGAGCCGGCGCTGCGAAAAGGATGACAGGCCGACGCCGAGGTTAACCACGCGGCTTCCCCAGAAGGGCTGGTCGACGGTGAACGGCACCACGATGCCGGGCACTCCGGCACGCAGGCCGGCCGCTGTGGTGCCGGCCCCTCCGTGGTGCACGACGGCTGCCATCCGCGGGAACAGCCACTCGTGTGGCACCGACTCCTGGACGAGCACGCGACCGCCCCCGTCGAGGTCGGTCAGTCCGAGGTCGGTCAGTTCGAGGTCGGTCAGTCCGCCCCAGCCGGAGAGCAGCACGGCTCGCACTCCCGCTGCGCGGACAGCCTCGAGCACGATTGCCGTCCGCTTCGCCGGGTCAGTGCCGCTGATGCTCCCGAACCCGATGCTCACGGCGGGACCGCGCGCGAGGAACTCCTCCAGCTCGGGCGATGGCTGCCAGGTGGGGTCTTCGGTGGGAAACCAGTACCCCGTCGTGTGGTTGCGGGCGCCGGGAACCCTGAGCACCCGAGGGCTGATCGCGTAGAGCGCCGGCTGACCCGCTGTGGCGGTCGACCGGCCGGACAGCCCCAGAACCTCGCGCCGGGCATCCGCCATCGCCTTCGCGAACGGCGCCCAGAGGGCGAACGAGGTGAGGCGATGGCCGAGGACATTCGGTCGCACCCGGGGTGTCAGCACACCCGGGTAAGCGGTGGCGGGCGCATCGATGGGCTGCAAGTGCGCGGGGATGAACGGCACCCGCAGCTTGTCGGCAACACCGAGACCGACGACCATTCCACCGACACCGCCGGTGAGGGCGTCCACCCCCTGCGCAGCCTCCAGGGTTTCCCGCGTCCAGATATGCAGTCGGGCGCCCATTTCCGCGGCAACCATCCGCATGCTTGCGCCGGACCCCCGCTCGGTGGCGCCCTGTGCACGCCGGATGTCCTCGCGCGAATTCCCGGACAGCCCGGCGAAGGGGATGCCGCTGCCCTCGACCAGCGGGGAGAAGTCCGCGGGGGCGATCAGCCTCGGCTCGTGCCCGCGCGCCTTCAGTCGAAGTGCCAATGCCGCGTACGGTTCGACCCCGCCCCTGGTGTCGTTGGCGACAATTCCGATGCGCACGATTCCTCCGAGGAGCCCGACGGGCGAAAAAGGCCCCGGGAAACCGCGATGAACGCGGTGACCAGGGGCCGAAAGTGCGGAGACGGTGGGATTTGAACCCACGGTACCCCGTGAAGGGTACTCCACCTTAGCAGGGTGGTGCACTAAGCCGTACTATGCGACGTCTCCTTGGTGCCTGCAATGCAAACACACCTCAGCAATCATAACCTCACAAGCGGGATCCGATTGAACACCGGCCCGGATGCCCGGATTGCTACTGGTTCTCGAGGGTGCGGCCGACGGAACAGGTCAGTTCCCCGGCCGTCTGCCCGGTCGCCGACTCCGGGAGCACGGTGACGCCGGGTGTCGTCGCGGCGGGGTCGGGTGTGGCGTTCGGGTCAGTCGGCTCGGCCGGTGCCGGCTCGGTCGGAGCGGCTGTCGCGGACGGGTCCAGGGTTGCACCGGCGCCCGTCGTACCGCCGAGCTTGAGCGGCTGGTCGGCGGCGACGGCCGTGAACAGGTCTTCGAAGTCCGGCTGCAACGGCAGCACCCCGCCCTCCGTGCTCCCGGTCGGGACCTGCACGAACACGACCTGGTCCAACGGGATGTCCTTGAGTGCCACGGCGATCGAGGCGAGCGTCGACACGTTGTTCAGGCTGGCCGACAGCGACATGTTCGCCGTCACGGCCTTGGCCAGGGAGTACACCTTGAGCGGGTCGGAGAGGGTGTCGGCGCTCTTGATCGTGCGCACGAGCGCCGACATGAACACCTGCTGGTTGTTGATCCGGGTCAGGTCGCTGCCGTCTCCGACGCCGTGCCGGGTGCGCAGGAACTGCAGGGCGGCGACACCCTCGAGCGTGTGCATGCCGGGGGTGAGGTAAGTCTGGGTGTAGTCGTCCTGGATCTCCTCTGCCACGCAGACCGGCACGCCGCCGACGGCGGTCGACATGGCCATCACCCCGCTGAACTGCACCTCGGCGGCGAACGGGATATCCAGGCCGGTCAGCTTCTCCACCGTGAGCACGGTGCAGGCCAGCCCGCCGTAGGTGAGCGTGGTGTTGATCTTCTGCCGGCTCATCGAGTTGAAGGTGCCGCCCGTCGGGTCGGGGCATTCCGGGATGGGCACGAACATGTCGCGCGGGAAACTGATCACCGAGGCGTTGCTGTGATCGGCGGAGATGTGCAGCAGCATCGTGACGTCGTTGAGGTCACCGGTCGAATCTTCTTCGCCGAACCTGGCGTCCTGGCCCTTGCGGCTGTCGCTGCCGACCACGAGCAGGTTCACCCCGCCAGGGATGGCCCCGATCTGAGGAACGGGGCCTTTGGTCTCATTGGCCAGGTGCACGCTCGGCTGCACGCTCGCGGCGACGTCGTAGGTGGCGAGGGAGGCGACGGACACCCCGCTGACGAGCAAAACGGCCATCGCCGCGGCGAGGAATTTCACCACGGTCACGACCGGGTTCGACCGCTTCAACCGGCCATGCCGGGCGAAGGTCGCGAGAGTGCGCGACCGTGTCGAGCGGGGCCGTAATTGGTCGCTCACTCAGATCCCTTCGTCGTGTGCCGGCGTGCAGCATCCAGGTGCGGAGGGCGTGGGATTCGAACCCACGAGACATCTCTGTCCACCAGTTTTCAAGACTGGCTCCATCGGCCGCTCGGACAGCCCTCCCTGTTCGCCGCGCAACTGCGCAGACGGCACGCGATCGCAATAGGCGAATACCGACCGATTCTAGCCGATGAGCCATCGTCCAGAATGCCAGCGGATGCTGACAGCAGGCTGGGTGAGGCTACAGGCTGCTCAACACGAACGCGAGGCCGTCGTCCTGAACGGCCCCGGTGGTCTCGCCGGCCGCAGCGATGACCTCGTCCGGCGCCTGCCCCATCGCCACCCCCCGGCCGTGGACGGCCGCCCACTGCAGCAGCTCGATGTCGTTGCGCCCGTCGCCGACGGCCATCACCCGGTGGCGGGGAATGCCGATCTCGGCACGCACCCGTTCCATCGCGGTGGCCTTGTTGACGCCGTCGGGGGCGATGTCCAGCCACGCGGTCCACCCGATCGCGTAGCTCACCCGGTTGAGGCCCATCCGGTCGACGACGCGGAGGAAATCGTCCATGTCGTGGTCGGGTGAGATCACCACGACCCTGGTGGCTGCATGGCGCAGGAGGTCGTCGAAGTCGACGTGCTCGCTGTCGAGTCCGATGGTCGCGTCCGGGAACGGCTCGGTGTAGCGGTAGTAGCCGTGCTCGTCCTCGACGGCGTAGCGGGCGGTGGTCAGGTGCGACTTGATCGAGAGGAGAACCTCGGTCGGGTCGAAGGTCTCGACCCACTCGCGCCGGTACCCGGTGGGCGAGTCGGGGTCGCGGTGCAGGGTGATCGCGCCGTTGGAGCAGACGACGAAGCGCGGGGCGATCTCGAGGCGGTCGAGCACCGGCAGGGTGGTCGCGGCCGACCGCCCGGTGGCGAGCATGACCTCATGGCCGGCCGCGTCGAGGCGCCGCACCTGGTCGAGCACGCGCTCGCTGATCGTGCCGTCCTCGTGCATGGTCGTGCCGTCGATGTCGAGGGCCACCAGCCAGGGCGCATCCGTCGTGCCCTGCCCGGTCACGGTCAGCGCGTCGAGGCTCACGGCGTGGGCTCGATCACGGTGAGTCCGCCCAGCCAGGGCCGCAGGGCCTCCGGGACGAGCACCGAACCGTCAGCCTGCTGGTGGGTCTCCAGCATCGCGACGATCCAGCGGGTGGTCGCCAGCGTTCCGTTGAGGGTGGCCACGGGCGCGGTCTTGCCGGACTCGGTGCGGTAACGGATGTCCAGGCGCCTCGCCTGGTAGGTGGTGCAGTTGCTCGTGCTGGTGAGTTCACGGTAGGCGTTCTGGGTGGGCACCCACGCCTCGATGTCGAACTTGCGCGCCGCGCTCGACCCGAGATCGCCGGCGGCGACGTCGATCACGCGGTAGCTCAGCCCGAGCGACTGGAGCATGTCCTCCTGCAGGGCCACGAGGCGGTCGTGTTCGGCCTCGGCGTTCTCGGGCAGCACGTAGGCGAACATCTCGAGCTTGTTGAACTGGTGCACCCGGATGATGCCGCGGGTGTCCTTGCCGCCCGAGCCGGCCTCGCGCCGATAGCAGGTCGACCAGCCCGCGTAGCGGAGCGGGCCTTCGGCCAGGTCGAGGATCTCGTCGGAGTGGTAGCCGGCCAGCGCGACCTCGCTCGTTCCGGTGAGGTAGAGCTCATCCGCGGGCAGGTAGTAGATCTCGTCGGCATGTTCGCCGAGGAAGCCGGTGCCGTCCATGATCTCGGGGCGCACGAGGGTGGGGGTGATCAGCGGGATGAACCCGGCCGCGAGGGCACGGTCGAGGGCCATGTTCATCAGCGCGATCTCGAGGCGCGCGCCGATCCCCTTGAGGAAGTAGAAGCGCGAGCCGGAGACCTTGGCGCCGCGGGCCATGTCGATCGCGCCGAGGAGTTCGCCGAGCTCGAGGTGGTCGCGCGGCTCGAAGTCGAACGCGGGAATCTCGCCGTGGGTGCGGAGGGTGACGAAGTTGTCTTCCCCGCCCGCCGGGACCCCGTCGATGATCGGATTCGCGATCGTGCGCACCACCGAGGTGAACGCCGACTCGGCGTCGCCCGCTGCCGCGCCGGCGGCCTTCACCTGCGCCGCGAGGGCCTGGGCTTCGGCGACGAGCGCCTTCTTCTCCGCGGCGGGGGCGGATGCGACGCGCTTCCCGAACTGGTTCTGCGACGCGCGGAGGTCTTCGAACGCGCGGATCGACGCCCTCCGTTCGGTGTCGGCCTCGAGGGCACGGTCAACCGCCTCGACGGACGCACCGCGCGCCGTCTGAGAACGCTTGATGAGGTCGGGATTCTCTCGCAGCAGCACAGGATCAATCACGCTGGCCATTCTACAAGCGCCCACCGGGGCACCTTGCTAGCCTTGCCCCGTGAATACTCCCGGTCAGACCGAAAGAGTTCTGCGCGCTGCCGTCGTCTACAACCCGATCAAGGTCGACCTGGTGAAATTGCGGCTGAGCGTGGCGGGCGCCGCGTCCGCCGCGGGCTGGGACGAGAGCCTCTGGTTCCCGACGTCCCTGGACGATCCGGGCACCGCAGCGGCCCGGCTCGCCGTGGAACAGGGGGCATCCGTCGTGATTGCGGCCGGCGGCGACGGCACGGTCCGCGCCGTGGCGGAGGTCCTCCGCCGCACCGGGATCGCGCTGGCCATCGTGCCGGCCGGCACCGGGAATCTCCTGGCCCGCAACCTGAAGCTGCCACTGTCGAGCCTCGACGAGTCGGCCAGGATCGCATTCACCGGGGTCGACAAGCCCGTCGACGTCGGGGTGGCGAACGTCACGACCGAGTCAGGCGCCGCCGTCGAGCACGCCTTCCTGGTGATGGCGGGGATCGGCCTGGACGCCCGGATGATCGCCAGCACCAGTGCCGACCTGAAGAAACGGGTGGGCTGGCTCGCCTACGTCGACGCGGGCGCCAGGGTCATCCCCACGGCCAGGCCGTTCCGGATCCGGTACAGCGTGGAGGGGCGCACCGACCGGCCGGCGCACGTGAGCACCATCCTGATCGCGAACTGCGGCCTGCTGCCCGGGAACATGCAGTTCCTGCCGGACGCCCGGATCGACGACGGAATCCTCGACATCGCGGTGCTGCAGCCGAAGGGCGTCCTCGGCTGGCTCGCGATCTGGCGCCGGGTGACCTGGGAGAACGGGGTGCTTCGCCGTTCGGCTGCGGGGCGGCGGATCATCGACCGCACCGAATCGAGCAACGAACGGGTGATGACGACGCTGCGCGGGGCAGGCATCCGGATCGTGCTCGAGCACGCGCAGGAGTTCGAGATCGACGGGGATGAGTTCGGCCTGGTGCGCGCCGCCTCGTTCCGCGCCGACCCAGGCGCACTGATGGTGCGCCTGCCGGCCGTGGCCTAGGTGGCGGAAGGATCGTCGCCGATCAGTTCCGTCAACCATTCCCTGGCACCGATGAACACGTCATCGTCGTAGTGCGAGGTGAATTCGATCGGCCGCTTGTCCGCTCGCGGGTAGGAGCCGAGGAACAGCACTTTCGGGCTGAATCGGCGCAGTCCGAGCAGCGCGTCGGCGACGCGCTCGTCCTGGATGTGCCCATCGGCGTCGATCACGAACCGGTACCGCCCCATCGCGTCCCCGATCGGCCGGGACTGGATCAGGCTGAGGTTGACCCCGCGGGTGGCGAATTGCTCGAGCATGTCCAGCAACGAGCCGGGACGGTCCTCGGGGAGTTCGACGATCACGCTGGTCTTGTCGGCGCCGGTCCTTTCGGGGAGCGCCCCCCGCCGGCCGACGAGCACGAACCGGGTGACCGCGTTCGGGTTGTCGCCGATCCCGGTGGCGAGCACGGTGAGGTCGTAACGCGTGTCGATGCCGGGCGGCGCGATCGCGGCATCCGCCTGGTCGTTGTCGAGCAGGGACGACGCGGCGGTCACGTTGCTCGACGCCGGGATGTGGCCGTGGTGCGGCAGTGTCGCTTCGAGCCAGCTGCGGCACTGGGCGTAGGCGACCGGGTGCGCGTTGACGACCCGCACATCGGCGAGGGCCGTGCCCGGCCTGGCCACCAGCACGAAGTTCACCGGCACAAGGTATTCGCCGATGATGCGCAGGTTCGGCACGTTCGCGAGGGCGTCCTGGGTGGCGGACACGCCTCCGTCGACCGAGTTCTCGATGGCGATCATCGCGGCGACGCTGCGCCCGGAGACGACGTCGGCGAGCGCCTCGCCCACGTTGTTGACCGCGCGCCACGCCTTCCCTCGAGCCTCCGGCACCTGCGCGAGCGCCGCTTCGGTGAACGTGCCGGCGGGACCGAGGAAGCTGTAGCTGACATTGCGCGTCTCGGACATGGCTCACAGCCTACTTGCAGTGCAAGACTGGGTCCCATGACAGCACAAGCGGGCACCCCGGCCCAGGAATCTGACCTGATCGACGTCGACGCGCTGGTGAAGGCGTATTACGACCTGAAACCGGATGTCTCGGTGCCCGCCCAGCGGGTCGCCTTCGGCACCTCAGGCCATCGGGGAAGTTCCCTGAACACGGCCTTCAACGAGGACCACATCATCGCGACCACCCAGGCGATCGTGGAGTACCGCGCCCAGCAGGGCATCACCGGGCCGCTCTTCATCGGCACCGACCCGCACGCGCTGAGCGGTCCGGCCTACACGACGGCGCTCGAGGTGCTCGTCGCCAACGGCGTCCGCGTTCTCGTCGACGAGTTCGACGACTACGTGCCCACCCCGTCCCTTTCGCACGCGATCCTCGCCTACAACCGGGCCGGAAACAGCGACGAGGCCGACGGGATCGTGGTCACCCCGAGCCACAACCCGCCCTCCGACGGCGGATTCAAGTACAACCCGCCGCACGGCGGTCCGGCCGACAGCGACGCCACCTCGTGGATCGCGAATCGCGCCAACGAACTCATCGCCGGCGGACTGCACGACGTGAAGATGAGCGAGCCGAGCGCGGTCGAGACTTACGACTTCCGCGGCCACTACGTCGACGACCTCGAGAACATCATCGACATGGCCGCGATCAAGGCGAGCGGCATCCGGATCGGCGCCGACCCGCTCGGCGGGGCGAGCGTCGGCTACTGGGGTGCCATCCGCGACCGCTACGGACTCAACCTGACCGTCGTCAACCCCAAGGTCGACCCGACCTGGCGTTTCATGACCGTCGACTGGGACGGCAAGATCCGGATGGATCCGTCGAGCCCGTCGGCGATGGCCTCCGTGCTCGCCCACAAGGACGACTACGACATCCTCACCGGCAACGACGCCGACGCCGATCGCCACGGCATCGTGACGCCGGATGCCGGGCTGATGAATCCCAACCATTTCCTCGCCGTCGCCATCGACTACCTGTACAGCCACCGCGAGGGCTGGCGGGCGGATGCGCAGATCGGCAAGACGCTCGTCTCGTCGACCATGATCGACCGGGTGGCCGGCTTCCTCGGCCGGGACCTCTGGGAGGTTCCCGTCGGGTTCAAGTGGTTCGTGCCCGGCCTGATCGACGGATCGGTCGCGTTCGGCGGCGAGGAGAGCGCCGGCGCGAGCTTCGTCCGCTTCGACGGCACCGTCTGGACCACGGACAAGGACGGCATCCTGCTGGCCCTGCTCGCCTCGGAGATCCTCGCCGTGACCGGCAAGTCCCCCAGCCGGCGTTACGCCGAGCTCGCCGAGCACTTCGGCTCCCCCGCCTACGCCCGGGTGGATGCCGCGGCTACGCCGGCGCAGAAGGCGCAGCTCGGCAGGCTCGACGGTGAGGCGATCACGGCCACCGAGCTCGCCGGCGAGAAGATCATCGCCAAGCTCAGCCACGCCCCCGGCAACGGGGCGGCGATCGGCGGGGTCAAGGTCGTCACCGAGAACGCCTGGTTCGCGGCCCGGCCGAGCGGAACCGAAGACGTCTACAAGATCTACGCCGAGTCGTTCAAGGGCGAGGAGCACCTGCGCCAGGTGCAGATCGAGGCGAAGGCGATCGTGGACGCGGCGATCGCCTAGACCGGACGGTCGGCGGCATCCGGTTCATCCCTGCGCCGGTCTCGGCACGGCGCTCCGGTTTCGGCGGGCGCGGCCTGCCGAAACCGGCGCGGCCGTGATGCGCAAGGTGGTTAGGGGATGCTCCAGTAGTACGCGGTCGCGCCCGGGTGCTTCTCGGTGATCGCGTAGTCGACCGAACGGTAGTCGGTGTCGTCGGTGTGGCCGGCGTAGAAGATCTCGATGTTGTCGCCGGAGCCTTCGATCCGGGTGACGACTCCGGTGTGGTCGCGGTCGCCGGAGTTGTCCCAGTCGAACTGGGCGATGTCGCCGACCTTGACCTCGTCGCGCTGGTCATCGGTGAGTGCGGTCACCCGGCCGGAGCTCGCGAGGTACTTCATCATGGCGGTGGAGCTGATCCAGGCCGCCGAGTGCGTGAACGAGCCGCCCTTGCCCTTCGACCACCAGGCGTCGTCCATTTCCCAGCCGCGCTGGATCAGGGACTGGCTGGTGAAGTTGACGCAGTCGTTTTCGGCGATGACGCCGTAGTCGGCGGTGTTGTAGCTGCTCCAGTGCGCGAGCATATAGGCCACCTGCGCCTCGACGCCGGCAGTGGCCGGCGCCGCGGGGGCGACGGGCGCCACCGGGGCCGGCTTCGGCTGCTCGACAGCGACCGGTGCGCCGGCGTCGGCCGGGGCGGCCCGCGGCGTGGCGGTCGGGGCCATGGACGCCGAGCGCTTGCCGGTCACCGTGTCACCACCCGCACTCGCGGCCCGGGCGGCGGACGACGGTTCGTCGTCGCCGAGGGAGGCGACAGCCGCCGTTCCGGCGACAAGGCCGCCGAGCACCAGCACGACGACGCCGATGCGGAAACGCCGGGTCAACAACACAAATATCTCAATTCTTTGGGGGGGATACGTCCAGACAATCACACTTGCCTGCGAATTTCACTGTGCGGGCGGGGAGGCCGAACCGTGTACAGGTGCTACTTGACACTCCAGAACGAGACCGTTCCGCCGCCGTTGCGAAGGGATTCGTCCACCGACTGGTAGTCGGTATTGGACGTGTGACCTGCATAATAAATTCGAGCCGTTTGCCCGCTCTTCTCCACTCGGGTCACGATCCCGGTGTGGTCTTCATCGCCGGAATCGTCCCAGTCGAATTGCACGATGTCGCCGACCTTGACGAGGTTGCGCTGCTTGTCGGTGAGCGGGGTGGCCCGCTCCGGGTGGGCGGTCAGGTAGGCGGCGAAGGCCGTGGAGCTCGCCCAGGCCGGGCTGTACTGGAGGCTGTCGGTGTCGAACGACCAGCCGGCGTCCATCGTCCAGCCCCTGGCCACGAGGGTCTGGCTGGTGAAGTTGACGCAGTCGTTTCCGCCGATGGAACCGTAGTCGTCGGTGTTGTAGTCGTCCCAGTGGGCCAGCGCGTACGTCGTCTGCGCGGTGACCCTCGGGTCAGGCACGTAGTTGAAGGTCAGCGAGGCGGTTCCACCGGCGGCCGGGGCTGCAGCCGGCGACGGCGCAGGAGCGGTCCGGACCGGTGCGGAAGGAGCGGCCGAACCGGGCGCGGGGACCGAGGCGACGGCCGACCCTGCGGCGGCAGCGGCGGAGTCCGAGACACCGGCTCCGGCCGCGTCGACCGGCACGGTGGTGCCCGCGGCGTCGAAGAGTTCGACCGCGACCGGGCCCGTGCCCAGGTCGGTGGCGGGCGGGGTGGTGATGGTGACGGTGCTTTCGGTGGCCGAGACGACTGCGCCGGCGTTCCCGCCGAAGGTCACGCTTGCCACGCCGGCCAGGTCGTCTCCGCTCACGGTCACGGTCGTGCCACCGGTGACCGGGCCGACCGACGCGCCGTCGGGGGCACTGATGCTGCTGTGCACCACCGGCTTCGGCTGTTCGACGGGTGCCGCGGGAGCGGCCGCGGCGGGGACCGCTCGGGTGGCTGACGGCGCACTGGCACCGATGGCGCTGCCGCCGGTGGCGAAACCTACCGAGATCGCGACGGCGGCACAGGCTGCCGCGGCGCTTCCGGCGAGCAGGACGCGCCGGGGTCTCGCGGGCTTCTCCACACGATGGCGGGAACGGATACGGGGTTCATTGAGTGGATCGGGGCGCACAAAATCGTTTCTGGGTAGCGGAAGGGGACCCAAGACCCAATCACGCCCGGATGGCAGAAGCCTGTGCGAAGCATCCGAAACCCGTGCACGTGCTGGAGATCAGTTGTAGCCGGGCGCTGCGGGCAGCCCGAAGAACTCCTCCAGGGTGGTCACTCCCGTGTTGTGCATCTCGGTCGCGAGGTCCGCTCCGATGTACCGGAAATGCCAGGGCTCGTAGCCGTAGCCGGTGATCGGGACCTTGTCGGCCGGATACCGCAACAGGAACCCGAAGCGCCACGCGTTCTGAGCCAGCCACTGGCCGTGCGGGGTGGCGCCGAAGCAGGGATCGAGCGAACAGTTGCCCGGCAGCGCGCTGATGTCGATGGCCAGCCCGGTCTGGTGCTCGCTGGTTCCCGGGCGCGCCGTGCTCGTGTCGGCGAAGGCCTGGCCGTTGGCCGCCACGTCCTGGTTGTAGACGTCAACCTGGGTGCCGTAGCTGCGATAGGAGCTCTGGGACTGGAGCTGCAGGCCGGTTTCCGCCGTGAAGGCGGCGAACATCGCGACGACGGCGGTCGAGGCCTCCGCGCGCAGCATCGGCTGCCAGACGTGCGGAACCGGCACCTCGACCAGGTCGGGCGGGGTGTAGTCGGCGGGCCGCAACGGCCGGACCTTGTCGACGACGGCCCACAGGCTGGTGGGGTCGTCGATGGACCGGGCGGACCGGTTGAAGGTGGGCACGACGGCCGGAGGCTGCGAACCCGCCGGCGACGGCCGGGCCGAGCCGGTCGACGTGGGCTGTGGAGTGGGCATCGGCAGCGACGTCGGAGCCTTCGGCTGCGCGGTCGCGTGGCCGGTCCTGGTCACAGCCCCGGTCAGGGATGTTGCCGCCCTGCCCGAGATCGTGCCGATCGCGAGCGCGCCACCGGCGAACAGCACGACCACAACGGTCACCGCAACAATGCGCCGCCTCCGCACCGACCGCGACACCTCTGGTTGCTGTTCTTGCCCCACATCGCCGAGCATAGACCCGGCAGGCGAATCTTCCTCTCCGGACGGGCCGCAGGATGCTTGAAGATTCATTGCCCGTCGTGTAACTTTGCACACGATGCAAACTCCTGCCCCCGCCTCCGCCGCCCCGCTGATGAACCATCGGCAGATCCTCTTCGTCATTTTCGGCCTGATGGCCGGGATGTTCCTCTCCGCGCTCGACCAGACGATCGTCGGAACGTCGATGCGCACCATTGCCGACGACCTCGACGGCATGGCCCTGCAGGCCTGGGTGACGACCGCGTACCTGATCGTGTCGTGCATCAGCACCCCGATCTACGGCAAGCTCAGCGACATCTTCGGCCGCCGCCCGCTCTTCCTGATCGCGATCACGATCTTCCTCGTCGGCTCCCTGCTGGCCGGCATGGCGAACTCCATGTACGAGCTGGCCGTGTTCCGCGCGATCCAGGGGCTGGGCGCCGGCGGCTTGATGGCCCTCCCGCTCACGATCATGGGCGACATGCTCGCGCCCCGGGAACGGGCGAAGTACCAGGGCTACTTCCTCGCCGTCTTCGGCGTGTCCAGCGTGATCGGCCCGCTCATCGGCGGCGTGCTCTCCGGGGCGACGACGATCCTCGGCGTCACCGGCTGGCGCTGGGTCTTCCTGATCAACATCCCGATCGGCATCGTGGCCCTCGCGATCGTGCTCAAGTTCCTGCACGTTCCGCACTTCACACGCCCGGTGCGCATCGACTGGTGGGGAGCCGTCACGGTGGTCCTCGCCGCGGTTCCGCTGCTGCTCGTCGCCGAGCAGGGCCGCACCTGGGGTTGGGGCTCCCTGGCCTCGATCGCCTGTTACGCGGTAGGCGCGCTCGGCATCGTCGCCTTCATCCTGGCCGAGCGGATGATGGGAGACGACGCCCTCATCCCGCTCAAGCTCTTCAAGTCCGCGACGTTCTCCATGGCCACCGTGCTGGGAGTGTTCGTCGGTTTCGGCATGTTCGGCGCCATGATGACCGTTCCGCTCTACCTCCAGCTCGTCGACGGGGCCAACCCCACCGAGAGCGGCTTCCTCATGCTCCCGATGATCCTCGGCCTGATGATCTCGTCGATCGTGAGCGGCCAGATCATCGCCCGCACCGGCCGGTACAAGATCTTCCCCACCGTCGGCACGGCCTTCATGTCGGCCGGCTTCCTCCTCTTCACGTTCTCGACCGCCGACAAGCCGGTCTGGTTCATGATGATCGGGATGCTCCTGGTCGGACTGGGCCTCGGCCAGCTGATGCAGACGCTCACCATCGCCAGCCAGAACTCGGTCGGCCCCCGCGACATCGGGGTCGCGACCAGCGCGTCGACGTTCTTCCGCCAGATCGGTGGAACGCTGGGCACTGCCGTGCTGTTCTCCGTGCTCTTCACCCGGATTCCGGACACCCTCGCCTCGGCCTTCGGCAACACGGCGCTGCTGGCCGGCGTCAAGGCCGCCGCCACCGATCCCGCCGTCCAGGCCGACCCGGCGAACGCGGGCATCCTCAAGCTGCTGGCGAACCCGAGCGGCATCGGCGGCGCCCTCGACGGGGACACGTCGTTCCTCAAGGCCGCGGACCCGCGCCTTGCCCAGCCGTTCCTCGTGGGTTTCAACGACGCGACCCTCACCGTGTTCTGGGTGAGCCTCGTGGTCGTGCTGATCGCCTTCGTGCTGAGCTTCTTCCTCAAGGCCCCGCCGCTGCGGACGACGTCAGCGCTCCAGGAGGCAGCCGATGAGCACGCCGCCGAGCAGGCCGAGCTCACCCGGGACGTCCAGCGCGCCGCGGACTCGATGGGCGCGCTGATCGAACCGGGAATCGACGTCGACGAATTCGAGCGCCCGGCGCAGCCGACGAACCGCTGACCGCGCGAGTCCGCCGCCCTGGGGAATGATCCGTGGCGGCGGGCGGTTGCACCCTCAATGCGTATTGTTATTGCAGGTGGACATGGAAAGATCGCTCGACAGCTGACCCGGCAGCTCACCAAGGACGGCCATGAGGTCGTCGGGCTGATTCGCACGGAGGAACAGAGGGCCGATCTCGTCGCTGACGGGGCCGTCCCGGTGGTGATCGACCTCGAGAAGTCATCGGCTGTTGACGTGGCCCACCTCCTGAACGGAGCCGACGTCGCTGTGTTCGCGGCCGGCGCCGGAGCGGGCGGCAGCGAGGAGCGCCGCCACGCCGTTGACTTCGGCGGCTCCGTGCGGCTCGCCGACGCTGCCGAAGCCGCCGGCGTGGCGCGCTTCATCCAGATCTCCTCGACCGGCACCGAGAAGGTCCGGGCAGGTCAGACCCCCGCGGATGTCCCGGCAGACTTCCTGGGCTACCTGCAGGCCAAGCTCGCAGCCGAAGAAGACCTCATCACCCGCCCCCTGGCCTGGACGATCGTCCGCCCCGGCGGCCTGACCGACGAGCCAGGCACCGGTCTGGTTCGCCTCAGCCCGGCCGGCCCCGGCCTGCCGGAAGAACCGGCAAGCGTTCCCCGCGCAGACGTCGCGGCCGTGCTGGCAGCGCTGATCGAGACCGGTGCCGCCGAACGCCGGTTGCTGCATCTGGTGTCCGGCGATGAGCCCATCCCCTCCGCCGTAGCCGCCTTCGCCTGAGCCGACCGCCGACCCTCGGGCTGAGGTTCGGCCAACCGGGCGACCCCGAGGGGGCGACCGTGAAGCGCGGCCCCACGGGCGAACGCCGGAGGGGCCGCGCTTGAACGCGGGAGCGATCTCTGGCAGTCTGTGAGAGCGCTCTCATCACTGAGGTGATGGAGCCGTCTCCGGCCGGAGCACCCGCCGGGTGAATCCAATGGAGGATCGCATGCACTTCGAGTCCATCGCCCAGCCCGCCGTTCTGGACGAACGAGGGTTCGATCCCGGTGACGGCACGGTCCGAGGTGGACCGGTCGACCTGGACGGACGCCGGTTCTACCGGATCGAGAACTACGACCAGATGCCGCCGTTCTTCATGACTCTCGTCGGCGCGAGCGACGTCTGGTTCTTCATCTCGAGCACGGGGGGCCTGACGGCCGGCCGGGTCGACGCCGATCGGGCCCTCTTCCCCTATTACACCGACGACAAGGTCACCGAAAGCGCCGGGCGAACCGGCGGGCTCAGCGTGCTGCTCGTTCGACGCCCAGACGGGACCAGCACGCACTGGCAGCCGTTCGCGGAGCTCCGCCCCGGCGATCAAGCCGTGCAGCGCACCCTGTACAAGGACGCCCTCGGCACCACCCTGGTCTTCGAGGAGACCCGTCCGGACCTCGGCCTGCGCCTGCGCGTGACCTGGCAGACGAGCGCCCGCTTCGGCGTCGTGCGCAGTTGCGCCCTGACCTCGCTCGCCGACGATGAGCCGGGCGGACAGCCTGGCGAGCAACTCGACATCGACCTCCTCGACGGCCTGGTGAACATCCTTCCCGCCGGGGCAGGCAGTAAGACGCAGAACGAACTGAGCGTGCTGCTCGACGCCTACAAGCGTGCCGAACTCGACCAGTCGACTGGCCTCGGGCTGCTCACGCTGAGCGCGACGCTGACCGACCTGGCCGAGCCCAGCGAATCGCTGCAGGCCAATGTGGCCTGGCAGGTGGGACTGGACAACGCCGAGCACCTGCTCTCGATCGACCAGCTGTCCGCCTTCGCCCGGGGCCGGGGCATCACCGCCGAGACGGATGTCCGCGGCCGGCGCGGCGCCTACCTCGTGCATGCCCGGGTCACGCTCTCCCCCGGCAGCACTGCGAGCTGGCAGGTCGTCGCCGACGTGAACCAGGACTCGGCCGATGTCGTCGGCCTGCGCGCGAAGCTGCGCGACCCGCTCGGTCTCGCCGCGGAGCTCGCGGCCGACATCGTCGAAACCCGGTCCGACCTGGAAACGATCCTGGCGGCCACCGATGCCACGCAGCAGAGCGGCGACGAGCTGGCGACCATCCACCACACCGCCAATGTGCTCTTCAACACCATGCGCGGCGGCGTCCCCGCCGAGGGCTACACGGTGGAGTCCCGCGACGTGCGGGCCTTCATCGCCCAGCGGAGCACGTCCACCGCCCGCCGCTGCGCCGCGGTTCTGGAGGCTCTGCCCGAGCGGCTGCGGGCGGACGAGCTCATCGCCATCGCCCTGGAGCATGGCGACCTCGACCTGTGGCGCCTCGCCACGGAGTACCTGCCGCTCACGTTCAGCCGTCGGCACGGCGACCCGAGCCGGCCGTGGAACCAGTTCCGGATCGTCCTCACAGACGAGAACGGGGACCGTCGCCTGGAGTACCAGGGCAATTGGCGGGACATCTTCCAGAACTGGGAGGCGCTGGCCTGGTCGTTCCCCGAATACGTCGAGTCGATGGTCACGATCTTCCTTGACGCCACGACCGCCGACGGCTACAATCCGTACCGGATCTCCCGCGACGGCATCGACTGGGAGGTGCCCGAGCCTGAGAACCCGTGGGCCAACATCGGCTATTGGAGCGACCACCAGATCATCTACCTGCTCAAGCTGCTCGAGACATCCCGGCGTTTCCACCCGGGGCGCCTCGACGCGCTCATCAACCGGGCGGCCTTCACCCACGCCGATGTGCCGTACCGGATCGCCGGCTATGCGGACATCCTCGCGGACCCGTACGACACGATCACCTTCGACGAGGAGCGGCAACGGGTGATCGCCCGGCGGGTCGCCGCGGAAGGGGCGGACGGCCGGCTCGTGCACGGAGCCGACGGCGACCTTGTGCGGGTGACTCTGGCCGAGAAGGTGCTGCTGCTCCTGCTGGCCAAACTCGTCAACCTGGTGCCGGACGGCGGCATCTGGATGACCACGCAACGCCCGGAGTGGAACGACGCCAACAATGCGCTGGTCGGCCGGGGACTGTCGGTGGTGACCCTCGCCTATCTGCGCCGCTACCTGGTCTTCGTGCAGGAACTCCTGACGGTCGACGTCGAGCTCAGCAGTGAGCTCGCCGGGCTGCTCACCGCGGTGCGCGACGTGCTCGTCGGGCATGGGGATGCGCTGGCCGACGGGTTCGATGCCACTCGCCGACGGGCCGTCATGGACGGTCTGGGTGAGGCCGCCACCGCCTACCGGGAACGGGTCTACGCCGGGTTCGGCGGCGATCGTGCGACGGTCGCCGCAGGAGATGTGGCCGAGCTGCTCGCTCTGGCCCAATCCTTCGTCGAGTCCGGCCTGCGCGCCAACCGGCGCGGCGACGGGCTCGTGCACTCCTACAACGTGCTCGACCTCGGATCCGATCGGGCCGAGGTGCGACCGCTCGCGGAGATGCTCGAGGGCCAGGTCGCCATCCTCTCCTCGGGCCTGCTCACCCCCGAGGAGTCGCTGGACGTGCTCAGCGCACTGCGCGCGAGCCGGCTGTACCGCGCCGACCAGCACAGCTACATCCTCTATCCCGACAAGGACCTGCCGTCTTTCCTGGCCCGCAATACGTTCGGCGCCGAGCGGGCCGCCGACTGCCCGCTCGCCCTGCGCCTCGTGGAGGCCGGAGACCGGAGCATCGTGGTGCGGGACGTCGACGGTGACCTGCACTTCGCCGCCCACATTCGGAACGCCAGGGGCGTTTCGGAGGCGCTGAACCGGCTCAGCGCCGACCCGGCCATGCACGACGCCGTGGAACGGGACCGGACGCAGCTCCTTGACATCTTCGAGGAAGTCTTCCGGCACGCGGAGTTCACCGGGCGCTCCGGCTCCTTCTTCGCCTACGAGGGCCTCGGCAGCATCTACTGGCACATGGTGTCGAAGCTGCTGCTCGCGGTGCAGGAGACGCTCGAACGGGCCGTCGCCGAGCGGGCCGACGAGACCGCGATCCGGGCTCTGATGGCGGCGTATGAGGACGTGCGGGCCGGCATCGGCTACTGCAAGGACCCCCTGACCTACGGCGCCTTCCCGACCGACCCCTACTCGCACACACCGGCCGGACACGGCGCCCGGCAGCCGGGGATGACCGGGCAGGTCAAGGAGGAGGTACTCACCCGCCTGGGCGAGCTCGGCCTGCGGGTCGAGGACGGTCGCATCAGGTTCAGACCCACCCTGCTGCGTGCCGGCGAATGGACCACGGCGCCCGGCGCCTTCGCCTACCGGGACCTCGCCGGCGAGCGGCAGCGCATCGAGCTGCCCGTGGGCGCGCTCGCGTTCACGTTCTGCCAGGTGCCGGTCGTGTTCCACCGCGGCGGCCCGCTCGAGGTGGTCGCGCACCTCGCCGACGGCAGCCGGGTGCCCGGGGCCGGCGGTTGGCTCGACGCCGAACTCAGCGCGAGCGTGTTCCGCCGCGACGGCCGGGTGCGCTCCCTCACGGTGACCGTGCCGGAGACGCCCGGGTTCTGACCTGTGCGGAGACGGGCGGGCCGCTTCCCCGCCTCGTCCCGACTCCTCAACGGAGAGCGCTCTCTTGACAAACGACCGATGCGCGCACTAACGTGAGCATCACATCGTGAGAGCGCTCTCACAGAACCTGATGAGAGCGGACTCGCATCCACCCATCAGCACGCACACAAGGGAGTGACCGTGAAGCGTTTCCCGCGCACCACACTTGCAGTAACAGTCGCCGGAGCAGCATCCTTCGCACTGGTAATGTCCGGTTGTTCAGCCGGCGCCGGCACCGAGCAGTCAGGCGACAAGAATGTCAAACTGACCGTCGCCACGTTCAACGAATTCGGTTACGACGACCTGTTCGGCGAATACGAGAAGGCGAATCCGAACGTCACCATCACGCACAAGAAGGCGGCGACCTCCAACGAGGCCCGCGACAACCTCACCACCCGCCTCGCCGCGGGCAGCGGCCTGAGCGACGTGGAGGCCATCGAGGTCGACTGGCTGCCGGAACTGCTGAAGTACTCTGACCAGTTCGTGGACCTGACCAGCGACGACGTCAAGGACCGCTGGCTCGACTGGAAGGCCAAGGCCGCCACGGATGCCGACGGTCGCCTGATCGCCTACGGCACCGACATCGGCCCGGAGGGCGTCTGCTACCGCTCCGACCTGTTCGCCGCGGCCGGCCTGCCGACCGATCGCGCCGAGGTCGCCAAACTCCTCGGCACCAGTTGGGACAGCTACTACGCGGCCGGCAAGACGTTCGCGGCCGCCGGCACGAACGTGCCATGGTTCGACTCGGCCGGAGCCACCTGGCAGGGCGTCGTCAACCAGATCCCCAACGCCTACGAGAAGAAGGACGGCACCATCATCGCGACCGAGAACCCGGAGGTGAAGGCGGCGTACACGAGCGTGCTCGACGCCAGCAGCACCCTCTCGGCGCACCTCGGACAGTGGAGCGACGACTGGACCGCCAGCTTCCAGAACAACGGCTTCGCCACGATGCTCTGCCCGGGCTGGATGCTCGGCGTGATCTCGGGCAACGCTGAAGGGGTCACCGGCTGGGACATCGCCGACACGTTCCCCGGCGGCGGCGGCAACTGGGGCGGCTCGTACCTGACCGTTCCCAACCAGTCCAAGCACCAGAAGGAAGCTCAGAAGCTCGCGTCCTGGCTGACCGCCCCTGAGCAGCAGCTCAAGGCCTTCGCGTCCAAGGGCACCTTCCCGAGCCAGGTCGACGCTCTCAAGAGCGACGAACTCCTCGGGGCGGCGAACCCGTTCTTCAACAACGCTCCGACCGGTCAGATCCTCGCCAACCGGGCCGCAGCCGTCGACGTGACTCCGTTCAAGGGTGAGTTCTACTTCGCCATCAACGACGCCATGCAGCAGGCGCTCACCCGGGTCGAAGACGGCACGATGACGCCGGACCAGTCTTGGGCGCAGTGGACCACCGACGTCAAGGCGCTCGGCTAACCTGCCTCACCCCGCAGTCGGGCCGGTCGAGGCCAGCATTGCCTCGACCGGCCCGGTCACCGGGTCGCGACCGGCTTGACCGCCGGGTTTCGACAAGCTCGACCACCGGGTTTCGACAAGCTCAACCACCGAAGGACTCTTCATGACCACCACCTCCGCCGCTGTCGAGGTGAATGCCCGCAGCATCCGCCGGATCGCCTTCAGCCACAAGCTCAGCCGCTGGGACGTGCGCTTCTCGCCCTACCTCTACATCTCCCCCTTCTTCCTCGTCTTCGGAGTGATGGGACTGTTCCCGTTGCTCTACACCGCGTGGGTGTCGGTGCACGACTGGAACCTGATCGGTGGCCAGGGCGACTTCGTCGGCCTGGAGAACTTCGTCACCGTGCTGACCCAGGGCTACTTCTGGAACTCCCTCCGCAACACGTTCAGCATCTTCCTGCTCTCGAGCATCCCCCAGGTGCTGTTGGCGCTCGGCATCGCCGCCGTGCTCGACTTCAACCTGCGCGGCAAGACCTTCTGGCGGATGGGCGTCCTCCTGCCGTATGTCGTGGCACCGGTCGCGGTCGCGCTCATCTTCAACGACCTCTTCGGGGACAAGTACGGGCTCATCAACAGCGCGATCGGGGGCCTCGGGCTCGAGCCGATCCGCTGGCATGTCGACGTGATCCCGAGCCACCTCGCCATCGCCACGATGGTGAACTTCCGCTGGACCGGCTACAACGCCCTCATCTTCCTCGCCGCCATGCAGGCCGTGCCGCGCGACTACTACGAGGCCGCCATCATCGACGGCGCGAACCGCTGGCGCACCTTCCGGTCGATCACCCTGCCGCTGCTCCGACCGATCATCATCTTCGTCATCCTGACCAGCACCATCGGCGGCCTGCAGATCTTCGACGAGGCGCGGATGTTCGACAACGTCGGCCAGGGCGGCGCCAGCCGGCAGTGGCAGACACTCACCCTGTACATCTACGAGCTCGGCTGGAACCAGCGCAACTTCGGGCGGGCATCCGCCGTGGCCTGGCTGCTCTTCCTGATCATCATCGTGATCGCCGTGGCCAATTTCCTCATCACCCGGCGCATCGCGGGAACCGCCGACCGCAAGCTGCGCACCCGCGCGAGAGGCCTGAAATGAGCAAGACCATCATCGGCGGACACGACCGCCGACCCTCCATCTGGGTCTACGGCATCCTGATCGCCGTTCTCCTCGGCTCCGCCTTCCCGATCTGGTGGTCATACCTGATCGGCAGCCAGGACGCCTCGGCCCTGAACCAGAACGGCATGATGTGGATCCCGGGCGGCAACTTCATCGCCAACGCGGCCACCGTCATCGACAGCATCCCGTTCTGGACCGCCCTCGGCAACAGCATCATCGTGTCGTCCGTGGTGTCGATCAGCGTCGTCCTGTTCTCCACGCTGGCGGGCTATGCCTTCGCCAAGCTCAAGTTCCGGGGCCGGGAAGGTCTGCTCATCTTCGTGATCGCGACCATGGCCGTGCCCACCCAGCTCGGCATCGTGCCCCTGTTCATCGTGATGGCCAGGCTCGGCTGGACCGGCAGCCTCTGGGCTGTCATCGCGCCCGCGATGGTCACCGCGTTCGGCGTGTTCTGGATGACCCAGTACCTGCGCGACGCCCTCCCCGACGAACTGATCGAGGCCGTCCGGATGGACGGCGCCTCCATGATCCGCAGCTTCTGGCACATCGGCCTCCCGGCCGCCCGGCCGGCCGCGGCGATGCTCGCCTTGTTCACCTTCATCGGCACCTGGACCAACTTCTTCTGGCCGTTCATCGTGCTCGGCCCGGGCAACCCGACCCTCCCCGTGGCACTGCAGCAGCTGCAGGCAGCCTTCTACGTCGACTACTCGCTCGTGCTCGCCGGCGTCGTCCTGTCGATCATCCCGCTGATCCTGGTATTCATCTTCCTGGGCAAGCAGCTGGTGGCCGGGATCATGCAGGGCGCGGTCAAGGGATGACCGTTCTCGGAACACTCAACGGTCTCGCCGCGAATCCGGACCTGACCTCCCACACCCGCACCTTCCCGCCCGGATTCCTCTTCGGGGCGGCCACGGCGGCCTACCAGATCGAGGGTGCCGCCCATGAAGACGGCCGCACGGATTCCATCTGGGACAGGTTCAGCCGCGTGCCGGGTGCCGTCATCAATGGCGACAACGGAGACGTCGCCTGCGACCACTACCACCGCTACCAGGACGACGTCGCCCTGATGAAGGACCTGGGGTTGCAGACCTACCGCTTCTCCACCTCCTGGTCACGGGTGCGACCCGACGGCGGACCGGTCAACCCCAAGGGCATCGACTTCTACTCCCGCCTGGTCGACGAGCTCCTCGGCGCCGGGATCAAGCCGTGGCTGACCCTCTACCACTGGGACCTGCCGCAGGCCCTCGAGGACACGGGAGGCTGGACCAACCGCGACACCGCCCTGCGATTCCGGGACTACGCCCTCAGCGTTCACGACACCCTCGGTGACCGTGTGGGCGTGTGGACCACCCTGAACGAGCCCTGGTGCTCCTCATTCCTCAGCTACACCGGCGGTGCACACGCCCCGGGGCGGCAGAGCCCCCGGGACGGCCTGGCCGCGGCGCACCATCTGCTCCTGGGACACGGCCTCGCCGTCGAGGCGCTCCGCGAACGCGACCCGAAACTCGAACTCGGCATCACGCTCAACCTCACGGTCGCCAAGCCGGTCGATCCCACGCATGCCGGCGACGTGGACGCGGCGCGCCGGATCGACGGGCAGTTCAACCGGATCTTCCTCGACCCGGTCTTCCGCGGCTCCTACCCGGAGGATGTGCTCCAGGACGTCGCCGAATACGGTCTGACCGATTTCATCCGCGAGGGTGACCTGGCCCGGATCAATCAGCCGATCGACACCCTCGGCGTGAATTATTACCACGGCGACCTGGTCAGCGATCGCCCGGCCGAGCATCCGTTGCTCGCGCAGGCCCCGACCGCCCGCCCCACCCGGTCGCCGTTCCCGGCCGCCGACGGGGTCTTCGACCACCCGCAGGGGCTACCGCTGACCGCCATGGAGTGGGAGGTCCAGCCTGACGGGCTGCGCGAACTGCTCGTCCGGGTGAACACCGAATACGCGGCCCCGACCGGGACGAGCCTCTACGTCACCGAGAACGGCGCGGCGTTCGACGACGTTGTCGCCGCGGACGGCAGCGTTCCGGATGCCCGGCGCACCGAGTTCCTCACCGACCACCTGGGCGCCATCCTCGACGCGATCGATGAGGGTGTCGACGTCAAGGGCTACTTCTACTGGTCGCTGATGGACAACTACGAGTGGGCCTGGGGCTATGAGAAGCGCTTCGGCATCGTGCGGGTCGACTACGAGACCCAGGAGCGCATCGTCAAGGACAGCGGCCGAGCCTACGCCGAAATCATCCGCAACCGCGCCCTCTCCTGACCGGGAACGACGAGGGGCGCGGGCAAATTAGAATGACGTCATGACTACCAGTGTGCGCCAGGCCCGTCCCGCGCAGCCCACCCTGGAAATGGTGGCCGAGGTGGCCGGGGTGTCCCGGGCCACCGTGAGCCGGGTGGTCAACGGGTCGACGAAGGTCAGCCCCGAGATCGTCGCTGCAGTGACCAAGGCGATCGGCGAGCTCAACTACGTGCCGAACCGGGCGGCCCGCTCGCTGGCGAGCCGGCAGACCGAGGCCGTGGCCCTGGTCGTGCCCGAGGACATGACCCGGTTCTTCGGTGACCCCTACTTCGCCGCGGTCGTGCAGGGAATCACCCGCCGGCTCGACCAGAGCGATTACACCCTCAACCTGCTCGTCGCCTCGAGCGACCCGAGGCACAAGACCCTGCGCTACCTGCGCACGGGCAACGTCGACGGCGCGCTCATCATCTCGCACCACACCGGCGACGACTTCGTGGCCGAGCTCGAGACGACCATGCCGGTGGTCTTCGGTGGGCGGCCGTCGAACGCCGACGACCTCGACGCCTACTTCGTCGACGTCGACAACGCGGCGGGAGCCGAGACGGGCACCCAGCGCCTGCTCGACATCGGGCGCCGCCGCATCGGCTCGATCGCGGGGGCGGGGGACATGCCGGCCGGCATCGACCGCCTCACCGGGTTCGCGCGCACGCTCGAGCGGGCCGGTCTGCCCACGGATGCCGTCGAGCTCGCCGACTTCACGGCCGCCGGCGGGGCCGCGGCCACCCGACGCCTGCTGGAGCGGTACCCCGACCTCGACGGCCTCTTCGTGGCGAGCGACCTCATGGCCACCGGCGCGGTGGACGTGCTGCGCGAGTTCGGCCGTTCGGTGCCGGGGGACGTCGCCATCGTCGGATTCGACGATAGCCCGGCCGCGACGAGCGGCCCGGTGGCGCTGACCACCGTGAGCCAGCCCTCCGAGGAAATGGGCTACGCGATGGCGGACGTGCTGCTGCGCCGGCTCGCCGGAGACGAGAGCATGCCACACCGCACCCTCATGCCGACCCGTCTCGTGCTGCGCGACTCCGCCTGACCGGGACCGCCCCTCGCCAGGCCGCGCCCGGAACCGCAGCCCGCGTCCGCGGGCGCGGCCGCGGCCTGCCGGACCGGGCGCGCTGATCGCGGACGCACGGGCCGGACGAACCGGACGGACCGAGGTTAGTCGAGCTGGGGCACGACCTCGCGGGCGATGAAGTCGAGGTGGTCGAGGTCGGACAGGTCCATGATCTGCAGGTAGGCGCACTCGACCCCGTCGGCGGCGAGCGCACCCAGCCGGTCGACGAGCTCGGACGCGGTGCCGGCCAGGCCGTGGTCGCGCAGCTCGGCCGGTTCACGGCCGACCGCGGCGGCACGGCGGGTGAACTCGGCCTCATCACGGCCGGCGACCGCGATCAGGGCGGTCGAGTAGACGAGCTCACGCGGGTCGCGACCGATGGCCTCGCAGGCCGCGCGCACGCCGGCGAACTTGCCGGGGACATCCGCGAACTCCGGGAACGGCAGGTTGAACTCGGTGGCGAACCGCGCGGCCATGGCCGGGGTGCGCTTCGCTCCCCCGCCGCCGACGATCACGGGTATGCGCGCCTGGGCCGGCTTCGGCAGCGCCGGCGAATCGACGAGCGTGTAGTGCTCGCCGGCGAAGCTGTAGGTCTCGCCGGCGGGGGTGCCCCACAGTCCGGTCACGATCTCGAGCTGTTCCTCGAGCATGCCGAACCGTTTGGCCGGGAACGGGATGCCGCAGGCCAGGTGTTCCCGCTCGAACCAGCCGGTGCCGAGGCCGAGCTCGACCCGTCCGCCGGACATCTGGTCGACCTGGGCCACCTGGATCGCCAGGATGCCCGGAGGCCGATAGGTCACCGAAGAGACGAGCGTGCCGAGGCGGATGCGCGAGGTCTCCCTGGCGAGGCCGGCGAGGGTGGTCCAGGCATCCGTCGGCCCGGGCAGGCCGGAGACCTGGTCGCCCATCGCGAGATAGTGGTCGGAGCGGAAGAAGGCGTCGAAGCCGAGCTTCTCCGTGGCCTGCGCGACGGCGAGGATTCCGTCGTAGTCGGCGCCCTGCTGCGGTTCGGTGAAGATGCGGAGTCTCATGGTCCCAGTGTTCCAGACCTGGACCGGACGGTTTTCGAGCCCGCCGGGATCAGGCGATGGCGACCGTCGGGCCGAGGAACTCCACCTCGGCCAGCGGCGCGAACCGCTCCCGCATGACGGCGATCGACTCCGGGTTCTGGTCCACCAGCAGGAACCGGCGCCCGAGGGCGGCCGCGACCGCGCCCGTCGTGCCGCTGCCGGCGAAGAAGTCGAGCACCCAGTCGCCCTCCCTGCTGGAGGCCTGGATCATCCGGCGCAGGATGCCCACCGGCTTCTGGGTCGGATACCCGGTCTTCTCCTTGCCCGTCGGCGACACGATCGTGTGCCACCAGACATCCGTCGGCAGCTTGCCCTTCGCGACCTTCTCCGGGGTGACCAGGCCGGGCGCCATGTACGGCTCCCGGTCGACCGTGGTCGAGTCGAAGTAATACGCTGCCGGGTTCTTCACGTAGACCAGGATCGTGTCGTGCTTGGTCGGCCAGCGGTTCTTCGACTTCGCGCCGTAGTCGTAGGCCCAGATCAGTTCGTTGAGGAAGCAGTCCCGGCCGAAGAGCGCGTCGAGCAGCACCTTCGCGTAGTGCGCCTCCCGGTAGTCGAGGTGCAGGTACAGGGTGCCGTCGTCGGCCAGCAGCCGCCACGCCTCGATCAGGCGAGGTTCGAGGAAGGCCCAGTAGTCCTCGAACTGGTCGTCGTAACCGAGCAGGTCACCCTTGATCCGCTCGTAACGCTGGCCCTTGAACCCGGTGATCGTGCCGGCCGCGCGTGCGCCGAGGGCCTCGGAGTCCACCGGGGCCGGCGACCGAACGGATGTCGTGGACTGGCGGTTCTGCTTCCGGCCGGTGTTGAACGGCGGGTCGAGGTAGATCAGCGTGAACGCCGCATCCGGCAGCCCGGGAAGGATCTCGAGGTTGTCGGCATGGACGACACGGCTGGGAGACGACTGGGACCACACGGTTGGCATTCCCTCATTGTGTCAGGCGGCCTAGCCTATGGAGATGACTACTGACTCAGCGACCACCGGCCCGGCAGCGGTGACCTTCCGCCACGAGCCCGCACTGGCCAGGTACACGTTGTTGATCGACGGCGAGACCGTCGGCTTCGCCGACTACGAGGTGGAAGGCCAGGAGGTGCTGTTCACCCACGTCGAGGTCGACCCGGCCCGTCGCGGCCAGCGGCTGGCCGGCATCCTCGTGGAGCAGGCCCTCGATGATGTGCGCGTGCGCACGGACCTCACCGTCGTGCCGGTGTGTCCGTATGTGGTGAGCTGGATCGACGCGCACGCCGAATACCAGGACCTGCTGACCCGCGGCCGCTGACTGTTCTCACCGGGGCGGACGCGGGTTCTACGGGACGCGCCCGATCCAGTCCGCCGTGCCGAACTTGCTCTCGACCAGCGCCGCCGCCTTGGCGTACTCGTCGTCGGTGACGTCGCCGGAGACCGCGCCGTAGAGCCCGGTGAAGGTCTGCTTCATCCGGTCGATGATCTCGGCGCGGCTGAGGCCGGTCTGGCTGCGCAGCGGGTCGACGCGCTTGGCCGCGCTGGTGATCCCCTTGTCGCTGAGCTTCTCCCGGCCGATGCGGAGCACCTGCACCATCTTCTCGCCGTCCATGTCGTAGCTCATGGTGACGTGGTGCAGCACGGCCCCGCTGCCGAGCCGCTTCTGCGCCGCCCCGCCGATCTTGCCCTTCGGGCTGGTGATGTCGTTGAGCGGTTGGTAGTAGGCGTCGATGCCGAGCGATTTGAGCGCGGTGAGCACCCACTCGTCGAGGTAGGCGTATGAGTCGGCGAAGGTCATCCCCTGCACGAGGTCGGTCGGTGCGTAGATCGAGTAGGTGATCACCGAGCCCGCCTCCATGAACATGGCGCCGCCGCCGCTGATCCGGCGCACCACGGTGAAGCCGTGCTTCTCGGCGTTGACCGGGTCGACCTCGTTCTTCAGCGACTGGAAGCTGCCGATCACCACGGCCGGTTCGTTCCACTCCCAGATGCGGAGGGTGGGGCTGCGCCGGCCCTCGCCGACCTCGATCGCGAGCACCTCGTCGAGCGCCATCTGCATCACCGGCGGGACGGGACGCGGCGAGTGGATGAGCTGCCACTGGTAGTCCTGCCAGCTGCTGGCCCGGGCGAGCGAACGCCGGATCGCGACCGCCACCGACTCCGGAGAGAAACCGAGCAGGGTGGCCTCCGCCGGGAGGGCAGCCCTCACCGCGGCCGCGATGCTCACCGCGTCACTGTCCGCAGACAGTCCGTTCACCGCGGCGTTGATGTCGCCGAGCGCGCTGTCGGGTTCGAGGAAGAAATCACCGGCCAGGCGGAAGTCGACGATCGTGTTGTCGACGACCTCGAGATCGACGACGACGAGCTTGCCGCCTGGGACCTTGTATTCACCGTGCATGACGCAAGCCTAATCGGCGCGCGCCCGAACCCGCTCGTCCAGCCACCCGATCAGGTCGGCGAAGACCTGCTCCCGGTTGGTCTCGTTGAAGACCTCGTGCCGTGCCCCCGGGTAGACGATGAGACGGATGTCGCGCAGCCCCGAGCGCTCCGCATATGCCTTCGAGAGCATGCGAGCGCTCCGTTCCCCGCCGACGGTGTCATCGCTGCCGACCAGGATCAGCAGCGGCAGCCTCGCCGGCAGTCGCCGGGCCGGGCGCCCGAAGAGCCGGGCCGCGTCCCGGATTCCGAAGAGTTTCGCCAGCGGCACGGACGTCGTCAGCGGGTCGGCGACGAACGCGGCGGCGACGGCCGGGTCCCGGCTGAGCCACTCGACCCCGGTCGTGCCCAGGTTCTTGTGCCTGCGGTTCAGGTCTCCGCCGTCGAGGTAGCCCGGCATCCGGTAGGCGGTGCCGCTGAGCACCACCGCGTCGTAGTCGTCCGGGTAGCGGTTGAGGATCATCTGCGCCATGAACGAGCCCCAGCTGTGGCCGAGCAGCACGAGCGGCACACCGGGCTGTTCGGCCCGGATGATCCCGCTGAGCTGGTGCACGGCGGCGACCGCGGCGCGCAGCCCGCCCTCGCCGAGCCGGCCGAGCCGGGACAGGTCGCCGCGGTGCTGGTGCACCCCGGTCTGGCCGTGGCCGCGATGGTCGTCGGCATACACGGTGTACCCAGCGGCGTTGAGCCGGCCGACGAGCTCCTCATAGCGGTGCGCGTGCTCGCCCACGCCGTGGACGAGCTGCACGGCGGCACGCGGGTGAGGCACCGTCCAGACGTAGTAGGTGATCGCGACGCCGTAGTCATCCGTGTAGGTGGGCACGGGACCAGTCTGTCAGGTCGAACCGGGCCCGCACCGAAACCGACCCGGAATCGCGGCCCGCCACCCGCACAGGGGGAATACTTAGCGTTGCTAAGTGGTTATGGTTGGTATCTATGGACTCTGCAACGGCATCCGCTTCGACCGTCTCCGGCCCGACCTCCGGATCGGCCTCCGGCACGGCGCCCGGCTCGGCTCCCGGTCGCCGCATGACCGTCGCCGAGTTGAGCCATGATTTCCGGCTGGCGAACGGGCGGCTGGCCAGGCGCCTGCGCCAGGAGAAGGCGGACAACGAGCTCAGCGGCAGCCAGTTCTCCGCCCTCGGCACCCTGTTCTTCTACGGCCCGTTCACCCTTCGCGAGCTCAGCGAGCACGAGAAGGTGACGCCGCCGTCGATGAACCGCACCGTGAACGCGCTCGTCCAGGCCGGGCTGGTCAATCGAACCGCCTCGGCGGACGACGGCCGCAAGGTCGTGCTCACCGTCACCGAGACCGGGCGCACCATGATGCGCGACACCCGCAAGCGCCGGGACGCCTGGCTGGCCCAGCGCATCGTCAGGTTCACCCCCGAACAGCGCCGGGTGCTCGCCGAGGCCATCGAGATCATGAAGGAGCTCACCGACAGTTGAGTGCCATGTTCCGCTCCCTGAGCGTCCCGAACTATCGCATCTGGTTCGCCGGCGCCCTGGTGTCGAACATCGGAACCTGGATGCAGCGCACCGCCCAGGACTGGATCGTGCTCACCGACCTGACCGACCATAACGCCACGGCGGTCGGCATCGTGATGGCGCTGCAGTTTGGTCCGCAGCTTGTGTTGATGCCGTGGGCGGGCCTCATCGCCGACCGGTTCAACCGGCGGCGGCTGTTGATGGTGACCCAGGGTCTGATGGGCCTGCTCGGCCTCGGGCTCGGCCTGATCACGGTCACCGGCGTCGCCCAGCTCTGGCACGTCTACCTGTTCGCGCTCGGCCTCGGGATCGTCGCCGCGATCGACGCCCCGGCGCGGCAGACCTTCGTCTCCGAGCTCGTCTCCGACGACAAGCTCTCCAACGCGGTGGCGCTCAACTCGGCGTCGTTCAACGGCGCCCGCCTGGTCGGCCCGGCCGCCGCGGGGCTGCTCACGGTCGCCATCGGCGCCGGCTGGGTGTTCATCATCAACGCGGTCACCTTCGGCGCGACCGTGCTCGCGATGGCGATGCTGCGCACGAAGGAACTGCGACCGCAGCCGCGGGCGTCGCGCAAGCGCGGCCAGCTGATGGCCGGTTTGCGCTATGTGTCGCATCGGCCGGACATTGTGGCCGTGCTGGTCACGGTCTTCCTGGTCGGCACCTTCGGCTTCAACTTCGCCATCTTCACCGCCACGATGGCCACGGTCGAGTTCGGGATGGGCGCGGGCGAGTTCGGTTTCCTCAGTTCGATCATGGCCATCGGATCGGTCGCGGGCGCGCTGCTGTCGGCCCGGCGCAGCCGACCGCGCCTCCGCCTGGTGGTCGCCGGATCCGCCGTGTTCGGGCTGTCCTGCGCCCTGGCCGCGGTGATGCCGAACTACGTCACCTTCGCGGTCTCGCTCGCGCTGATCGGATTCGCCTCGCTGACGCTGATGACCACGGCCAACGCCTACGTGCAGACGACGACCCGGCCGGCGATGCGCGGCCGGGTGATGGCGCTGTACATGGCCATCTTCGCCGGCGGCACCCCGCTCGGGGCTCCCCTGGTGGGCTGGGTGGCCGACCAGTACGGCCCTCGCTGGGCGCTCGGCGTCGCCGCGCTCTCCGGCATCCTGGCTGCCGGGGCCGTGCTCTTCTGGATGGTCAGGTACCGGAGCCTGCGCGTGCGATACCGGCCGGGCCGCACGCCACGGTTGCTGCTGCGCCATGACGGGGACGGCCGCGACCTGGTCGCCGGCACGCCGGAGACCGCCACCCGCGAGATCGCGATCGTCGAGGCCACGGCGAGCCGGTAGTCACCCGCCGGCCGGTAGTCACCCGCCGCCGAGGCGGCGGCGTCAGCGCACGCCGTCCATCAGGCGCAGGATCGGCCGGGAGATCAGCGCGAGCAGCAGGCCGAGCGCGATGGCGACGCCGCCGATCACGCTGAAGTACACCGTCTCCGGGACCGTCGTGTACCACTGGGCCAGCCCTCCGGAGACGGCGGTGCCGAGCGCGATCGACAGGAAGAACAGCGCCACCATCTGGGTCTTGAACGGCTCGGGGGCGAGCTTGGTCGTGATCGACAGGCCGACCGGGCCGATCAGGAGCTCGGCCACGGTGAGCACGAGCAGGATGCCGACCATCGCTGCCAGCGGCGTCGAGTTCGCGCCGCCGCCGGTGAAGGGAAGGAAGATCAGGAAGGCGACGCCCATCACCGCGGTCCCGATCGCGAACTTGACCGGTGTCGACGGCTGGCGGGACCCCCAGCGGGTCCACAGGGCCGCGAACGCGCCGGACAGCAGGATGATGAAGATCGGGTTGAACGATTGCACCCAGGACACCGGGAGCACCCAGCCGAACAGGTCGCGGTTGAGGCGCTCATCGGCGTAGATGGTGACCACGGTGAACTGCTGCTGTGACAACGACCAGAATGCGGCGCTGGCGAGGAACAGCGGGATGAACGCGTAGACGCGTTTGCGTTCGACGGCGGTGATCCGGCGGCTGCGGAGGATGACGACGAAGTAACTGATCGTCGCGATCACGGTGAGGCCGATCACGATGGTGACGAGGCTGGTCGGAGTGATGACGCCGACCATCACGAGCACGACGATCGCCGCGACGGCGGCCAGGGCCGAGACGAGGTACGGCAGCGTGCGTTCGGCCGGGAGCGGGTTGGGCACGTGGTGCACGACCTCCGGCAGGCGCTTCCGCCCGAAGGAGTACTGCACCAGGCCGATCGTCATGCCCACGGCCGCGAGGCCGAAGCCGAAGTGGAAGCCGAGGGTGGACTGGAGCAGCCCGGTCAGGATGGGGCCGAAGAAGGCCCCGAGGTTGATGCCGAGGTAGAACAGGGAGAAGCCCGCGTCGAGCCGAGGATCGTCACGTCGGTACAACGCGCCGACGACGGAGGTGGCGTTTGCCTTGAGCCCACCGCTGCCGAGCGCGATCAGGATCAGCCCGACCGTGACCCCGGCAATCCCGGGGATGAGCGAGAGCGCGAGATGGCCCACCGCGATGACGATGGCGCTGAAGAAGAGCACCCGCTCCGAGCCGACCAGGCGGTCCGCGATCCAGGCGCCGAGGATGGTCGACAGGTACACCCCGCCGCCGTACGCGCCGACGATGCCGGCGGCCGTCGCCTGGGGGATTCCCAGGCCGCCCCGGGTCGCCGAGTAGTACAAGTAGAGCAGCAGGATGCCCTGCATACCGTAGAAGGAGAACCGCTCCCACATCTCCACCCCGAAGATGTTGGCGAGCGCGCGCGGCTGCCCCAGAAAGCTGCTGTCCTCATGGGTGGGGGTTCGTTCCGCGACCGTGCTCATTGCCCGACCTTACCGCGTGCCCCCTGTTTTGGGGGCATCGGCGGGGGTTCGGCCGCACACGATACGATCGGAAAAGCAGCATTGCTTCTGCCGGAGGGGCCGGATTGGACACACACTCACTCATCTCGCTCATCAGCGAGGTGCTGTCCCTGGTCGGCCTGGTCCTCGGCGTGACCCTCTATCTGGCGGGGGCGTTCGTGCGCGGGATCAAGGGGCGGTGGATCCCGGCCGACGGGGTGATCGCCGCGTCGGGGCCGGGAACCGTCATCCGCTGGTTCGACCAGGACGGCGAAGTGCACGAGTGCCCCGCGACCACCCACGAGACCCACCGGCTTTCGCCCGGGCAGGATGTTCCGCTCTGGTTCAATTCCCGGACGCCCTGGCACTGCCGCACCCATGCGCCGGAGATCGAGGGCAAGGGGCTGCGGCTGACCGGGCTGATCCTGCTCGGCACCGGCCTGGCCGCGGCCGTGCTCGGCTTCGTGCTGATGTTCGTCTGAGTCGCCGGGCCGCTCGAGGACCCGGGCCACACCGACGTCTGCTGGAGGCCTCCCAGGCGAAGGCGGCCGAGGCGACGACCGCGGAGCCGGCGCTCCAGGCGGCCCTTTAGCTGGAGGGCGCCTCCTTCGGGGTGGCCAGGTGCTCCCCGAAGAAGGCGTCGATCCGCTGCCACGCGTCGGCCGCGGCCACCGGGTCCGGCCCGGCACCGAGGATGCGCTTGAGCACGAATCGCAGCACCGGCGGCCCGCTCTCGGCGTCGTTGAGGAAGGCATGCCCGGCGCCCGGGTACTCCGTGACGTCGTGCGGGATCCCGCGCCGCACGAGCGCGGCCTCGAGCGTGCCGGCGGCTCCCCTCAGCGACGCGTCGGTCGCGCCGTAGCTGGCCACGATCGGGCAGGCCCCGGCGAGCGCGTCGTCGAGGTCCTTGGGCAGACGCCCGTAGTTGACGGATGCCGCGTCGAAGCCGCGTGCGGCTGCCACCAGGGCGAAGCCGCCGCCCAGGCAGAAGCCGAGCACTCCGACCTCGCCGGTGCAGTCCGGCCGATCGAGCAGGAACCGGCGCGCGGACTCGATGTCGACGAACGCGCGGCCCTCGCCGGCCTGGAGAGCACGGAATGTCGCGGTGAGGCACTTGCGCGGTCCGCCCTCGGTGAACAGGTCGGGCATCAGGGCCAGGTAGCCGGCCTCGGCCATCCTGGCCACCTGGCGCCGCATCACATCGGTCAGCCCGAATGCCTCGTGCACGAGCACCACCCCGGGCCACGGGCCGTTCCCGGCCGGAATGCCGAGGAGGGCGGTGAGCCCCGCGCTGCCTCCGGACGCCCCCGGCAGGGTGAGATCGACGAGTTGTGGCGCGGTGCTCATGGTGGCCTCCTTCGGTGGCTGAAGCGTAGCGCGGGTCGCTGAACGGAGAACGGACAACGGACTGGCCGCCCGGCGCCGCCCGGATTGCCCCGCCCGTTCACCGCGGAGACAGCAAGCCGGCCCTGCCCGGCAACCTCCGGTTCCTACGGTGGCCGGGTGGGCGGCGCTTCGCCGCCCCGGCACCGGCTCCACCAGGGGGACCCCGCAATGCGCTCAATCCTTATCACAACCGCCGTCACGGCCGCGCTCTCCGCGGCACTGGTCGCGACCACGCTGGCCACACCGGCCATGGCCGCCGAATCCCGCCCGGAAGACGACGGCCACGGAGCCGACCGACACTCCTCCTTCGACCTGCAGGCGCACCGCGGTGGGCGTGGCGAGTGGACCGAAGAGTCGACGGCCGCGTTCGCCCGTTCCCTGGAGCTGGGCGTGTCGACCCTCGAGCTGGACACCCACCTGACCCGGGACGACCAGGTCGTGGTCTGGCACGACGACATCATGACGGCCGCCAAGTGCGCGGACACCGCCCCGGCCTTCGCCGGCGATCCGGCATTCCCCTATGCGAACGACCGGGTGCGTGACCTCACCCTGGCCCAGATCCGCACGATGGACTGCGGCTACCAGCAGCTTCCCGGCTTCCCCACCCAGACCGTGATCGCGGGGAACCGCATCGCCCTGCTGCAGGACGTCTTCGCCCTGGTCGACGAGTACGACGCCCGGAAGGTTCGCCTCAACGTGGAAACCAAGGTCGAGGTGGCCGGCCCCGACGGCGCCGACGAGATGGCGGCCCTGACCCGTGCGGTCGTCCTCGAGATCGAGGGGTCCGGCCTGGCCGGGCGCACCACCCTGCAGAGCTTCGACTGGGCATCCCTGAATCTCACCCGGGAGATCGCGCCGGATCTCGCCCTGGTCGCCCTGTCCAGCGGTGACGTCTGGCTGGGCGTGGGAGCACCCGGCATGAGCCCGAACCTCGGGGGGATCGACATCGACACGTTCAACGGTTCCCTCGCGCAGGCCGCCGCCGCCCAGGGCTACGACGTCATCTCGCCGAACTTCGCCTCGGCCACCCCGGCGATGATCGAGGAGGCGCATTCCCTCGGCCTCCCGGTGATCCCGTGGACCGTCAACGAGCCGGCCGACGTCAGCACCCTGATGGACGAGGGCGTCGACGGTATCATCACGGACTACCCCAGCCGGGTGCGCCAGATCATGGCCGACCGGGGCCTCGCGCTCCCCCGCCCGTACACCCGGTAGCCGGATGCCGGCGGCGGCTGAGACGTGACCTCACCCGACGTGGTGGACCGAACCGGTCTCGCCGTGTAGCGTGGTCAGACCACAGCCGCCGGCTCTCAGCGCGGCTGCCGCCCCACGCCGAGGAGGACCCTGTGCCAGGCACCGAGCGTCGCGCCTGGGAAGTCGTGCTGGAAAGCATCGAAGCCGACCTCCTCTCCGGCCGGCTCTCCCCCGGCGACCACCTCCCCGCCGAGCGTGCCCTCGCCGCCGACCTGGGCGTCGGACGGTCCAGCGTGCGCGAGGCGCTCCGAGTGCTCGAGGTGCTCGGGCTGATCCGCACGGCGGCAGGATCCGGCCCCTCGGCCGGGGCGATCATCGTCGCCCTGCCCGGCGGCGGAATGTCGGCCCTGATGCGGCTGCAGGTCGCGGCGCAGGGATTCCCGGTCGCCGACGTGGTGAAGACCCGGCTCATCCTGGAGGCGGCGGTGGTGGCCGAGCTGGCCGGGGCATCCGCGCGCCCCGACCTCGCCGGTTCGGCGCAGCTGCTCGACGCGATGGACGCCCCCGACCTGACCGAGGCCGAGTTCCTCGCGCTCGACACCCAGTTCCACCTCTCCCTGGCCACCGCCTCCGGCAACCAGGTGATCACCGCCACGATGGCCGGGCTCCGGAATGCCATCGAGGGCTACGCGCGGGCCGGCGCGCTCGGCCTGGCCTCCTGGCCGGAGACGTCCGCCCGCCTCCGGGCCGAACACCGGGGAATCCTCGCCGCCATCGCCGCCGCCGAGCCCGAGCCGGCCCGCGCGCGGATCGTCGCCCACATCGAGGGCTACTACGCCGAAACCCACGACCACCCGCTCCACGCCTGACCGCGTGGACCGGAACCCACCTGACCCCCACCGAACGGACACCCACTGATGGTTCAACGACGAATCCCCAAGATCGCAGACCTGGCCCCCCTGATGAAGTTCAAGGCGCCGGAGCTGAACGCGAGGAAGCGCCGGCTCGAGGCCGCGCTGACCATCCACGACCTGCGCACGATCGCGAAGCGCCGCACGCCGAAGGCCGCGTTCGAGTACACCGACGGCGCGGCGGAGTCGGAGATCTCCCTCGCCCGGGCTCGCCAGGCGTTCGAGGACATCGAGTTCCACCCGGCGATCCTCCGCGACGTGTCGGCGGTCTCCACCGGCTGGGATGTGCTCGGCGCCCCCGTGGCGCTGCCGTTCGGGATCGCGCCGACCGGCTTCACCCGGATGATGCAGACCGAGGGTGAGACCGCCGGCGCCCACGCGGCCGCGAAGGCCGGCATCCCGTTCTCGCTGTCGACCATGGGAACCACGTCGATCGAAGACGTCAAGGCGGCGAACCCGGCCGGGCGCAACTGGTTCCAGCTGTACATGTGGAAGGACCGCGACCGGTCGATGGCCCTCGTCGACCGGGCCGCGAAGGCCGGCTTCGACACCCTGCTGGTGACCGTGGACGTGCCCATCGCGGGCGCCCGGCTCCGGGACAAGCGCAACGGGTTCTCGATCCCGCCCGCCCTGACGGTGGGCACGGTGCTGAACGCGCTGCCCCGGCCGGAGTGGTGGATCAACTTCCTCACCACCGAACCCCTCGCCTTCGCCTCCCTCGACCGGTGGAGCGGCACGATCGGCGACCTCCTCGACACCATGTTCGACCCGACCGTCACGTTCGAAGACCTCGCCTGGATCACCGCGCAGTGGCCGGGCAAGATCGTCGTCAAGGGCGTGCAGACCGTGGCGGATGCGACCCGGCTGGCCGAACTCGGCGTCGACGGCATCATCCTCTCCAACCACGGCGGCCGGCAGCTCGACCGGGCCCCGATCCCGTTCCACCTCCTGCCGCGGGTGGTCCGCGAGGTCGGGACCGACCTCGAAGTGCACCTGGACACGGGCATCATGAGCGGTGCCGACATCGTCGCCGCCGTGGCCCTCGGCGCCCGCTTCACCCTCGTCGGCCGTGCCTACCTCTACGGGCTGATGGCCGGCGGCGAGGCCGGCGTCGACCGGGCCATCGAGATCCTCTCCGGCCAGATCACCCGCACCATGCGGCTGCTGGGCGTGAACTCGCTCGAGGAACTCGAACCCGGCCACGTCACCCAGCTCGCCCGGCTGACGCCGATCGACCGGTCGGCCGGCATCCCCGCCACCACCTGACCGATGCGCTCAGATTCTCGCTTCACGGCCGAGTGACGCGGTGGGCAGCACTCCGCCGCTCCGAATCGTCGAGGTCAGCAGTGCCGTCCGCTACCACCCGCCCTTCTTTGCCGAAATCGACCTTTTCGGTCGAGGCAGACGGGGGTGCCGGGCGCGGGGTCGTGGCGACGAGATGGCGTGCCAGCGTCGACGCGATCTCTTCGAGCTCAAGCTGGCTCTGCGCCACCGCGATCACGAAGTCGAAGGCCTCGTCCGTGGGCATGACGACCCGAAAGCCGTTCAGTCGCAGAAATGCCAGGGTCAGAATCCAGGACAGCCGCTTGTTTCCGTCGAACAACGCATGATTCTGTGCCAGTGACGACATCAATGCGGCGGCCTTTAGCTCCCTGGCCGCATACGCATCCTCGCCGAACATGCCCGCCGCAGGGCGCGCGAGCGCAGAAAAGAGGAGCCCCTTGTCGCGCACGTGCAGTCCGAGGTGCGCGACAACGGCCACGGCCTGCTCCGGCTCGATGTAGTCCACCATGAAAGCGTGCGCCGACCCGAGGCGACTACGCGTCTTCGAGTCGGGTCAGCAGTTCTGAGTACTCCGTGGTTATCTCGTCCACGCTCACGAGCACACGCTCCGTCCTGGACTCCTGGCGCGTGAAACGATCTGCCGCCTCAATGAGCAAGGCGTGCTTCGAGGTGTGGCGCTGGCGAGCCAGTTCCTCCAGTGCGGAGTCGATCGGCGGGGGGAGTCTGACGGTCATGGCCATGCCAAGATGGTACCACTGTGATACCACGGAGCGGAACAGTCCGGAACCCCTATTCCGGGCGGGGCTCCACGGCCCCGAACTCCGTCAGCACGGCGGCGAGCTGGGCGACGGCCCAGTCGATGTCCTCTTCCGAGACCACGATCGGCGGGGCCAGCCGCACGGTCGAGCCGTGGGTGTCCTTGGCGAGCAGACCCCGCTCCAGCAGCGCCTCGCAGACGGCACGGCCCGAGGCCAGGGCCGGGTCGATGTCGATCCCGGCCCAGAGTCCGGCGCCGCGCACGGCGACGACCCCGTGGCCGATCAGGCCCAGCAGTCCGGCGTGCAGCCGGGCGCCGAGGACGCGCGCGCGCTCCTGGTATTCGCCGGTGGCGAGCAGCTCGACCACGGCGAGCCCGACCGCCGCGGCGAGCGGGTTGCCGCCGAAGGTGGAGCCGTGCTCGCCCGGGCGGAGCACGCCGAGGACGTCCGTGTTGCCGACCACGGCGGACACCGGCACGATGCCGCCGCCGAGGGCCTTGCCGAGCAGGTAGAGGTCGGGCACGACCCCGACCAGGTCGCAGGCGAAGGTGGCACCCGTGCGGCCGAGGCCGGACTGGATCTCATCCGCGATGAAGAGCACGTTGTGACGGGTCGTGATCTCGCGCACGGCGGGCAGGTAGTCCGCCGGCGGCACGACGATGCCGGCCTCGCCCTGGATCGGCTCGAGCAGCACGGCGACGGTGTTCTCGTCGATCGCGGCCTCGAGCGCCGCGGCATCGCCGTAGGGAACCGTGCGGAACCCGGGCGTGAACGGCCCGAAGTCCTTGCGGGCAGACTCGTCGTCGGAGAAGCTGATGATCGTGGTGGTGCGGCCGTGGAAGTTCTCGCCGGCCACGACGATGTTGGCCAGTCCGGCCGCGACGCCCTTCACCCGGTAGCCCCAGGCCCTGGCGACCTTGATCGCCGACTCGACCGCTTCGGCACCGGTGTTCATCGGCAGGACCATGTCCTTGCCGGCGAGCTTCGCGAGCGCGGCGACGAACGGGCCGAGCTGGTCGTTGTGGAAGGCGCGGCTGGTGAGGGTGATCCGGCCGAGCTGGGCGCGCGCGGCCTCGAGGAGCACCGGGTTGGAGTGCCCGAAGTTGACCGCGGAGTACGCCGCCAGGCAATCCAGGTAGCGCTTGCCGTCGACATCCGTCACCCAGGCGCCGTCGCCGGACGCGACGACGACGGGCAGCGGATGGTAGTTGTGCGCCGCGTGGTCGTTCTCGAGGGAGATGTAGTCGGCCGGGGCAAGCGTGCGGCCGGCCTGCAGGTCGGTCATCGGCGCAGCTCCAGGGTGCAGCACTTCACGCCGCCGCCGCCGAGGAGCAGCTCGGACAGGTCGACGCCGATCGGGTTGTAGCCGCGCTCGCGCAGCTGGCGTTCGAAGTCCTTCGCCCGGGCCGCGATGACCACGTTGTAGCCGTCGGAGTAGGAGTTGAGGCCGAGGATGGCGGCGTCCTCCTCGGTGGCGATCACGGCATCCGGGTAGCGCTCGCGCAGGCTGGCGAGGCTCGGCTCGTCGAACGCGCTGGGCAGGTAGGCGATGTTCGTGTCGTCGAGCACGGCGATGGCCGTGTCGAGGTGGTAGAAGTTCGGGTTGACCAGGTTGAGCGTGATCACCGGGCGGCCGTAGATCGCCGACACCTCTTCGTGGCTGTTCGAGGCGCTGCGGAAGCCGGTGCCGGCCAGGATGACGTCGCCGACCAGGAGGAAGTCGCCCTCACCCTCGTTGATCTCCTGGGGCACCCGCACGTCGAAGCCGTTCTCGCGGAACCAGTCCATGTAGGCCGGGCCCTCGGGCTGGCGCTGCGGGTAGGTGAAGGCTGCGCCGTAGGCGATGTTGTCGATGACGAAGCCGCCGTTGGCCGCGTAGACCATGTCGGGCAGGCCGTCGATCGGGTCGATCAGGTGCACGTCGAAGCCGAGACCGACGTAGGTGTCGTAGAGGGTCTGCCACTGCGCAACGGCCAGCGCCGTGTCGGTCGGCACGGCCGGGTCCATCCAGGGGTTGATCCGGTAGACCACGGTGAAATGGCTGGGCTTGCACATCAGGATCGTGCGCTTGAGCGCGGTGCGCACGGGTGCCTCCGGGGAGACGAGCGCATCGAGATTGGTCGACATTGGGGCTCCTTCGTCTGCATTCCGCCGCTCTGGGCGAAACGGAACGCGGGGGTGGATGGCGGACCAGGTCACTCACGAGAGCCCTGCCCGGCTGAAACCGAACACCATGCAGGGACGCCGGTCCCAGTCTCACACAGCATGAATCGGTATTTCCTGCGAATTCACGCTCGATTCCTGCGTGCTGCGCGATCGCCGCGCACCGAACCGAGCGGATCCGTCCGCACCCGGAAGGGGCCGGTGATGGGGCCGGCGGGGCCCACCGACACGGATGCCTGTGCCGGACCCCCGGCGGGCACGCGACATCGCGCAGGTATCTAGTGATTCCCGCCGTTGAGCGCAAATTTGCTGCGCCGCTCCCCCCGCAAGCGCAACGATTTCACCTAGACTCGCGGAATGGACAACCTCGACCGTGGCATTCTCGACCTTCTTCGCCAGAATGCCCGCGCCGGCTACGGCGATATCGGCTCGGTCGTCGGCCTGTCGGCGTCGGCCGTGAAACGGCGGGTCGACAAGCTCGTCGCGGACGGCATCATCCGTGGTTTCACGATCCAGGTCGACCCGGCCATCGACGGCATGAGCACGGAGGCCTACGTCGAGCTGTTCTGCCGGGGCACCGTCGCGCCCGACGAGTTGCTGCGCATCCTCTCCGGCGTGCCGGAGGTGGTGGACGCCGGCACGGTGACCGGCAGCGCCGACGCGATCGTGCACATCCGGGCCCGCGACATTTCGGGGCTGGAGGCCGCCCTCGAGAAGGTGCGGCTGGCTCCGAACGTGGACCACACCCGCAGCGCGATCGTGCTCTCCCGGCTGATCCACCGCGCCGCCGAGTAGCCCCGCGGCGTGGGGCGGGCGGCTAGGAGATCGGGACCGGGCGACGGGTGACCGGGGCCAGGAACCGGATCAGGGTGACTGCGGCGATCGACCCGGCGCAGAGGATGCCGGCGAGCACCACGATCTGGAACCGGCCGGCCTCGAGGGGGCTCGCCCCGCCGAAGATCGCGCCGACGAACGCCCCGGGCAGCGTGACCAGGCCCGTGGTCTTCGTCTGGTCGGTCGACGGGATCATCGCGAAGTACACGGCCCGGCGGGCGAGCTCCCTCGTCGACTGGCGGGGAGTCGCCCCGAGCGCGAGCCAGCCCTCGACCTCGTCCCAGTGCTCGGTGACGGCCTCCCCGAACCGGCGGCCGGTGAGAGTGGCGATCGACATCGCATTGCCGATGATGATCCCGCCGAAGGAGAGCACATATCGCGGGGAGAATTCGATCGCGCCCACGGTGAAGACCACCCCGAGGGTGGCCAGGATCCCGATTCCCATCGACACGGCAACCCAGCCGAAATGCTGCCGGGTGGCGCCGATCCGGCGGTTGACGGTGCTCACCGCCGCGACGAACATGACGGTGAGCCCGACGCCGACCCAGAACGGGTCGGAGATGATCCCGCTGAGGATCAGGCTGATCGCCGCGAGCTGCAGGGCGCCGCGGAGCACCGCGAGCGCCGGGGCGAACGGATGCGGCACCCGGTAGGCCGCAAGCACCAGGGAGACGATCGCGATGAGCAACAGGATGCCCACCAGGCTCGGCAGGAGCCCCGCCACTTGGGCGGGCAGGTCGCGGGGCCAGGTCACCCTCCGAGCCTAGCGACCTACGGGCTGAGCTCGGCCAGCGCGGCGAGGATGCGACGCTGCCGGGTCTCGGCGGCCTTCGCGCCCTCCACGGCCAGCACCTGCCGTCGCTGGTTGCTGTAGGACAGCGCCTCGAAGGCCGCGCGGGCGCCCGGCTGCGCGTCGAGCGCCGCGGCCAGGTCCGCGGGCACCGCCACCTCGCGGGCTTCGGTGTCGAGAGCCAGGTCGACCTCGATCTCGTCACCCGCTGCCACCCCGGCGAGCGCCCGGTTCTCCGCGCTCATCGCGACCATGTACGCGCCGCGATAGGGCGCGACCGAACTGCGATAGCTGTGCGCACCGATGGTGACGACGACCGGATGCCGCCTGCCGGCGCCCAGGGACGCGACGACCTCGTCCGGCACGCGGATCCCGGTGGCGGTCTTGCCGCCCAGTTCGAGCACGGTCGTGAACTTCATGAGTCGAGTATGCCCCGCTGTCGGCACCGCAGCGTCGCTCACCGGACCGGCCTCGGTAGATTGATACATAGTCCGCACAAAGGAGCTTTCGTGCCCATGATCCTGACGCTTGACCCGCACTCGCCGACACCGCCGTTCGAGCAACTGCGCAGCCAGGTGATCGAGGGCGTGCGGAGCGGCGCCCTCGCCCCGGGCGACAAGCTGCCGACCGTGCGCCGCCTCGCCGACGACCTCGGCCTGGCCGCGAACACGGTCGCCAGGGCCTACCGCGAACTCGAGCGCGACGAGGTGATCGAGACCCGGGGCCGGCTCGGCTCCTTCATCGCCGTGACCGGGGATGCCACCCACAAGCAGGCGCAGCTGGCCGCGATCGCCTACGCCGAGCGGGTACGGGCACTCGGCGTGGGCGAGACCGAGGCGCTCGCGATCGTGAGGGCGGCCCTCGGCATCCGCCCGTGACGGCGGGCGCTCACGCCGGCATCCGCCCATAACGGCGGGCGCTCACGCCGGAGTCGTCCACGACGAAACGGACCGTTACCGGTACGACGCCGCGAGCCGCCGGAAGCCCTCGTCCAGGGTCACCTCGGGCATCCAATCGAGGTCGGCGCGGGTGCGGCGCTGGTCGAACCAGTGCGCGGTCGAGAGCTGTTCGGCCAGGAACCGGGTCATCGGCGGTTCGTCGGCTCCCGGCCGCACCCGCCAGGCCGCCTCGATCAGCGACCCGGCGCCGCGGGCGAGCGCCGCGGGCACCCGCCACTCCGGGGCAGGAACCCCCGCGGCCGCGCACATCCCGGCGAGCAGCTCGGCCACCGGCCGCGGCTCGCCGTTGGTGATCACATAGGCGCGCCCGTGCACGGCGTCGGCGCGCTCGAGCGCGGCGGCGATCGCCGAGGCGGCGTTGTCGATGTAGGTCGTGTCGATCAGGGCGGCGCCGTGGCCGAGCAGCGGCAGCCGGCCCGCGCGGGCCCGGTCGACGACGCGGGCCACGAGCTGGGTGTCGCCCGGACCCCAGACCAGGTGCGGCCGCACCGCGACCACGCGCAGCGCCGGCGAGTCGGCGGCCAGCGCGACCAGCTCGGCGCGCGCCTTCGTGCGGGCATAGTCGCCGCGGGCCCGGACGGGGTCGGCCGGGAGCGCGTCCTGCCCGACGATGGATGCCCCGGCGTGCGCCACCGAGGGCGACGAGACGTAGACGAAACGGGAGACCCCGGCATCCGCCGCCGCGGCCAGCAGGGTGCGGGTGCCCCCCACGTTCACGGCTTCGAACTCGGCCGGGTCGCCGGCGAGGGAGACCTTGGCGGCCAGGTGCACCACCGCGTCCATGCCGGCGACGGCCCGGGCGACTGCGGCCGGGTCGCCGATCGAGCCGCGCAGGTCGGTCACGCCGGGCGACACCCCGGCGAGCCCGGAGGGCCGGCGCTGGAGGGTGCGCACCTCGTGCCCCGCGGCCGCGATCCGGGCGGCGACAAAGCGGCCGAGGAACCCGCTGGCCCCGGTGACGAGCACCCTCACGGGCGGGTCATCCGCCCGCCGGAGAGCACGGTCTCCGCCCAGCGGGCGAGCCGGCTGCGGTCGATCTTGGAGTTGTGACGGATGTCGGTGGGCAGGCGCGGCACGACCAGCACTGCGGCGAGCGGCAGCCCTGCGGCGTCGCGAACCAGGGCCGCGAGCCCGGGCATGGCCAGCGCGACCCGGTGCGCGTGCGGCAGGGTCTCGACGACGGCGACCGGTTGCTGGGTTCCGGCCGGGCCGACGCCGACGACGGCGGCGCGGGCGATCTCGGCCACGCCCTCGATCCGCTGTTCGGGGCCGACCGGGGTGAGCACCCCGGTCGCGGTGGCGATGACGTGGGGCAGGCGGCCCTCGATCCAGAGCCGGCCGGCCGAGTCGAAGTGGCCGACGTCGCCGCTGCGGTGCCAGCGTTCCCCGGCGACCGCGCCGCGCCGGGCGGCCCGGTCGGTGAGCCAGAGCCGGGAGTAGTGGTCGAGGGTGTGCGGCGCGGAGACGACGATCTCGCCCGTGACGCCCGCGGCATCCGAGAGCTCCCCGGTGGCGGCCCCGTCGGCGTCGAGGGCGCTGATCCGGATGCGGGTGGTCGCCGCCGGGCGGCCGACGCAGACCCCGCCCGGGCCGGCCAGGTCGGCGAGGGAGGTCGGGGCGGCGTCGCGGATGCCCTCGAGGGTGATGTCGGTCATCAACAGGCCCTCGGTCATCCCGTAGGGCGTGTGCGCGCTCGCCCGCGGCATCAGCCGGGCGGCGCCGGCGAGCAGCGGCTCGGCGACCGGGGCGCCCGCGGAGAGGAAGCTGCGCACGCCGGCGAGGGCCCGGTGGTCGGCGGGGGTGAGGGCGGCCTCGGTGGCGACGACGTTGGCCAGGGCGGCCGGGGAAAGGAAGACGACGGTGGCGTCGATCGCGGCGACGGCCGCGGCGACGGCGGTCGCGGTGAGGGTCTTCGGCGAGGTGACGTCCATGTCGGGGGTGACCGAGCGGGCGCCGAGGGCCGGGCCGAGCAGGGCGAACGGCGCGAAGCCGGCGACGAGGCCGGTGCCGACGCCGACCCCGTACTGGGCGTGCAGCGCGTGGGCGACCGCGGCCAGCTGGGCGTGGGTGTAGACGACGCCCTTGGCCGGACCGGTCGAGCCGGAGGTGAACAGCACGGCCGCCGTGTCGCCGGGGGCGGGCGGGGCCGGCAGTTCCTCGGCGGCGCCGAGGGAGAGGAGTTCGGCGAGGGTGAAGGACACGTCCAGTGCGCGGTGCACCGCGCGGGGCAGGCGGGCGACGGAGATCTTCTGGCCGGGCCAGCCGAGGGCGCGGGCGGCGATGAGGCCGGGGGTGGCCCCGATCACGTGGTCGGGATGCGCGCCGCGCACGGCCCGGGTCAGGCCGCGGAGGCCGAGCCCGGCATCGGCGACGACGACGATCGCGCCGATCCGCAGGCAGGCGTAGAGCACCGCGGTGAGATCTGCGCCGGGCGGCACGAGCAGGGACACCCGGTCGCCCGCGCGCACGCCGATCAGGTCGAGGCCGGCGGCGAGCCGGCGCACCTGGCGGGAGAGCATCCGCCAGCTGACCACGCGCGGGCCACCGCCGCCGGGCGGCGACATGTCGACGAGGGCGGTCTCGTCGCTCTCGCGCAGCTCGTCGAGGTAGTGCCAGAGCGGATGGTGCGGGTTGGCGGCCCAGGCCGGCTGCGGGGTGGACGGGGTCGGGGTCGGGACAGTCGGGGTCGGGACAGGCTCGACCACCGCGGGCTCGGTCGGGACAGGCTCGACCACCGCGGGCTCGACAACCGGAGGTTCGAGCACCGCGGTCTCCCCCAGCCAGGTCAGCGCGGCCGCCGCGTAGTCCACGTCTTCCGCGACCAGGTGTCCGGCGCCCTCGTACCGGTGCACGTCGGCGTGCGGAAGCCGGGCGACGAGGTCGTCGAGGTAGCGGTCGCTGAAAACCGGGTCGCGGGGACCCCACAGCATCAGTGCGGGCACGCGGAGTTCAGAGACCCCTCCGGCGATCCGGTCGAGTTCGGCGGCGCTCTCGTGGGCGAAGTCCACCGGGATGTCGGCGACGAACGCGCCGATCCCGCCGCGCCGGGCGGCGCCGCGGTATGGCGCCCGGTAGGCGCGCTTGACGGCGGCGGCGAGCGGCGGATGCGCCAGCGCGAGCGTCGTCTCGAGGAACGCGGGCGTCGTCACGGTCGCGGCGGCCAGCACGGGACCGGAGAGCGCGAGCCGCAGCGGCGCCGGGATCGGCGAGTCCTCCGGCTGGTGCACGGCGGTGTTGAGCAGCATGACCGCACCGAGCGAATCGGGGTGGTCGACGGCCCAGCCGAGGGAGACGACGCCGCCCCAGTCGTGGCCGAAGGTGACCACCGGGCCGGCCAGGCCGAGGGTCTCGGTGAGGTCGCCGAGGTCGGCGACGCGGCGGGCGAGCGGGCGCACCGTGCCGGTGCGTTCGGAGAAACCCATCTCGAGCTGGTCGACGGCGATGACCCGCCAGGCGGCCTGACCGGCGGCCGCGGCATCCGTCGCCGCCGAAACGAACTCGCGCCAGAGATAGGACCAGGTCGGGTTGCCGTGCACGCAGAGCACGGTGCCGACCGGGGTGACCCCGAGCTCGGCGAGCCGCGCGGCGTTGTCGAGCAGGTGCCAGGTGCGGGTGGCCGGAGTGGCGGCCCCGCTCTCGGCGACCTCGACCAGGCGGGAGAACGCGGGGTCGAGGCCGGGCAGCCCGCGCGGCGGAAGGGTCGCGGGGGCCGGCACGGCTGCCGCCCGCGGGAGGCGGTGGGTCCTGCCGGGACCGGTCACCAGGCGAGTTCCATCATGGCGGTGTTCAGGCCGCTGCCGACGCCCATCAGCAGCACCCGGTTGCCCGGCTTCAGGGTCCTGGCCTCTTCCGCGAGGGTGATCGGGATCGAGGCCGGGCCGACGTTGCCGAACAGGGGGTAGGTGAGCGGCACCCGCGCACGGTCGAGGCCGGTGGCCTTCACGATCGCGTCGGTGTGCACATCCGAGACCTGGTGCAGGATGTAGCGGTCCATGCTCGACCAGTTCCAGTCCCGCTTCGCCTCGGTCCAGGCCGAGACGACGAGTTCCATTCCGCCCTTGAGCAGCGCCTTCGCGTCGGTGAACATGCCGTCGACGCTGCCGACGCAGAGCCCGTTGAACTGGGTCGCAGCGCGGGTCACGCCGCCGAGCATGCGGTGGCCCTCCGGATGCCGGTCGGCCCGCCCGAGCACGGCCGCGGCGGCGCCGGAGCCCAGGGTGAGGCTCGCGAACTCGCTCATGAAGTCCTTACGGGAAATGGAGGGCCGGCCGAGCCGCTCGATCGTGTTGGTCTGGATCTCGTCGGCGTCCTCGCCGTCGATCACGACCGCATAGTCGACCTGGCCGGAGTCGATCAGCTGCGCGGCGAGGGTCATCCCGTTCACGAAGCCCAGGCAGGCGTTCGCGATGTCGAAGTTGGTGGCCGAGGACGGCAGGCCGAGGCCGTGGTGGATGCGCACGGCGACGGACGGCTCGAGGTGCTTGCGGGTGACCGAGGTGTTGATCAGCAGGCCGACCTGGCCCGGCTCGATCCCGGCCTCGTTCAGGGCGCGCTTGCCGGCGATGACGGCGGCGTCATCGAAGGTGGTGCCCGCATCCCAGTTGCGCCGTTCCTGCACCCCGGCGACGCGCTGGAGAAGGCCGGTCGGGAGCCGCAGCCGGGTGAGGGCGGGCTGCAGCCGGCCGTCGATCTCCGCCGACGTCGTGATGCGGGGCGCGAGCATGCTCGTGACCGACAGCAGGGCGACGTTGGTGTGCGTCGTCGTTGCGTTTCCGTCCAACTGTGGTTCCCCTGTCGAGTTTGCGGCCGCGGCAAGCCGGGGCCCCGGTCATCCTCCATCAGAAACCTGATCGTTGTCCGGTGCCCGCTGTACACGCCGACCCCGGAGGGACGGCCGCCAACGCCCTATTTTACGCGCTCGGCGGCCGCTCCCTCGCAGGGCGGGGAGAGGCGTCTAGATGATGCCGTCGGAGAGGGTGCTCGGGTTGCCGAAGCGGTGGGCCGTGATCGAGATCGCCTGCTCCCGCAGGAACGGCAGCAGTTCCACCCGTCCGGCCTGGGTCACGGGGTGCGCGTAGACGGCGATGTCGGGACTGCCGCCGAGGGCGTGGGCGAGGGCGGATGCGGCATCCGTCGCCCCGGCGAGGGGGGTTCCCCCGATCAGGCGTACCCGGGTGGTCGTGACGCCACCGGCTGCGGCGCGCTCGAGCCACTCGGCGTCGCTCTCGACGGTGACCGGGATCTCCCGGTCGGCGAGGTGGCCCCGCACGATCGGCGGCACCGGGATTGCGCTGGACACCAGGAAGCGGGACTTCGAGAGGGTGGCCGCGGCGATCACCCGGAGCAGGTTCGAGAGCGTGCCGTCCTCGGCCAGGCGCACCGTGACCGGAAGCGGGAGGTAGCGGAACAGGTTGCGCTCGTAGCCGAGGTTCGACACGTCCTTCACCGCGCCGAACTCCTCGCGCCAGGCAAGGGCGTCGCTCAGGGCCGACCGGCGCAGCACGTCGAAGTCCGCGTAGTCGAGCACCGGCTGCGAGCCTTCGATCACGTCGGTGACGCGCTGTTCCAGCCCGCGCAGGTGCAGGGTCGAGCTGTTCCGGCCGGGGTTGGTCACCCAGCTGCCGAGCCCGAACAGGTAGTTCGGTCCGCCCGCCTTGGTGCCGGGGCCGACGGCCGAGCGCTTCCAGCCGCCGAACGGCTGGCGCTGCACGATCGCGCCGGTGATGCCGCGGTTCACGTAGAGGTTGCCGGCCTCGATCGTGTCGAGCCATTCGGCCAGTTCGGCCGGGTCGAGCGAGTGCAGGCCGGAGGTGAGGCCGTAGTCCACCGCGTTCTGGAACCGGATGGCCTCGGCGAGATTGCGGGCGTGCATGACGCCGAGCACCGGGCCGAAGAACTCGGTCAGGTGGAAGTAGGAGCCGGGGGCGACGCCGGTGCGGATGCCGGGCGACCAGAGTTTGCCCTCCTCGTCCAGCCGCTCGGGCTCGACCAGCCAGCTCTCCTCGGCACCGAGCGTGGTGAGGGCGTGCAGCAACTTGCCCTCCGCCGGTTCGATGATCGGGCCCATCTGGGTGGTCGGGTCGGCCGGCCGGCCCACCCGCAGGGAGGTCGCGGCATCCACCAGTTGGCGCAGGAAGCGCTCCGACTTGGCGACGGAGCCGACGAGGATGACCAGGCTCGCGGCGGAGCACTTCTGGCCGGCGTGGCCGAAGGCGCTCTTGATCACGTCGATCGCGGCGAGGTCGAGGTCGGCGGACGGGGTCACGATGATGGCGTTCTTGCCGCTTGTCTCCGCGAGCAGCGGCAGGTCCTCCCGGAAGCCGCGGAAGAGCTGCGCGGTCTCGTAGGCGCCGGTCAGGATGACCCGGTCGACGGCAGGGTGCGAGATGAGCTGGGTGCCGAGCGCGCGGTCGGCGAGGTCGACGAGCGCGAGCAGCTCGCGGGGAACCCCGGCCTCCCAGAGTGCCTCGACCATGACGGCGCCGGTGCGCTGGGCGAGCTTGGCGGGCTTGACGATCACGCCGGAGCCGGCGGCGAGGGCGGCGAGTACTCCGCCGGCCGAGATCGCGACCGGGAAGTTCCACGGCGGGGTGACCACGGTGAGCCTGGACGGCACGAAGATCGCGCCCTGCACGGCGTCGAGGCCCTTCGCCCGCTCCGCGTAGTAGTGCGCGAAGTCGATCGCCTCGCTGACCTCAGGGTCGGCCTCGGCGATGGTCTTGCCGGTCTCGGCGGCCATCACCTCGATCAGGCGGTCCCGATTCGCGGCGAGCGCGAGGCCGGCGCGGTGCAGCACCGCGGCCCGCTCGGCGCCGGGCAGCTGGCCCCAGGCCTCGCCGCTGGCGGCGACGGATGCGATCAACCGGTCGAGCTGGTCGGCATCGGTCACGGCGGCCTCGGTGATGGCGTCCACGCCGAGCCGGGAGGATTCGACGCGGGCGAGGATGCGGCGGCCCCAGGCGCGGTTGGCCGGCATCGACGGGTCGGTGTCGGGCTCGTTGTGGAAGCCGGACCGGGCGGCAGCGGGCGCGCCGGCGCCGGGCGCGGCGTCCAGGGCGGCGGAGACGGATCCGCGGGTGAGGCCGAGCACCGCTGCGGTGAGGCCGGCGTCGGCCTCAGCGCCGTCGGCCGCGTCCTCGGCCCGGGCCTCGGCCTCGAGCTGGGTCACCGCGGAGCGGTCCTGGCTGCGGTTGGGCTTCGGCACGACGGTGTCGAGAGTCGCGAGCGAGGCGAGGAAGCGCTGCTTCTCCCGCTCGAACAGGGCGGGTGTCGTGGTCAGTTCGAACACGGCCGACATGAAGTTGTCCTGGCTGGCGTTCTCCTCGAGGCGGCGGATCAGGTAGCTGATGGCCACGTCGAATTCGGCCGGGTTCACGACCGGCGTATACAGCAGCAGGCGTCCGACGTCCTTGCGCACGGCGTCGGCCTGGCTGGTGGCCATTCCGAGCAGCATCTCGAACTCGACCCGGTCGTCGACGCCGCGCTGCTGGGAGAGGAGGTGCGCCCAGGCCACGTCGAAGAGGTTGTGGCCGGCGACGCCGATCTTGACGGCATCCGTGTTCTGGGGGGTGAGCGCCCAGCTGAGCACCCGCTTGTAGTTCGTGTCGCTGTCCTGCTTGGTGCCGTAGGTCGCGAGCGGCCAGTCGTGCACGGCGGCGTCGACGTGCTCCATGGCGAGGTTGGCGCCCTTGACGACGCGCACCTTGATCGGGGCGCCCCCGGCGGCGCGGCGGCCCTGGGACCAGTGGGTCAGGCCCTGCAGCGCGGCGAGCGCGTCGGGCAGGTAGGCCTGCAGCACGATGCCGGCCTCGAGGTGGAGCAGCTGGGGCAGGTCGAGGATGCGCTCGAAGACCGCGATCGTCAGGTCGAGGTCGCGGTACTCCTCCATGTCCAGGTTGATGAACTTGGGCGTGGCGGAGGCCGATGCCAGTTCGTAGAGCGGGGTGAGGCGTTCGACGACCCGGTTCACGGCCTCGTCGAAGGACCACATCGAGAGCTGGCTGGCGATCGACGACACCTTGATCGAGACGTAGTCGACGTCCTCACGCAGCAGCAGCGCCCTGGTGCCGTCGAGGCGGCGGAGGGCCTCCTTCTCACCGAGCACGGCCTCGCCGAGCAGGTTGATGTTGAGCCGGTTGCCGGACTCCCTCAGGTGGGCGATCGCCGGGCCCAGCTTGTCGGGCGTGGCGTCGACGACGAGGTGTCCGACCATCTGGCGCAGCACCTTGCGGGCTGCGGGGATGACCACCCAGGGCAGCACGGGGCCGAGCACACCGCCGAGGCCGATCGCCCCGCGCATGTACGACGGCAGGAATCCCGGCGCCTTCTTCGCCACTGTCTGCAGATTGTAACCGGCGACCATCAGGTCCTCCGGCCGCATCACGCCGTCGACGAAGCCGACGGTGAAGTCGAGCCCGTTCGGGTCCTTGAGCACGCCGGCGAGGCGTTCGGCCGACACGTCGGCGGGAATGGTGGCACTGTCGGCGAGCCACTTCTTGACGAGCGCGACGACCTCGGCGCTCAGGTCCTGCTGCACATGGGGAGAGGGGTTGGTCATGGTCACGAGGTTAGTCTTTCGTTTCGGCACGCCTCATACCAGAGGATTCTATTTTCAGTGTGCCGCCCGCATTCGTTTAGCAAAAGCGATTCTTCTTGATCGATATTCATTAGGATTACTGATCTAACAAGGTCGAGCCGGAGGAAGTGCCCATGCTGGATGTCCGCCGCCTGCGGCTGCTGCGCGAGCTGAAGATCCGGGGCACCCTCGCCGGGGTGGCGGAGGCCCTGGCCTACAGCCCCTCGGCCGTCTCCCAGCAGCTCGCCCTGCTCGAAAAGGAGGCCGGGGTTCCGCTGCTGCAGAAGGTGGGCCGCCGGGTGCGGCTCACCCCGCAGGCCGAGGTGCTGGTCGAGCACACGACCCACCTCCTCGAGCGCCTGGAGCTGGCCGAGGCCGAGATGACGGCGTCGCTGACGACCGTGTCGGGTACTGTGCGTGTGGCCCTCTTCCAGTCGGCCGCGCACGCCCTGATCCCGCAGGCGCTCACCCTGCTGGCCGGCGAGTTCCCCGGCCTCCGGGTGGAGGTGACCGAGCGTGAGCCGGAGCGCGGATTGTTCGAGGTCTCCGCCCGCGACTTCGACCTCGTGCTGGCCGAGCAGTATCCGGGGCACACCCGCGCGCACTGGCCCGACCTCGACCGGGTGAACCTGTCGACGGATGCGCTCCGGCTCGCCGTGCCGCCGCCGCGCGCCGGCCGCAGCGCTCCCGCGTCGCTCGAGGAGGCGGCGGGCCTGCCCTGGGTGATGGAGCCGCAGGGCACGGCGTCGCGGCACTGGGCCAGGCAGCTCTGCCGGTCGGCCGGTTTCGAGCCGGACGTGCGGTTCGAGACCGCGGACCTGATCGCGCACATCCGGTTGATCGAATCCGGGAATGCCGTCGGCATCCTGCCCGATCTGATCTGGGCGGGCCACGAGCCCACCGTGCACCTGGTCGACCTTCCCGGCCGGCCGAACCGCACGGTGTTCTCCGCGACCCGGCGGTCGAGTGCCAGCCGGCCCGGCGTGCTCGCCGTCCGCGACGCGCTGGCCAGGGCCGTCGGGCTGGTGGCCGGGCCGGCCCCGCGTTTCGGGCCGACGTTGTAGGCTGCCCGCGTGCGAGTGATTGTCCTCGGGGCGACGGGCGAGATGGGCCGTCGGGTCTCCAGTGTGCTGGAGTCCCGGGGCCACAGCGTGGGGCGCGTCTCCCGGTCGACGGGGGTCGACGTCGTCACCGGGGAAGGCCTCGCGGCGGCATTCGCCGGGGCGGACACCGTGCTCGATTGCCTCAACCGGCCCACACTGTCGGCCCGGAGAGCCACCGCGTTCTTCGCCACGACCGCGCGCCAGGTCACCGACGCCGCCCGGGCCGCGAACGTCCTGCACCTGGTCTGCCTGTCGATCGTGAACGTGACCGACCCAGAGGTCAATTCCCGGCTCGGCTATTACCGGGGCAAGGCCGCGCAGGAGGCTGTCTACCGCGCCGCGGCCGTGCCCGCGACGGTGGTCTCGTCAACGCAATGGTTCGAGCTGGCTCGCTCGCTGCTGCACCAGATCCGGATGGGACCGGTCGCGGTCGTGCCGCGGATGCTCGCCCAACCGGCGGCCGCCGGCTCGGTGGCCGCTTACCTGGCCGACGTCGTCGCCGAGGGACACCGGCCGGGCATCGTGCGAACGATCGCCGGACCGGAGCAGCACGACCTGGCCGACCTGGCCCGTCGCCTGGCCGCCGTCGAGGAGCCCCGGACCCGGGTGCTCCGGCTCCCGCTGCTCGGCGCGGCCATCGCCCACGGCGCTCTCCTTCCGGGCGCGGAAGCGCGAGTCGACCCGGTTCGATTCGAGGACTGGCTAGTCTCGAGGCATGACTGAACCCACTCACGACGTCGTGATTGTCGGCGGCGGACACAACGGCCTCACCGCCGCCGCCTACCTTGCCCTCGCCGGGAAGAGCGTGATCCTGCTTGAGCGCGATGACCACGTGGGCGGCGCGGCCATCTCGGCCGAGGCCTTCCCCGGCGTCGACGCGCGGCTGTCGCGCTATTCCTACCTGGTCAGCCTGCTCCCCCGGCGGATCATCGACGAACTGGGCCTGTCGATCGAGCTCGCCCGGCGGCGTTATTCCTCGTACACGCCCAACCCCGCCGACACCACCGGCGGCCTGCTGGTCGACCGCGGCGACGACGCCGCCACGCGCATGAGCTTCGACCGGGTCGGCGCCGGCGACGACTTCGACGCCTGGAACGCGTTCTACCGCGACACGGAGGCCCTCGCGACGGCACTCTTCCCCACGGTCTGCGAGCCGATGCCGACCCGCTCGGAGGCCCGCCGGCTGGTCGGGGACGACTTCGTCTGGGACCAGTTCATCGAGCGTCCGCTCGGCACGGCCATCACCGAACGGTTCGGGAGCGACCTGGTGCGCGGCGTCGTCGCCACCGACGGCCTGATCGGCACGTTCACCTCGACGGACGACCTGTCCCTCGACGCCAACCGGTGCTTCCTGTACCACGTCATCGGGAACGAGACCGGGGACTGGGACGTGCCCATCGGCGGGATGGGCGCCGTCACCGGCGCCCTCGAGAATGCCGCCCGCCAGGCCGGCGCCCGCATCGTCACCGGGGCGCTGGTCACCTCGGTCAGTCCGGACGGCGAGGTGCGGTACCGCCGCGGTGACGTGGAGCGCGTCGTCGTCGGCGGGCACGTGCTCGCCAACGTCGCCCCGTGGGTCCTGCAGGAGCTCCTGGCCGCCGGGACCGCCGACGCTCCCCTCCCCGCGGCCGCCGCCGCCGGACCGGCCATCGCCAAACCGGAGGGCGCCCAGGTCAAGGTGAACCTGCTGCTCACCCGGTTGCCGACGCTGCGCGACCCGTCGGTCTCACCGGAGGCCGCGTTCGGCGGCACCTTCCACATCAACGAGACGTTCAGCCAGTTGGAGGGCGCCTGGGAGCAGGCGACCCGCGGCGTGATCCCCGAACTGCTGCCCTGCGAGATCTACTGTCACTCACTGACCGACCCGAGCATCCTCTCGCCGGAGCTCGTCGCGGCCGGCGCGCAGACCCTGACCGTGTTCGGGCTGCACGCGCCGAGCCGGTGGCTGAGCGAGGAGAACAACGACGCCACCCGGGCCAGGCTGCAGGCGGCCGTGCTCGCCTCGCTCAACTCGGTGCTCGCCGAGCCGATCGAGGACCTGCTGCTGACGGATGCCGTGGGGAACCCCTGCGTGGAGACGAAGACCACCCTCGACCTCGAGCACGCCCTCAACCTGCCGGGCGGCAACATCTTCCACGGCCCCCTGGACTGGCCGTTCCTCGAGGACGACGAGCCGAGGGACACCCCGGCCCAGCGCTGGGGCGTCGCCACCGCGCACCCGCGGATCCTGATCTGCGGCGCGGGGGCACGGCGCGGCGGCGGGGTGAGCGGGATCGGCGGGCACAACGCGGCGATGGCGGTGCTCGAGGACTCCTGACCCGCCGCCGCGCAGAATCCCGGGACGTCGAGCGTCAGGCGCGACCGGCGTCAGCTGTGGTCGTCGCCATGACCGCGGTCGTCACCGCGGCAGTCGCCTCCCTTCCGCTCGGAATCGCCGGCCGCCCGCGAGACACCCCGGATCTTCCAGACCTCACCGTTGTGCGTGACGACCAGGGCTGTGTCACCCAGGAAATCGACGGAGGTCGGCAGATTCAGCTCGGCCGTGACAACGGAGAAGGTGCCGTCGTCGTTCACCCGGAGCAGCTCCCCACTGTTCGGCAGTGCCGGAGAGCCGGCGGGAACATTACCCGGCGAATCGCCCTGGGAGAGGGCGTAGAGCGCGCCGCAGCGCCCGAATTCCACGTCGACAAGCAAGCTGAACCCCGAGGCCACGTCGGTCACTTCCTCGGTGTCCGGGTTTCTGAGCGGGAACGAGACAACCTTGCCGTCGGCGGGGTCGTGCGGCACCGGGCCGGCCTCGGCCAGGTACACGGTCTTGCCGGCCACGGCCAGCCCGGTCGGAACGATGTTGCCGAACCCGATGAGCTCGCTCACCTCGCCCGACCTCGACACCGACAACACCCGGTTGTGATGGCCGTCGGAGACGAGGAATCCGCCCCGCACCGGCTGCAGAGCGAATTGCACCCCGCGATCAAGGTCGAACGCGGTGGCCGGCGGATGCGTGCGCGAGAACTCGCCGAGGTCGGCGATGACCGTGAAGGTGTTCGGGCCGTCAACCCGGTAGATCCCGTCGATCTGGTTCCCGCCGACATCCGGGCCGACAACCGACACGAGCACGTAGGCCGTGTCGCCGACGAACGCGACGTCGATCGGACCGCCGATGGGGATCACCGCCTTGGGCAGGCCGGATGCGAAGGTCGTGGTGGCACCGCTGCCGGGATCGATCCTGGTGATCTCGCCGGTCGTCCCCTCGGCGACGTAGAGCGCCCCGTCAGGTCCGATGGCGCCGCCGCTGGTGCCTTCGAGGCCGGAGACGAGCAGTTCGGCGACGGCCGGATGCGCATCGGTCCCGTGTCCGGTGGTGGCTCCGGCGATCGACGGAACGAGGATCGCCGGCACGATCAGGGCGGCCAGGGCCGCGGCATGGAACAGAGTTCGTTTGACACCCATGGTTTTTCCTCCGATTGAGTAGGTGTGGCCCAGGGATCATGCCGATGGCGGCGATGGGCGGCCGGCTTGTCACGGCGGGAGCGGTCCTCAGGTCACGGAACGACGTGAGGTGTTTCTCGCGGCCATCCTGCTCCCGGGCCGCGCCCAAGTCAAGGCATCGCCCTGGCGGGGGACCCTCCCCCGGGCCGGCGCTTGGCGTGGCCGCTGGCCCCCGGCCGGAGAAGGGCATAGTTTTGTAGTGAGGCCAGTGCCTCACTCACCGTGGAGGTTCCCATGTCAGCCAAGCCAACCGGACGCCTCGCCCAGCGCGAGGACGGGCTCTATCTCATGCTCGATCGGCTCTTCACCGCGCCGATCGACGACGTGTGGGCGAGCATGAGCCGACCCGCCGGCCTCGCCGGCTGGATCGGCACCTACACCGGCTCCCCCGAGACCGGCGCCGTGCGCTTCCGCCTCGACGAGCCGGGCGCCGAGTGGGAGTACGTCAGCATCCTCACCTGCATCCCGCCGAAGCGGTTCACCGTCAACATCGGCGAGGGCGACGCCGCCCGGCACGTCATCCTGCACCTCGTCGAGGGTGCGGGGATGACCACCCTCACGTTCGGCCAGCGGCTGCACAGCGCGGCGGACGCCGAGACAGTCGGCCCGTACTGGGACTACTACTTCGACCGCCTGGTCGCCGCCCGGCTCGGGAAGCCGCTCCCCGATCGCGCGCACTACCACCCGCACGCCGAGTACTACCGGGAGCTCGTCGTTCCCAAGCGGGCCGCCGAACCGATCCACTGACCGGTGGGTTCCGCCGGCGAGGCTACTCCCAGAGGCTGGGGGCGGCCGCGCGGGTCGCGGGCATCGCCACATCCGTGCTCCACTCCAGCAGCCAGTGCGGAACGGTGACGGATGCCGGCACCGCCCCGACCGCGTCGGTGAGCTCGTCGATCGTGACGACTCCGCCGCCGCGCTTGAGGAATCGGCCGCGGATGAAGCCCTGGGCGTAGACCTCGGGCGCGCCGTCGGCATCCGGTCGCACGAAGCGCTGCTCCACGTAGACGGCCTTCTCGTCGAAGCCGAGAATGCGCGACTCGACGGTGAAGCGCTGGCCGAGGGTCAGGGACTTCCGGAAGCTGATCGTCTCCGAGACGACGACGGGGTACCAGCCTTTGGCGAGGAAGATCGCCCAGATCCCGGTGCGATGCAGCAGGTCGAACCGGGCGATGTCCATGATCGACAGGTATACCCCGTTGTTCATGTGCCGCAGGATGTCCTGGTCGGTCGGCAGGGTGATGAACCGGGTGCGGGCGACGTCGTAGTGGCCGAGCCTCGCTCCGAAGCGGGACAGCAGACTGTGGAGGAGGGTTCGCCAGAGCATATGCACCCTGCGATGCTAGGGCCAGGAAAGCCCGGTCCGCGCATTTTCTGCTGAGGGCCACAAGCATCCGTCACGCCAGGCCAGGAACCTGCACGATTGCCACAGCGGATGGGGCCCGGCGCGGTCTAGCATTGCCCCATGGTTCCCCTGTCCAACCTGCTGACGTTCGCGCTGGCCTCCGTCGCGCTGATCGCGCTGCCCGGCCCGACGGTGCTGTTCGTGATCGGGCGGTCGCTCGCGCTCGGCCGGATCGGCGGCTTCCTCAGCGTGCTCGGCAACGCCCTCGGCATGGTTCCCGTGATCGCGGCCGTCGCGCTCGGCCTCGGGGCCATCGTCAACCAGTCGGTGGTGGTCTTCACCGTGATCAAGTTCGTCGGCGCCGCCTACATCGTCTACCTGGGCGTGCACGCCATCCGGCATCGCCGGGCGGTGGCCAGGGAGATCGGGGTGAGCGTCGCCCGCAAGTCCAACTGGCGCCTGCTGGCAGAGGGCTCGGTGGTGGGCGTCAGCAACCCCAAGTCGATGGTCTTCTTCGTCGCGGTGCTGCCGCAGTTCGTCGACTACCGGGCCGGAGCGGTGCCGTTGCAGCTGATGACCCTGGGCATGCTGTTCGTGTTCCTCGCCCTGCTCGGCGACAGCGTCTGGGCGCTCGCAGCAGGGTCGGCCAGGGACTGGTTCGCGAAATCGCCCCGCCGGATGGAGAACCTCTCCGCGACGGGCGGCGTGATGATGATCGGCCTCGGCGGCGTGCTCGCCGCCACCGGCGCGCAGTCCTGACTCCTCCTGCTGCTCCCGGTCAGGCTGCTGCTGCAGGTCAGGCAGGGACCGCGGCGGGCAGGGCGGCCACCCGGCGCACGAAGGCTCCGAGGCGACGGTAGACCTCCTGGGACTCGGGGTGCCGGGAATCCTGCTGCCAGGTGTGGTGGGTGTTCGCCCGGCCGCGCTCATAGATCAGCGTGTCGACGGTGATCGAGCGGCGACGCAGCGCCGCGATGAAATTGAGGTTGGCCCGGTAGAAGTAGTCCCGCTCCGAGGTGGTCACGAAGACGGGCGGGAACCCGCTGTCCAGCCACTCGATCGGGGACATGAACCGGGCCGCGGCGCGCAGCACGAGGCCGCGGCCCCGCTCAGGCAGCAGCATCCGCAGAAAATTGAGGCTCAGCACGAAGCCGCGCTCGAACATCACCGAGACGTCCGCGATGCTGCAGTGCTGCACGAGGCCGCGCAGGTTTTCCGGTTCGACCTGCGGGCGGATGCCGTAGTAGGCGGCCAGCCTGGGTTCGTAGGCGGAGGCGGCCAGGAGCGCGGCGATGTGCCCGCCGGCCGAGTCGCCGCCGAGCACGATCCGGGTCGGGTCGCCGCCGAAGCGGTCGATGTTGCGGGCCACCCAGTCGAGCACCTCGTTGGCGTCCTCGAGCATGTGCTTGAGCTGGAAGTGGGTGGCCATCCGGTAGTTCGCGTTGACCACGACCATGCCGTCGGCGGCCTGGCTCGCGCAGTACTTGGTCAGCGGCGCCTTGTCGCCCGATGTCCAGCCGCCGCCGTGGAAGTAGATGTAGACCGGGAGCGGTTCGGGCGCGTCGTGCGGCACCATCACGTCGAGGCGATGGTCACGGATGCCGTCGCCGGCGTAGTCGAGGTCCAAGTGGTAGTCGACGGTGTCGATCGGCTCCGCGTTGAACTTGTGCAGTTCGCCGGGCAGGATGCGGTGCATCAATGCCCGCCAGACCCAGACCGGAACCCGGGAGAGCGCCGTCTCCTTGTGCGATTTCGGCTTCTTCGGTGTTCGCCTTGGTGCGGCGGAGGCGGGGCGTGCGTCGGTGCCGATTGCTGGAGGTGGGCTCGTCATGCGAGGGAGCGGTGGGTCTGGATCACCAGCCGACTGTATGACGCCCGACCGTGAGCAAGCTGAGAGCGCCTCACCTTCGAGATTGAGAAGCCCAAGCGCACAATGACATCCGCTGCCCCTGTTGGACAGTTCACTCGGTACGGGTGGAGGCTGGGCAGATGGACTACACACATCTCGGCCGTTCCGGCCTCGCGGTCTCCCGGCTCTGCCTCGGCACGATGAACTTCGGCCACTGGACCCCGGAGGCCGACGCGCACGCCATCATGGACGCGGCTCGTGGCTACGGCATCAACTACTTCGACACCGCCAATGTGTACGGTGACAGCACCGGCAAGGGCGGCACCGAGAAAATCATCGGCGACTGGTTCGCCCAGGGCGGCGCCCGCCGGGAGGGAACCGTGCTCGCGACCAAGCTCTACGGCGACATGAGCGGACTGCCCAACGAGGGCAAGCTCTCTGCGCTGAACATCCGTCGCGCCCTCGACGCGAGCCTGAAGCGGCTGCAGACGGACTACATCGACATCTACCAGTTCCACCACGTGGACCGGGACACCCCGTGGGACGAGATCTGGCAGGCGATGGAGACGGCCGTCGCGCAGGGCAAGATCCTTTACGCCGGCAGCAGCAACTTCGCCGGCTGGCACATCGCCACCGCCCAGGCGGAGGCGCGGCGGCGCAACTTCACCGGGCTGGTCAGCGAGCAGTCGATCTACAACCTGCTGACCCGGGACATCGAGCTCGAGGTCATTCCCTCGGCTGTGAGCCACGGCCTGGGCATCATCCCCTGGTCGCCGCTGCAGGGCGGACTGCTCGGCGGGGTGCTCCGCAAGGAGCAGGAGGGCAAGCGACGCCTCGAGGGCAAGGTCGGCGAACAGCTCGCGAAGCACCGCACCGCGATCGGGAAGTACGAGGACTTCTGCGCGGAGCTCGGCCACGAGCCGGGCGACGTCGGCCTGGCCTGGCTGCTGCACCAGCCCGCCGTCACCGCGCCGATCGTGGGTCCGCGCACGCAGGGCCAGCTGGACGCCGCGGTTCGAGCGCTCACGGTCAGCCTCGACACGGCGGCCCTCGCCCGGCTGGACGAGATCTTCCCGGGCCGGAAGCCGGCACCGGAGCACTACGCATGGTGACGCCGGCGACGGGCTCCCTCCCGCCGGCGAGCGCCGGGCTGACCGTGCTCTTCGTCGGGGGCACCGGGGTGATCAGCGCCGCCGCCGCTGAGCGGGCCGTCGCCGCCGGCCACCGCCTGACCATCCTCAACCGCGGCCGGGCGACGCTCCGCCCCCTGCCGGCCGGAACCGAACTGCTGGTCGCGGACATCCGTGATCCCGCATCCGTCCGCTCCGCGCTCGGCTCCCGCAGCTTCGACGTCGTCGTCGACTTCGTCGCCTTCACGCCCGGCCAGGTCGCGGCCGACATCGAACTGTTCGAGGGGCGAACGGGGCAGTACGTCTTCATCAGCTCGGCCTCGGCCTACCAGAAGCCCCCGGGCGTTCTGCCGATTCGCGAGTCGACTCCCCTGCGCAACCCGTTCTGGCAGTATTCGCGGGACAAGATCGCCGGCGAGGACCTTCTTGTCGCCGCGTATCGCGAACGGGGTTTCCCGGTGACGATCGTGCGCCCGTCGCACACCTATGACCACACTCAGATTCCGCTCACCGGCGGCTGGTCGGACATCGTCCGGCTGCGGGCCGGGGCGCCCGTTGTCGTGCACGGTGACGGCACATCGCTGTGGACGCTCACGCACAGCACCGATTTTGCGAAGGCGTTCGTCGGGCTGCTCGGTCTTCCCCAGGCGGTGGGCGACAGTTTCACGATCACCTCCGACGAGGTCATGCCGTGGAATGCCATCTACGCCGTGTATGCCGCGGCAGCCGGAGCCCCGGAGCCCGACCTCGTGCACGTGGCGTCGGAGACGATCGCGGCCGCCGACCCGGAGCTCGGCCCGCCGCTTCTCGGGGACAAGGCCCATTCGGTGATCTTCGACAACACCAAGGTCAGGGCGCTGGTGCCGGAGTTCGTCTGCACCACGCCGCTCTGGCGGGGAGCCCGGGCCACCCTCGCCTGGTTCGACGCGCATCCGGAACACCAGCTGCCCAACCCGGCGCTGACGAGCACATTCGACGCACTCATTGCGGCCGCACGGCCCGAAACCGGCTTCGCCCGGGGATTGAAGGACTCATGAAGACCCGGCTCATCGCCCACCGTCAGGTCAGCGCGATCGGACTCGGCGGCATGCCCATGTCGATCGAGGGCCGACCGGATGCCGCACGCTCCGTCGCCACCATCCACGCCGCCCTGGAGGAGGGCGTGACCCTTTTCGACACGGCGGATTCGTACCACGTGCACAGCGACGAGGTCGGCCACAACGAAACTCTGATCGCCGGCGCGATCGGGTCGTGGGGAGGCGACACGTCGACCGTGCTGGTGGCGACGAAGGGTGGGCATCTCCGGCCCGGGGACGGCACCTGGACCGTCGACGGCCGGCCCGAGTACGTGAAGCAGGCGGCCGAGGCGTCACTGAAACGCCTCGGCGGCGACGCGATCGGGCTGTACCAGTTCCACCGGCCCGACCCGGCCGTGCCGTACGCCGACTCGATCGGAGCCCTGCGCGACCTGCTCGACGCGGGCACGATCGAGCTGGCCGGCATCTCCAACGCGAACCCGGAGCAGATCCTGCTGGCCAGGGAGATCCTGGGCGGTCGCCTGGCGAGCGTGCAGAACCAGTTCTCGCCCGCGTTCCGCAGCAGCGAGTCGGAGCTGCGGCTCTGCGATGAGCTCGGCATCGCGTTCCTCCCCTGGCGGCCGCTCGGCGGCATCCTGTCCGCGGCGGCACTCGGCGATCGGTTCCCCGCGTTCCAGACCGTCGCCGCCGCACGCGGCGTGAGCCCGCAGGTGGTCTGCCTCGCCTGGCACCTGTCGAAGTCGCCGCACGTGATTCCGATCCCGGGCGCCTCCCGTCCGGAGAGCATCCGGGATTCGGTTCAGGCGGCCGAGTTCACTCTCACCCCGGAGGAATCGGCGACGCTCGACGCCGCCTGAGCGGGCGCCCGGGTGAGCAGCTGATCGAGGAACGCCGTGGCGGCCGGGCTCGGCTCGTCCGCCACGGCCACCGCGACGTGCCACTGCGGCATCCCCGCGTGCAATGCCACCGCGCGCAACTCGTCCGGGCGTTTCTCCGCGAAGCTCTCCGGCACGATCGCGATGCCGAGGTTGTGGCCGACCAGGTCGAGCAGCGGGTGCACGTCGTTCACCTCGAGGGTGGCCCGGTAGTCGAACCCGGCCGCGGCGAAGGCGCGCCGGGTCAGCACGTGCGCACCCCAGCCGGCCTGGAAGCCGACGAGCGACTCGGTGCGCAGGGAGTCCATCTCGATCCCGGCACTGGCGGCGAGCGGATGCCCGGGGTGACAGAGCACGATCAGGTTCTGCGTGCTCAGCCGGAGCAGCCGCACCCCGGGCGGGGTGTCGCCGGTCTCGACCACGAGCGCGACATCGGTCTGCCCGCCGGCGACGCTCTCGGTGAGGTCGACGGAACCGGCGTAGCGCAACCGGATCTCGACGCCCGGGTTCAGCCGCCGGAACTCCGCCAGCTCAGCCGGCAGGTCGACCGACCCGAGGCAGGGCTCGGCGCCGACCGTGAGGGTGCCGCGCATCAGCCCGCGCACCGCGGCCACCGCGTTGCGGGCGGCGGCGGCGCTGGCCAGGGTGCGCACCGCATCCGTCAGCAGCGCCCGGCCGGCGGTCGTCAGTTCGACCCGCCTGGTGCTGCGGACGAACAGGGACGTGCCCAGTTCGATCTCGAGGGCGCGGATCGACGCCGACAGGCCGGACTGCGAGATCTGCAGGAGCTCCGCGGCCCGGGTGAAGTGGCGTTCCTCGGCCACGGCGACGAAGTGTTCGAGCTGGCGCAATTCCATTCAGCGATTGTACTGCTGGATGACGCCGGTCCTAGGAGCCGTCCGTGTTGCCGGCGGCTCCCCCGAACACGCCGGTGGCCTCGAGGATGCCGCGGGCCAGGGTGTGGAAGTGCAGGGTGAATCCCAGCACGGCCGGCGTGGACGCGGGGCCGACGTCGAGGTGAGGGACGTCCACCGCGTGCACGATGAACTGGTAGCGGTGCGTGCCCGTGCCGGCCGGCGGCCCGGCCCCGATGAACGCGCGCTGCCCCGCCTCGTTCGGCAGGGTCACCGCGCCGGCGGGAAGCAGGTGCCCGCCGGCCGCGCCGACACCCGGCGGGAGGCTGGTCACCGTTGCCGGCAGGTTGAAGACCGCCCAGTGCCAGAATCCCGAGCCGGTCGGCGCATCCGGGTCGTACCCGGTCACCGCGAAGCTCCGCGTCGCCGCCGGGAAGCCGGACCAGGACAACTGGGGCGAGAGGTCTGCGCCGCCGGCACCCCGGCCGTACTGTGCCGCGGCGAGCGGCCGGCCGTGGGTCATCTCGGTGCTCGTCAGGCTGAAGAGCGGGACGTCGCCGAACCGGGCGAGGGGATCAGGTGTGCTCACGTTTCCTCCGTTGTCTGCCACCAGCCTAGGGAGATTCCGCCGGGGCGCGAGGGTCCGAGCCCGCGAGGAGGGCGGTAAAATGGGCCGATGGCCATCCCGAAGATCCTGCTCTACTACGTCTTCACGCCACTGGCCGACCCCGATGCGGTGCGCCTCTGGCAGCGCGACCTCTGCGCGTCGCTGGGCATCCGCGGCCGGATCCTGATCTCAGCCCAGGGGCTGAACGGCACGATCGGCGGCGACCTCGCCGCGCTCAAACGCTACGTGCGGAAGACCCGCGACTATCCGGCGTTCAAGCAGATCGACTTCAAGTGGAGCAACGGGACGGCACTGGACCCGGCCGGCCTCAGCCTGGACTTCCCCCGCCTGGTCGTGAAGGTGCGCGACGAGATCGTGAGCTTCGGAGCTCCCGGCGAACTGAAAGTGGACGCGGACGGCGTCGTCGGCGGCGGCGAGAAACTGAGCCCGGCCGAGCTGCATTCACTGGTCGGCGAGCGCGGCGACGACGTCGTCTTCTTCGACGGGCGCAACGCCTTCGAGGCGGAGATCGGCCGGTTCCGGAACGCGGTCGTGCCCGACGTCGCCAACACGCGCGAATTCGTCGCCGAACTCGACAGCGGCAAGTACGACCATCTCAAGGGCAAGCCCGTCGTCACCTACTGCACCGGCGGCATCCGCTGCGAGGTGCTCAGCGGCCTGATGAAGGACCGCGGCTTCAGCGAGGTCTACCAACTCGACGGCGGCGTCGTGCGCTACGGCGAGGCGTTCGGCGACGACGGCCTGTGGGACGGCTCGCTCTACGTCTTCGACCAGCGGATGTCCGTGGACTTCAGTGACCACACTGCGGTGCTCGGCCACTGCCGGGCCTGCGGCGAGCCGACGAAGAACATGCTCAACTGCCGGGATGTCTCCTGCCGGGAACAGCTCGTCGTCTGCGCGACCTGCGCCGGGCGCGACGCACCGGCCTGCGCCGAGCACGCTCTGCACCCGCGCTGACCGCCCGCTGGGTCCGGCGCGACGACGCGGTACGCCCGGTCGGTGTCCGCGCAGGGCATAGTCTGAGGTCAAATCGGAAATCGGGGTGCACGAATGCCAGTCGGAGCGGTGATCGAGTTCAGCAACATCACCAAACGATTCGGTGATGTCACCGCGGTGGACGACCTGTCCTTCACCGTGGAGCCCGGCCGGGTCACCGGCTTCCTCGGCCCCAACGGCGCCGGCAAGACAACGACCCTGCGGATGCTGCTCGGCCTTGTCAGCCCCGGCTCCGGCAGCGCCACCTTCGGCGGCCTGCGCTACCACGACCTGCCGCACCCGTTGGCGACCGTGGGCGCCGCCCTCGAAGCCGCCAGTTTCCACCCGGGCCGCACCGCCCGGAACCACCTGTCGATCTACGCGACCGCAGCCGGCCTGCCGCAGGCCCGGGTGGCGGAGGTGCTGCACCTGGTCGGCCTGTCCGAGCACGGCGGCCAGCGCGTCGGCGGCTACTCGCTGGGCATGCGCCAGCGCCTGGGTCTGGCCTGCACGCTGCTCGGCGACCCCGGCGTGCTCGTTCTCGACGAACCGATCAACGGCCTCGACCCCGAGGGCATCAAGTGGATCCGCGGCTTCCTGCGCGACATGGCAGCCGAGGGCCGCACCGTCCTGGTGAGCTCCCATCTGCTGAGCGAGGTCCAGCAGAGCGTCGACGACGTGATCATCATCGCCAAGGGCAGGCTGGTGCACCGCGGGCCGCTCTCCAGCCTGGAAACGCAGGTGGCGCCGCAGGTGGTCGTGGACTCTCCCGATCGCGCCGCCCTCGCGAGCGCCCTGGCCCGAGCCGGGGTCGTCTTCTCCCAGGGTCGGACCGGGTTGCTGGCCACCGCCGCCGACCCGGCCCGGATCGGCCACATCGCCTTCACCGCCGGCGTGGAGGTGAGCGCCCTGCACCGCCAGAAGAAGGGCCTGGAGGATGCGTTCCTCACCCTCGTGGAAGGAAGCGACTCGCTGTGACCATGTTGCTGCACGCCATCAGGGCCGAGTTCGCCAAGCTCCTCACCACCCGCATCTGGTGGGTCCTCGCCGCCGTGCTCTTCGGCTACATCGGCCTGCTCTCCGGTGGTCTGGCCGCGTTGTTCGCGGGAATCCAGAGCGGGGCCATCGACCCGAGCGCGGCCGGCACCGGGTCCCAGGGTACCCCGCCCCTCGGCAGCCTTCCCCCGCTCGTCTACAGCTTCGCCTCCTCCGTCGGATATGTCTTCCCCGTCCTGCTCGGCGCCCTCGCGACCACCGGGGAATTCCGGCACCAGACCCTCACGCCCACCTTCCTTGCCAACCCGCGGCGGGCGCAGGTGCTCGGTGCGAAGGCGATCACCCTGTTCCTCGCCGGCGGCGCGTTCGGCGCCGTCGCTCTGCTCGCCTCCGTCGGCATCGGCGCCCTCGTCATCAACGCGTTCGGGGTGGACACCCTGCTCGGCGACGGCACCACCTGGGCCCTGATCGGCCGCACCCTGCTCGCCATGGCTCTCTGGGCGGCCGTAGGGGTCGGTCTCGGCGTGCTCGTCCCCAACCAGGTTGCCTCGATCGTGATCGTGCTCGCGTTCACCCAGTTCGTCGAGCCGCTGCTGCGCTTCGCCTCGATGTTCACCGAGGCCACCGCCGGGATCGGCAAGTTCCTGCCGGGGGCGGCATCCGATGCCCTGGTCGGTGCGAGCATCTTCACCGTGGCCAGCCCGGGCGGCGGTGCGGCGGCCGCGCTCGACTGGTGGCAGGGCGGGCTCGTACTGCTCGCCTATGCGGCGGCCGCCACCATCGGCGGCTACTTCGTCAGCTGGCGCCGCGACGTCACCTGAGCCAGGCTCCCCCGGTCGGCGTCGCTGGTCGGCCGCGCCGCCTGCGGGCCGGCGCGTAGGCTCGACCCATGGGCATTGAAACGCAGTTCCGCGCAATCGTCGTCGACCGCACCGAAGACGCGGAGGGCAGGAAGACCCAGAGCTCGGCGCTCCGCCTGGTCGATGACGGTTTCCTGATGCCCGGGGACGTGACCGTTGTCGTCGAGTACTCCGGCATCAACTTCAAGGACGGCCTCGCCCTGATGGGTCGCCCCGGCGTCGTGCGGGTCTGGCCGCTGATCGCCGGGATCGACCTGGTCGGCACCGTCGAGTCGAGCACCGACCCGCGCTGGAGCACCGGGGATCGCGTCATCCTGAACGGCGCCGGCCTCGGCGAAACCCACCACGGCGGACTCGCCGAGCGGGCCCGGGTGAGCGGCGCCTCCCTGGTGCGGCTCCCTGCCGGCATCAGCGCGAAGCGCGCGGCCGCGATCGGGACCGCCGGGTTCACGGCCATGCTCTCCGTGCTGGCACTCGAGCGGGGTGGCATCACACCCGACTCGGGAGACGTCCTCGTCACCGGCGCTGCCGGCGGAGTCGGCTCGATCGCGATCGCCCTGCTCGCGGCGCGCGGCTACCGGGTGCACGCCTCAACCGGCCGGGCCGACGAGCTCGGCGGCTACCTGAGAGGTCTCGGCGCTGCGGACCTGGTCGACCGGCGCACCCTGAGCGACGCCGGCAAGCCCCTGCAGGCCCAGCGCTGGGCCGCGGCCATCGACTCCGTCGGAAGTTCCACCCTCGCCAACGTGCTCGCCCAGATGAATTACGGCGGAGTGGTCGCCGCCTGCGGTCTCGCCCAGGGCCCTGACCTGCCGACCACGGTCATGCCGTTCATCCTGCGCGCGGTCAGCCTGATCGGCATCAACTCGGTCGAGGCTCCGCTCTCCCTGCGTGAGCAGGCATGGGGCCGGCTCGCGGCCGACCTCGACCTTGGCCTGCTCGACGACCTGACCGAGGAGATCGGCCTCGACGACGCGTTCGGGGCGGCCGAGCGCATCCTTGCCGGCACGATCCACGGGCGCACCGTGGTCGACGTCCGGAAATAGGCTGCTGGCATGAGCATTGTAGCGGCCGTCTTCGTCGCCCTCGCGGCGTTTCTGCACGTCTACATCTTCCTGATGGAAAGCATCTGGTGGACCCGCCCTGCCACCTGGAAACGGTTCGGCGTGGCCAGCCAGGCCGATGCGGACGCGACCCGGCCGATGGCCTACAACCAGGGTTTCTACAATCTGTTCCTCGCCGGCGGCGCCGTCATCGGGCTCCTGCTCTTCTTCGGTGGCCAGTCGCCGGCCGGCACCGCACTCGTGCTGTTCAGCACCGGCTCGATGGTGCTCGCCGCGACCGTGCTGACAACAACGGGACCCGGCTACCGGCGGGCGGCCCTGACCCAGGGCACCCTGCCGCTGATCGGTTTCGTCCTCTTCCTCCTCGGCTGACGCGCCGCGGCGCTCAGAGCTTGAGCGAGGCGATCAGGTCGGGTGCGTGGTTGGTGGTCAGGATGACCCGCGCGAAGTCCTCTTCGACGAGGTCGATGACGACGGCCTGGCGCTTGCGCTTGATGGCGAGGAAGTCCTTGCCGCCGTGGAACTTCCACGTGCCGACCGCGAGCACCAACGGCAGCTCGAGGCCCGGCGCCTTGATCCCGCGGATCCAGATCCACGGGTCGTCGGTGATGGTCACCGAACGGATGTTCTCCCGCTGCACGACGAGGTCATCTCGCCGGAGCGAGAGGGTCTTCTCTGCCTTCGTGAGGTGGATCTCAAGCCGGTCGGGGTGAACGCGCAGGGAAGCCATGGTCCTAGTCTGCCTGTTCCGGGCGGAAATCGGTTTGTCGGTTCCTCACAAAGGAATAACGTCCCCGCGGTCGGATGCTCACACCACCGCCGTGGCGGCGGCCGCCGCCTTCGCCGCGGCGGGCAGCGCGTCGACGATCCACTCGATCGCGGCCTCGTCGTGGGCGGCCGACACGAACCATGCCTCGAACACCGACGGTGGCAGGGACACACCCTGGTCGAGCATGGAATGGAAGAACGGCCCGTACCGGAAGGCCTCCTGCCGCTGCACCTGGGCGTAGTCGCGCGGCGCCGAGGCCGCTGCCTCCTCGCCGAACACGAAGCTGAACAGGCTGCCGGCGCGTTGCACGCTGTGCGCGACGCCTTCGGCACTGAGCGCGGCCGACACCGCACCGGAGAGGCGCAGGGCGGTGGCGTCGAGCCCGGCGTAGACGCCCGAGTCGAGCGCCCGCAGCGTCGCGATTCCCGCGGCCACCGCCACCGGGTTCCCCGACAGGGTGCCGGCCTGGTAGACCGGGCCGTTCGGGGCGAGGTGGTCCATCACGTCGGCCCGGCCGCCGAGCGCCGCCACCGGCAGTCCGCCGCCGATGACCTTGCCGAAGGTGAACAGGTCGGGGCTGTACCGGGGCCGGTCGCCCGCGTTCTCCAGTCCCCAGAAACCGGCCGGGCCGACCCGGAAGCCGGTCAGCACCTCGTCGATGATGAGCAGCGCGCCGTGCTCGTGCGCGAGGTCGGCGAGGGCGGCGTTGAAGCCGGGATCCGGGGCCACGACGCCCATGTTCGCGGCGGCGGCCTCCGTGATCACGGCGGCGATCCGGCCCGGATGGGCCTCGAAGGCCAGCCGGACGGCGGCAAGGTCGTTGTACGGCAGCACGAGGGTCTGCGCGGCCGTCGCGGCCGTCACGCCGGCCGAGCCGGGCAGGGCCAGCGTGGCCAGGCCGGAGCCGGCCTGGGCGAGCAGCCCGTCGGAGTGGCCGTGGTAGTGCCCGGCGAACTTGATCAGGAGGTCACGCCCGGTGAAGCCGCGGGCCAGGCGAATGGCCGTCATGGTGGCCTCCGTGCCGGTCGAGACCAGGCGCAGCTTCTCGACCGCGCCCACTCGGGCCTCGATCAGTTCGGCCAGCACCGTCTCACCGGGGGTCGAGGCGCCGAAGGACAGCCCGAGCGCGGCGGCATCCTGCACCGCCTGCACCACGCCGGGGTGGGCGTGGCCGAGGATGGCCGGACCCCAGGAGCTGACCAGGTCGACGTAGTCGCGCCCGTCGGAGTCGGTGACGTAGGCGCCCTTGGCCTTGACCAGGAACAGGGGGGTGCCGCCGACCGAGCGGAAGGCGCGCACCGGAGAGTTGACCCCGCCGGGGATGGCGCGCTGGGCGCGCGCGAACAGGTCGTCGTTGTGGGTCATCAGCGGGTGGGCCTCTCGGTGAGCCAGTCGGCCAGTTCGACGGCCCAGTAGGTGAGCACGGCATCCGCCCCGGCACGACGGATGCTGAGGACGGACTCTTCGATCGCGCGGCGACGGTCGATCCAGCCGTGGGCGGCGGCGGCCTCGATCATCGCGTATTCGCCGGAAACCTGATATGCCCAGACGGGAATGTCGCTGACGGCGGAGACGTCGGCCAGCACGTCGAGGTAGCTGCCGGCCGGCTTGACCATGACGATGTCGGCGCCCTCGCTGATGTCGAGCAGGGCTTCGCGCACGCCCTCCCGGCGGTTGGCCGGGTCGAGCTGGTAGCTGCGGCGGTCACCGACGAGGGTGGACTCCACGGCGTCGCGGAAGGGTCCGTAGAACGCGGAGGCGTACTTGGCCGAATAGGCGAGCACGGCGGTGTCCACGTAGCCGGACTGGTCGAGCGCCTCGCGCACCGCCGCCACCTGGCCGTCCATCATGCCACTGAGGCCCAGCAGCTGCGAACCGGAGGCGGCCTGTACGAGCGCCATCTCGCGGTAGCGCTCGAGAGTGGTGTCATTGTCGACGGTGCCGTCCACGGAGAGCACGCCGCAGTGCCCGTGGTCGGTGAACTCGTCCAGGCAGAGGTCGGTCTGAACGACGAGGGCGTCGCCGACCTCGGCGACAAGCGCCCGGGTGGCCACGTTGAGGATGCCGTCAGGGTCGGTCGCACCCGTGCCGACGGCATCGCGCAGATCGGGCACGCCGAAGAGCATGATCCCGCCGATGCCGGCCTCCGCCGCCCGGGCGACGGCGCGCCGGGCACTGTCGACGGTGTGCTGCACGACCCCCGGCATCGACTGGATCGGCACGGCTGCGCCGGTGCCTTCCCGCACGAACATCGGCAGGACGAGCTCGGAGGGGTGCAGTCGGGTTTCGCTGGCCAGGCGACGGAGCGCGGGTGTGGTGCGCAACCGTCGCGGGCGGATGACGGGGTTTATCACTTGTCAACCCTACGTCGCCCGGCCGAGCCTCCGCGAACTGTGAGGTGTGCACCCTTCCGGGGGCCCGGAACCGAGCATAAGTCTCAGTTCGCCGAGGCAGGTGACCGGCTCAGCGGGAGAGTGCGACCTGGACGAGGGCCTCGATCAGGGATTCGGCGCTCGGCGCGTCGGCCACCACGTCGACCCGCAGTCCGATCGCCGCGGCGTCCTTCGCCGTGCGCGGGCCGATGCAGGCGACGACGGTGCTTTCAGGAACCGGTCCGAGCTGGTCCTGCACCTGTTGGGCGACGCTCCCCGAGGTGACGAGCAGCGCCTGCACCCGGCCGGCCGCGACGTCGGCCACGACCCGCTCATCGACCGGCACGCCAATGGTGCGGTAGGCGACGACCGATTCGACCTCGTGGCCGATCCGGCGCAGCCCCTCGGTGAGCAGCGGCTTGGCGATCTCCGACCGGAGGGTGAGGATGCGCAGCGGCACCACTCCCTGGGTAGCCGCCTCCCACTCGGACAGGAGGCCGCGGGCCGAATTGTCCTCGGAGGGGACGATGTCGACGCGATACCCGGCCGCGATCAGGGCAGCGGCGGTGGTCTCGCCGACGGCAGCGATCCGGGTTCCGGGGGCGACGACAGCACGGTGCGAGGACAGCACGTCGACGGTGGTGGCGCTGGTGACGGTCATCCAATCGAAATCGCCGGCGGCGAGCCTGGCCAGCGCCTCTTCGAGCGCGGGTGCATCGTCGGTCGCCGCGAAGTTGATCATCGGCGCGACGATCGGCTGCGCCCCCTTGGCGCGCAGATCGGCCGCGACGTGGTCGCCCCACGGGCCGCCGCGGGGCACCAGGATGCGCCAGCCGGTCAACGGCTTGGTCAGGTTCGGTTTGGTCTTGTAACGCCAGGTCATTACGAAGTCACCTTCATCGGGGCGAAGTCGGCAGCACCGCCGGAGAGCAGGTCTCGGGCCACACGTTCTGAGACGTCCTGGGCGGCGTCGACCAGGTGTGCCATGGAAAAGGATTCAGGCGTCGCAGCATGCGAGCTCACGACGCTTTGGGCACCATCTGGACTGTACACCGTCGCGGTGAGGAAGAGGAGACCGTCGTCGATGGCGGCCGTGGCGCCGATCGGCGCGGCGCACCCTGCCTCGAGGTGCGCGAGCACAAGCCGTTCCGCCGTCGTCGTGGCCTGGGTCGTCGCGTGGTTGATCGCGTCCAGCGCCCGGACCAGCGTGCGGTCCAGCCGGCCGGAGCGCACCTCGATCGCCAGGGCGCCCTGGCCCGGCGCGGTCGGCCAGGCGGACAGCTCGAGGAACTCCGGCTCGAAGGTGGTCAGCAGTCCGAGCCGGCCGAGACCGGCGGCCGCGAGCACGACGGCATCGAGGTCGCCGGGGACCACGCGACCCAGCCTGGTGTCGACGTTCCCGCGGAGGTCGACGATCTCGAGATCGGGGCGCACCTGGCGCAGCTGCGCCACCCGGCGCGGCGACCCGGTGCCGACCCGCGCGCCCTGGGGCAGGGTGGAGAGGGTGAAGCCGTCACGGGCGCAGAGCACGTCGCGGGCATCCGCTCGCTTGGGCGTGGCCCCGATGGCCAGACCCTCGTACGCTGCGGTGGGCAGGTCCTTGAAGGAGTGCACGACGAGGTCGCACTCACCGGCGAGGAGGGATTCGCGGAGGGCGCTGGCGAACACCCCGGTTCCGCCGAGGCTGGACAACGGCTCGGTGGAGGTGTCCCCGTGGGTGGTGACCTGGACGATCTCGACCTCGGCGCCCGCGGCGGCGGCGATCCGGTTGGCGATCTGCGTCGTCTGGGCGAGGGCGAGGGCGCTCCCGCGGGTGCCGACGCGAATTGCAGCACTCACGGTGCCATCCCCGCGACGGCAGGCTTGAATCCGAGGCGAACGTTCTCGCAGCAGCCGGGCCGGCACACGTCGTACCAGGGGCCGAGGTCCGTCATCGCGGGGCGTTCTTCGACGGGCACGTCGGTCAGGCGCTCGAGGACGAGGTCGACGAGTCCACTGACGTAGGCCGGGTCGACGCCGGGGGTGGGCACGCGCACCGAGAACAGGCCGTGTTCCCTGGCGGTTTCCGTTGCCTCGTTGTCGAGGTCCCACATGACCTCCATGTGGTCGCTCACGAAGCCGAGCGGCACGATCACGACGGCACGGATGCCCCGGGCCGGCAGCAGCGCGATGGCGTCGTTGATGTCGGGCTCGAGCCACGGCATGCTCGGCGGTCCGCTGCGCGACTGGAAGACCAGCTGCCAGGGGCTCTGGATCGGCTCCGCGACGGAGTCGCCGTCGATGACGACCTGCGCGACGGCCAGGTGCTGGGCCTTGTAGGCGCCACCCTCACCGAATCCGAGGGCCGCCGGGCCGCTCTTGGCGGCATCCGTCATGGGGATGGAGTGGGTGGAGAACAGGATCTCCACCTCGGTGGCCAGGTCGATGCCGGGGATGGAGGCGGCGACCTCCTCCAGGCCCTTCCGGACGCCGGTGATGAACGGCATCACGAAACCGGGGTGGTCGAAGAACTGGCGCACCTTGTCGATCTGCACGATGCCCTCGAGGCCGTTCACGGACAGCGCCTCGGCGAAGTCCTCGCGGTACTGGCGGCAGCCGGAGTAGGAGCTGTACGCGCTGGTGGCGATGGCGAGCAGCCGGTCCTGGCCGTTGGAGTGCGCCTCGGCGACGACGTCGCGCAGGTACGGTCCCCAGTTCCGGTTGCCCCAGAGCACGGGCAGGTCGATTCCGCGGCCGGCCAGCTCGACCTCGAGGGCCGCCTTGAGCACGCGGTTCTGGTTGTTGATCGGGCTGATCCCGCCGAAGTGGCGGTAGTGATGGGCCACCTCTTCGAGGCGCTCCTCCGGGATGCCGCGGCCTCGTGTGACGTTGCGCAGGAACGGGATCACGTCGTCCTGGCCCTCCGGCCCGCCGAATCCGGCGAGCAGGACGGCGTCGTAGCGCGCCACTACTGCAGCACCTCGACGAGTTCGGCGGTGCCGATGCGGCGCCCGGTGTAGAACGGGATCTCCTCGCGGACGTGCCGGCGGGCTTCGGTCTCGCGCAGGCCCCGCATGAGGTCGACGAGTTCGGTGAGTTCGTCGCTTTCGATCGGCAGGAGCCATTCGTAGTCGCCGAGGGCGAACGCGGAGACCGTGTTGGCGATCGCGCCGCGGTAGGCGGCACCCTTGCGGCCGTGGTCGGCGAGCATGGCGCTCCGCTCGGCCTCGGGGAGCAGGTACCACTCGTAGCTGCGCACGAAGGGGTAGACCGTCAGCCAGCCCTTCGGTTCGACTCCGCGGAGGAACCCGGGCACGTGGCTCTTGTTGAACTCGGCGTCCCGGTGCACGCCCATCGCGTTCCAGGTGGGGAGCAGGCTCTTGAGCAGGCGGCTGCGGCGCAGCTCCCGGTTGGCCCACTGCAGGGACTCGGCCTCGGGCGCGTGGGTCCAGATCATCACGTCGGCGTCGGCGCGCAGCCCGGAGACATCGTAGAAGCCGCGCACGGTCACACCCTCCGCCTCGACGAGCTCAACCACGTCATCGAGCTCGAGAACGGCGTGCGGCACGTCGCGGCCGTCGAGGTCATCCGGGTTGCTCGGGTCCTTGCGCAGGACCGTGAACAGCGTGAACCCCTGGGGGGATGCCGCAGAGGCGTCGGCCGCTGACGGGGTCTCAGCGGGACTGGTCGGGTGGAGTGGGTTTACTGCCTCTCCGGCAGCCGGGTGAGTCATGAGTACTAGTCTCTACTTCTTTGCGACCAGAGCCAAAAGACGCGCCCGGTGCCCGCGGGGGCGCCGGTGTTCCCGGCGGTGGTTCAGCGGTCCTGCACGGCCTTGACGCCGAGCCAGACCGCCGCGCCGGCGACCAGGGCAGCGGCGACGGCGATCCCGGCCAGGGCGGCCGGGTTGTCCTCGCCGAGGCGGTACAGCCGGAGCTTGAGCAGCCGCACCCGGTAGCGGAGCTGCTTGGGAAGGTTGAGCTTGTACTCGATCGCATCGAGCGTGCGCGCGAGTTCCGCCCTGGCCGTCATCGCGTCGGCGCGCAGTTCGGCCTTCGAACGATGAACGGCGGCGTCGCCGGGGACGACGACCGTCTTCGCCTGGCTTCCGGTCCTGGTCTTGTCGTCAGTGCTCATACTCGCCAACTCCCTTGAACGCGTCAACGTCGTGCCGGATGCTTGCCGCGATTCCCTCTGGATCGGGGGCAGTGGCGGCCTTCACCCGGTTCACCCCGACGAGGACCAGGAGCGCCGCGATCAGCAGCAGCGCCACCGCCACGATCAGCGTGGCGAGCCAGAGCGGCAGCACCAGCGCTAGGGCGATCACGGCGAGCGCGATCAGCACGATCACGGCGAGGAAGGCGAAGACGCCGGCCACGGCGAACAGGCCGATGCCGAGTCCGATGTTCTTCGCCTTGCCGGCCACCTCGGCCTTGAAGGCGTCGAGTTCCGCCTTGACGAGGGCGATGATCTGGCCGGGCAGCTCGCCGAGCAGCACGACGAGCGATCGCTTCGTCCTGGGGTTGAAACCATTCGGGTTGAATCCGCTGTTGCTCACAGCTGCCCCTTCCTTCGCTTCCTGGGAGTGCGCGGCTGTTACCTGGTGGCGGCGTCGTCGGACGCGGGCGTCTCGGCGGTCTTCGCCGCGGACGTGGCTGCGGGCTTTGCCGCGGCGGGTTTGGTTGCCGCGGCGGGTTTGGTTGCCGCGGCGGGTTTGGTTGCCGCGGGGGCGGCGGGACTGTACGCGGTTCCGCCGGCGTCACCGGGCCCGGTGGTCCTGGCCTGCACGGCCGTGACGATCTTCTTGCCGGCGTCGAACAGGGCGGACGGCACGTCGCCGACCCGTTCGAGGGCGAAGTCGCGCACTTCTGTCACACGGCGTTGCACGGGCGGGGCGCTCCACAGGTTCTCAGCGGCAGCCACAATCTGGTCGTAGCGCTTGCGTCCGGCACGGGCGCCCAGGACGTAGCCCACGAGCCCACCTGTGATGAAGAGAAGCTTTCCCCGCATTGTCACTCCATTCCTCGAGGTTCATGTATCTCACCAGCGTATCCCTCCACGGGTTCACGCGCAGGGTCAAGCCGGAGCGACCCTGGTTGTCGGGGCTATTCCCAGCCTCCGGGCCGGCAGTTCAGATGCCGAGCGCCCCGTGCCTGACCCTGCCGGCAGCCGCGAGGGCGTCGGGGATCACCGACGCAAGCCCGGTGCCGGCGAGCCAGGCACCGGTCAACTCCAGCCCGGGCGTCGCCTCGACGGCCGTGCGCACCTGCCGCACCCGGCCGGGCGCCCCGATGGTCGCCGGCGACAGGGCGTCGCCCCACAGCGTGCGGGCGAAACCGCGCACCGCGCCGGCGTCGAGGTCGACTCCGAAGATGGCGGACGCGTCCCGCAGGGCGAGGGCGAGCAACTCTGCGTCGGACAGGTCGGCTGTCGGGCCGGCCGTGCCGGCCCGGCCATAGGAGAGACGGATGACGTGGCACCCCGGTCCGGCCGCCTCGGCGAGCCAGCCCCACTTCGCGGTCGCGTGGGTGAGCGCCTTGGCGGTCACGCCGGGGGTGCCGGCCGCGACGAGGGCTCCCGTTCCCCGGGGGTGCGCGTCCAGCTGGGGCGCGTCGAGGACGATGGTGGCCAGTTCGACCGCGGTGGTCTCCGGCCAGTCGAGCCCGGCGAGTGCTGCCAGTTCGGGGCTGAGGCCGGAGACCAGGCGAAGAGCCGGGGCGCCCGGGGTCGCGAGGATCACGAAGCGGGCCTCCCGGTCGCGGGTCGCGGGCAGTGCGGCAGGTTCGGCGGCTCCAGCAGCGGAACCGCCCGGCAGATCAGTGGCCGGGGCCTCGGCAGGCGCCTCGTGGGCCGGCACCTCGTGCCGCACGACCCAGGTCTGTTCTCCGCCAGCGGGCACACCGGCGTCGTCGGGCACACCGGCGTCGTCGGGCACACCGGCGTCGTCGGGCACACCGGCGTCGTCGGGCACGCCCGCGTCGTCGGGCACGCCGGCCCGCCGCAGGGTCGTGACCGGGGCATCCGTCACGATCTCGACCCCGAAATGGTCGAGGTCGGCCACGAGCGCGGACACCAGCCGGGACATGCCGCCGCGCAGGCCCGCCACGGCGGAGCCGGCCGGGGCCGCGGAGCGGAGGGACAGGACCGCGCCCGACAGCGAGCCTGCCGTGGTCAGGGCTGCATTCAGCCCGGGGGCGACGACGTCGATCTCGAGGTCGTCCGCCGCGGAGGAGTAGACCCCCGCGGTGACGGGCTCGACGAGCCGTTCGAGCACGCGGCGGCCCATCCGTTTGCGCACGAGGTCGCCCAGGCTGTGCTCGCGGCCGATCGTGAGCACCGGCATCAGCCGGTCGAGGTAGGCGCGCCAGGCGCCGCTCCAGCCGATCACGCGGCGCACGTCGTCGGCCAGCGGGGAACCGGGGATCCCGAGCACCCCGGCCTGGGGCAGGGGGACGCTGACCGACCCGCCGGCCGGGCCCTCGGCGGGCAGGTGCAGCCAGGCGCCGGCCGGGTTCGGCGCGACGACGTCGCCGGTCAGGCCGAGCGAGTCGACGAACTCGGCGACCGCGTTGCGGCGCACCGCGAAGCTCTCGGCCCCGCTGTCCAGGGTCAGCCCGGCGACCTCGTGGCTTGCGACCGCCCCGCCCACCGCGGGTGTCGCCTCGAGCACGGTCACCGTGAGGCCGACCCGGGCGCACGCCCTGGCCGCGACGAGGCCGGCCACACCCCCGCCGATGACGATGACGTCCTGCATGTGCTTCTCAGCTCCCGGGTCGGCGAACGGTCAGGACGCGACCGGGGCGGAGGCGCCGAGCTCGTGCACGAACGAGACCAGCCGGGTGAGCACGTTCGGGTCGGTCAGCGGCGGGACACCGTGGCCGAGGTTGAGCACATGGGCCGGCGCGGTGCGGCCGCGCTCGAGCACGTCGAGCACGTGCGCCTCGAGCACGGGCCACGGCGCGGCGAGCAGGGCCGGGTCGACGTTGCCCTGCACGGGAACCACTCCGCCGAGGCGGCGATTGGCCTCGTCCAGCGGCACCCGGTAGTCGACTCCGACGACGTCGGCGCCCACCCCGTGCATCTCCTTGAGGAGCTCCCCCGTGCCGACGCCGAAGTGCACCACCGGCACGTTGCGGCGGGTGGCCGTCTCCGCGCCGGTCTGGTCGGCATCCGTGGGGAGCCCGTTCTCGGTGTAGGTGAGGTCGCGCACGTGCGCGATCGCCGCAGCGGATGCCGGCGCGACGTACCGGGTGTAGTCGTCCAGCGACAGGGCCCCGGCCCAGGAGTCGAAGAGCTGGGCGGCGCTGGCCCCGGCCAGCACCTGCGCACGCAGGAACCGGCCGGTCACCTCGGCGGTCCAGGCCATCAGGGCGGCCCAGGCGTCGGGGTCGGCGTGCATCAGGGTGCGGGCGTTGATGTGGTCCTTCGACGGTCCGCCCTCGACCAGGTAGGCGGCCAGGGTGAACGGGGCTCCGGCGAAGCCGATCAGCGGGGTCTCGCCGAGCTCGGCGACCGTGCGCGCGACCGCCTGGCGGATCGGGGCGAGGCTCGTGTCGAGCACGGCCGGGTCGAGGGCGGTCAGCTCGGCGACGTCCTTGGCCGTGCGCACGGCCTTGCCGAGCACCGGGCCCATGCCGGCGACGATCTCGACGTCCACGCCGACCAGCTTGAGCGGGATCACGATGTCGCTGAACAGGATGCCCGCGTCGACGTTGTGCCGGCGCACCGGCTGCAGGGTGATCTCGCTGGCCATCTCGGGGTCGAGGCAGGCGTCGAGCATCCGGGTGCCCACCCGGAGGGAACGGTATTCGGGCAGGGAGCGGCCGGCCTGGCGCATGAACCAGACGGGGGTCACCTCCGGGCGGGTGCCCTGGTAGGCCCGGATGAGACGGGCGTCGGCGGTGAGTCCGGATGCGAGGGGGTGTTGCGCGTCAAGGTTCATTTGTCTCAATTCTGTCAAACTTCACACACCCGGGCGATTCGACCCCCAGAATCGCAAAGTAGACTCCAACGGTGTTGATCTGCCTGTCCGCCAGCCACAAGAACTCCAGCTTCGACGTGCTGGAGCGGTTGTCTGTCGGTGCGGACGACGCCGCGGCCGGCATCCTGGAGCGCCACCCGGCCCTGGTCGGGGCCGTCGTCGTGGCCACCTGCAACCGCTTCGAGGCCTACCTCGACCTGGACGAACCCACCGGCACCTCTCCCCTCTCCGCGGTGCGGGCCGCGATCGACGGCGTCAGCGCGAGCACCGGCGTGGCCGCCGAGGTGCTGCGGGACACCCTCGAACTCGTGCACGGCAACACCGTGGCCGAACATCTCTTCGCCGTCACCAGCGGCCTCGAATCCGTCGTCGTCGGCGAGGGCGAGATCGCCGGCCAGGTGCGGCGCTCACTCGAACAGGCCCGGCAGGTGGGCACCACGAGCCCCGAGCTGGAGCGCCTCTTCCAGCGCGCGTCGCAGACCTCCCGCGGGATCAAGAACCGCACCGGCCTCGGCGCCGCCGGCCGCTCGCTCGTGCGGCTCGCCCTCGAACTGGCCGAAAGCCGCATCCCCGACTGGACCGAGACCCAGGTGCTCCTGGTCGGAACCGGTCGCTACGCCGGGGCCTCCCTGGCGGCGCTGCGCGACCTCGGCGCCGAGAACGTGCGGGTCTACTCCCCCTCGGGCCGCGCCCGCAAGTTCGCATCGTCGCACCAGATCACCGCGGTCGCCGAGTCGGACTTCGCCGTGGCGGCCGCGAGCGCCGACCTCATCCTCACCTGCACGACCGTCGAGCACCACGTGATCACCGCCGCACTGCTCCGGGCCGGGCTCGCCCAGGGTGAGGCCCCGGCGGATGCCGCACCGCCGGCAACCGTGTGCCCGGTCGGCGAGATGCCCGGGTCGTCGCTCTCTCCTGAGGCCCCCGCTCCGCAGCGGCTGATCATCGACCTCGGCCTGCCGCGCAACGTCGACCCCGATGTGACCGAGCTGGCCGGCGTGGAGTTGCTCGACCTCGAGACCATCCGCATCCACGCCCCGCTCGAAGAGCTCAATGCCACCAGCGACGCCCGCCTCCTCGTCGGACGGGCCGCCCGCAAGTTCTCCGCCGTCGCCGAGGAGCAGAGCCTCGCCCCCGCCGTCGTCGCCCTGCGCAGCCACATCTTCGGCATCCTCGACGCGGAGATCGAGCGGGCCCGCCACCGCAGCGACTCCAGCGAGCAGACCGAGGCGGCACTGCGGCACCTGGCCAGCGTGCTCCTGCACACGCCGATGGTGCGCTCCAGGGAGCTTGCGCGGGCCGGCGAGCAGGCCGCGTTCCTGACCGGCCTCGACGCGATGTTCGGCATCCAGGTCGACCTGCCCGCCGTCTCCGGCACCCCGGGCGACGTCGAGATCTCCCCCGCCGCCTCATGACCGCGGCCGTCCTCGTGCGCCGGCCGTCATGAGTGAACCGGGGTCGCACGGCGCGTTCCCGTTCGACGCCCACCCGGTCCGAACCCGGCGCCTGCTGCTCCGCCCGCTGACCGCGTCCGACGCCGAGGAGGTCGCCGCCTACCAGGGCCTGCCCGACGTGGTGCGGTACCTGCCGTGGCCGGTTCGGAGTCCCGAGGAATCGCGGGAGCACACCATCACCCGCGCCGGGTTCACCCGGCTGGCCGAGGACGGCGACGCCCTCATCCTCGCCGCGGAACTCGTCGGCGCGGCCGGAGCGCCCGGGCCCGTGATCGGCGACCTCAGCGTGTTCCTCAAAAGCCGGGAGCACGCCCAGGTCGCGGTCGGCTGGGTCTTCCACCCCGCCTGGCACGGCCAGGGCTTCGCCACCGAAGCCGCCGGCGCCCTGCTCGACCTCGCGTTCGGGGAGTTGGGCGCGCACCGGGTGTTCGCCGAACTCGATCCGCGGAACGAAGCATCCGCCGCCCTCTGCCTGCGGCTGGGGATGCGCCTCGAGGCGCACTTCGTCGAGAACGAGTTCGTCACGGGCGAGTGGTCCGACCTGCAGGTGTTCGCGATCCTGGCCCGCGACCGGCCGGCCGCGGGATGAAGGCGGTCTGGTTCGACCGCTTCGGCGCGTTGCCCGAACTGCGGGAGGTGCCCGACCCGGTCGCCTCCCCAACGGGCGTCGTCGTGCGAGTGGAGGCGACCGGCCTCTGCCGCAGCGACTGGCACGGCTGGCTCGGGCACGACCCCGGAATCGCGCTGCCGCACGTTCCGGGCCACGAACTCGTCGGGGTGATCGATTCGGTCGGACCCCTGGTGCGCCGGTTCCGGGTCGGCCAGCGCGTCACGGTTCCGTTCGTCTGCGCCTGCGGCGACTGCCCGGATTGCGCGGCGGGAAACGGGCAGGTCTGCCGCAACCAGACCCAGCCGGGCTTCACCCACTGGGGTTCCTACGCCGAACTGGTCGCGCTGCACCACGCCGACGTCAATCTCATCGCCGTGCCGGACGGTCTCGACGCGGGGGCGGCCGCCCTGCTGGGCTGCCGATTCGCCACCGCCTACCGTGGCCTGGCCCACCAGGCCCGACTGGCTGCCGGTGAGACGCTCGTCGTCGTCGGCTGCGGCGGCGTCGGGCTCTCCGCGGTGATGATCGGCGCCGCCCTCGGCGCGACGGTGATCGCGGTGGACATCAGCGGGCCTGCCCTCGGCGCGGCCGCCCGGTGCGGGGCCGCGCACACGGTCGATTCCGCCGGCCTGGACGACGACGAGGTTCTCGCCCGCATCCGCGCCGCCGCCGGAAGCGCGGGCGTGCAGGTCAGCGTCGAGGCGCTCGGCCGGGAGGACACGGTCTCCATCGCCATCCGCTCCCTGGCCGCCCGCGGTCGCCACGTGCAGATCGGCCTGCTGGCGGAGGACCCGCGGATACCGCTCGGCGACGTCATCGCCCGGGAGTTGACGGTGCTCGGCAGCCACGGGATGTCCGCCGCCGACTACCCGGCGCTGCTCGCCCTGGTCGAATCGGGCCGGTTGCGCCCCGAGACCCTGGTCAGCCGGAGGATCACCCTGGCCGAGGCGCCGGCCGCCCTCGCGGCGATGTCGGACCCGGTGCCGCCGGCCGGCGTCACCCTGATCGAGGTCGCCCCGCGCCCCGCCCCGCGCCCCGCCTCCACTTCAGGCCGCGTCGCCAATTCAGGCTGAGCCCGCGGCTGAGCCGCGGGCCGGCGCGGGCTACGCTCCGCGGAGGCGCTCGGCGAGGTAGGCGTCGAGCTTGTCCAGCGGCACGCGCTCCTGCGCCATGGTGTCGCGGTCGCGCACGGTGACGGCCTGGTCCTCGAGCGAGTCGAAGTCGACCGTGACGCAGTACGGCGTGCCGATCTCGTCCTGGCGACGGTAGCGGCGGCCGATCGCACCGGCGTCGTCGAAGTCCACGTTCCACGACTCGCGGAGGCGGGCGGCGAGCGCCTTGGCCATCGGCGAGAGCGCCTCGTTCCGGGACAACGGCAGCACGGCGACCTTGATCGGCGCCAGGCGCCGGTCGAGCCTCAGCACGGTGCGCTTGTCGACGCCGCCCTTCGCGTTCGGCACCTCTTCCTCGTGGTACGCGTCAACCAGGAAGGCCATCAGCGAACGGGTCAGGCCGGCGGCCGGCTCGATCACGTAGGGAACCCAGCGCTCGTTCTTGGTCTGGTCGAAGTAGGACAGGTCCTTGCCGGATGCCGCGGCGTGCGTCTTCAGGTCGAAGTCGGTGCGGTTCGCCACGCCCTCGAGCTCGCCGAATTCGCTGCCGCTGAACCCGAAGCGGTACTCGATGTCCACGGTGCGCTTGGAGTAGTGGGAGAGCTTCTCGGCGGGGTGCTCGAACAAACGCAGGTTGTCGGCGTCGATGCCGAGGCCGGTGTACCACGCCATCCGCTGGTCGATCCAGTACTGGTGCCATTCCTCGTCCGTGCCGGGCTCGACGAAGAACTCCATCTCCATCTGCTCGAACTCGCGGGTGCGGAAGATGAAGTTGCCCGGGGTGATCTCGTTGCGGAAGCTCTTGCCGATCTGGCCGATGCCGAACGGCGGCTTCATCCGGGCGGCCTGCAGCACATTGGCGAAGTTCACGAAGATGCCCTGGGCTGTCTCCGGCCGCAGGTACTGCATGCCGGTCTCGTCGTCGACCGGGCCGAGGTAGGTTTTGAGCAGGCCGGAGAACGCGCGCGGTTCGGTCCAGATGTGCCGGTTGCCGCAGTTCGGGCAGGGGATGCCGTCGATGCCGCCCTCGGGCGGGCGGCCCTTCTTCTCCTCGAATTCCTCCTCGAGGTGGTCGGCCCGGAAGCGCTTGTGGCAGCTCGTGCACTCCACCAGCGGGTCGGAGAAGACCTCGACGTGGCCGGATGCCTCCCACACCTTGCGGGGCAGGATCACCGAGGAGTCCAGGCCCACCACATCGTCGCGGCTGGTGACCATGAAGCGCCACCACTGCTTCTTGATGTTCTCCTTCAGCTCCACCCCGAGCGGCCCGTAGTCCCACGCGGAGCGGGATCCGCCGTAGATTTCACCGGCCTGGAAGACGAACCCGCGGTGGCGGGCGAGGGCGATGACGGAATCGAGGCGGGTGGGGGCGGCCACGGTGGCTCCAATGGTCGAGGGTGGGAGAGTGTGTCGCGAGCGGGCGGAAGCCCGGCGGGCGCTCAGCCCATTTTAGGCGTTTGCCGCCGCTCCGCCGCCACGCTGTTAGCCTTGCTAAGGAATCCCGCAGTCCTTGCGGTACCTCAAGGGAGAGATCATGGGCACCAGGCCCCGCACGCCACACGAGTCAACCGAGGGGGCTGGGGTGCTGGATCGGGATCCGGCCCTGCTGGCCGTAGCCCTCGACCAGACCACGCACGACGCGGAGGAGGCCCACTGGACCCCCGCGAAGATCGCCATCTGGGGCGGCATCTCGCTGCTCGGTGGCCTCAGCTGGGTGATGCTGGCCGTGGTTCGCGGGGAGACCGTCAACGCCATCTGGTTCGTCTTCGCGGCCGTCTGCACCTACCTCATCGGCTACCGCTTCTACTCGAACTACATCCAGAAGCACCTGCTGAGGCCCGATGACCGGCGGGCCACCCCGGCCGAGTACAAGGCCGACGGCAAAGACTACGCCGCCACCGACCGCCGCGTGCTCTTCGGCCACCACTTCGCCGCGATCGCCGGCGCCGGACCGCTCGTCGGCCCCGTGCTGGCCGCGCAGATGGGGTACCTGCCCGGCACGATCTGGATCATCGTCGGCGTCGTCCTCGCCGGCGCGGTGCAGGACTACCTGGTGCTGTTCTTCTCGATGCGGCGCGGCGGCCGCTCCCTCGGCCAGATGGCCAGGGACGAACTCGGCAAGGTCGGCGGCACGGCCGCGCTCATCGCGACCCTGGCCATCATGGTGATCATCGTGGCCATCCTCGCCCTCGTCGTCGTCAACGCCCTCGCCGCCAGCCCCTGGGGCGTCTTCTCGGTCGGGATGACCATCCCGATCGCGCTGCTCATGGGCTGCTACCTGCGCTTCTTCCGCCCGGGCAAGGTCACCGAGGTCTCGATCATCGGTTTCATCCTGCTCCTGGCCGCCATCGTCGGCGGCGGGATGATCTCGAGCACCGAGTGGGGTGCGGCGTTCTTCCACGTCGACCCGCTTCCGCTCGCGATCGGCATCATCATCTACGGTTTCGTGGCCGCCATCCTGCCGGTCTGGCTGTTGCTGGCCCCGCGGGACTACCTCTCCACCTTCATGAAGATCGGCACGATCGGCATGCTCGCGATCGCCATCATCATCGTTCGCCCGGAGATCTCGGTGCCGGCCTTCAGCGAGTTCACCGCCAACGGCGGCCCCGTCGTGAGCGGTTCGCTCTTCCCGTTCCTCTTCGTCACGATCGCCTGCGGCGCCCTCTCCGGCTTCCACGCCCTGATCGCCTCCGGCACGACGCCGAAACTGATCGAGAAGGAGCGCCAGACCCGGTTCATCGGCTACGGCGGAATGCTGATGGAGTCGTTCGTCGCGATCATGGCCCTGGTGGCCGCCGTGTCGATCGACCGCGGCATCTACTTCGCGATGAACTCCTCGCCCGCACTCACCGGCGGCACCGTGGAGGGCGCCGTCGCGTTCGTGAACAGCCTCGGCCTGACCGGCGTCAACCTGACCCCGGACATGCTCACCCAGACGGCGAAGGATGTCGGTGAGGCCAGCATCGTGTCCCGCACCGGCGGCGCTCCCACCCTCTCGGTCGGCCTGGCCCACATCATGCAGCAGGTCGCCGGCGGCAGCGGGATGATGGCGTTCTGGTACCACTTCGCGATCATGTTCGAAGCGCTGTTCATCCTGACCGCCGTCGACGCCGGCACCCGGGTGGCCCGGTTCATGCTCCAGGACAGCCTGGGCAACTTCTTCCCGAAATTCAAGAACACGTCCTGGCGCGCGGGCGCGTGGCTCACGACCGGGATCATGGTCCTGGCCTGGGGCGCCGTGCTGATCATGGGAGTCACCGACCCGCTCGGCGGCATCAACACCCTGTTCCCGCTCTTCGGAATCGCCAACCAGCTCCTCGCGGCCATCGCGCTGGCCGTCTGTATGGCCATCGTCGCCAAGCGCGGGATGTTCACGTACCTGTGGATCGTGGCCCTGCCGCTGGCCTTCGCCGCCGTCGTGACCATCTCGGCGTCATTCCTGAAGATCTTCTCCACCGTTCCGGCGGTGGGCTACTTCGCCCAGAACCGCGCCTTCTCCGAGGCGCTGGCGGCCGGCGAGACGAGCTTCGGAACCGCGAAGACCGTGGCCGCGATGGAGGCCGTCGTGCGCAACACGATGGTGCAGGGCATCCTGTCGGTGCTCTTCGTCGTGCTGGCGATCATCGTCATGGTGACCGCGATCCAGGCCACCTGGCGCTCGTGGAAGAGCCGCGACTTCGGCACCAACGAAGACCCGGCCGTCCCGTCGCAGATGTTCGCCCCGTCCGGCTTCCTGCCGACACCGGCCGAGAAGGAACTCGGCGCCAGCTGGGAGGCCCAGGCCAGGCTGGAGAAGCCGGGTAAGGCTAAGCGCTGATGAACACCGTCGAGCTCCTGAAAAAGGGCGCCCGGGACCTTGCCTGGTTCGTCAAGGGCGTGATGGGGGAAGACGCCTACGACAAGTACAAGGCCCATCACGAGTCGCGGCACCCCGGGGCCGACGCGACCCCAGTGCTCACCGAGCGCGAGTTCTGGCGGGACCAGACCGACCGTCAGGACACCAACCCGCAGGGACGGTGCTGCTGAACCGGCACGCCCCGCTTCAGCGCACTGGGCGCCTGACCCGGCCCATGAACGGATGCCTCCCCGCCAACGCGGGGAGGCATCCGTTCGCCCGGCCCCGGTTCAGGTCGCCCGGCCCCGGTTCAGGTCGCCCGGCCCCGGTTCAGCTCAGCCGGCCGCGGCGCGTTCGGCCAGGATCTCGTCGACCGACGTGATGCTGATCAGCGGGGCGTAGAGGGCCATCACGTCGAGCGCGCGCCGGTGGTCGGCGTCGCTGAGGCCGGCACAGGCATCCGCCACCACCCGCACCCGCACGCCGTCGTCGGCCGCGGCCAGCGCCGTTGAGATCACGCAGCAATCGGTGGAGACGCCCGCGAGCACGATCTCGCGGGGGTCGTCGAGGGCCGCACGGGTCTCGGCGCTCCACTTGCCGAAGGTGGGCCGGTCGATCAGCCGGGCGTCCAGGGGCGGGATCTCGGGCACGAGGTCGTAGAGCGCACGGTTCGCCGGGTCGAGCGCGAACGGCCAGTCCTGGTAGTACGGGATCCAGGCTCCCGCGGGTTTCTCCGGTGCGAGGAACCGGGTCAGGGCGACCCGCTGGCCGAACGCGGGCCGGAGCCGGGCGGCGCCCGCCGCGGCCTCGGCGAAGCGTGGTGTGAACCAGTCGCTGCCCGGTTCGCCGAAGATGCGCTGCAGGTCGATCAGGACGAGCCACGAACCATTGTCCACGCCGGCAGCGGCGGCGGACCTGCCCGGGGAACCCTCCGGTGCGGCGCTCATGCCGGCAGGAGCTCCTCGGCCGCCTGGTCCTCGCCGGGGACCGGCAGGGCTTCCTGCGCCCGAACGGTTCCGCGGCCGAAGAGCAGGGTGCCGCCGAAGCCGATCACGAGCGCGGCGAGCACGCCGAGGTTGGCATAGGCCCACTCCCCGCCTCGGCCGCCGAGCCCGAAGGGGTCGAGCAGGTAGCCCTGCCAGGCGAGCCAGTCGGCGAAGCCGTTGGTGACCATGCCCCAGCCGACGATGGACCCGACCGCGATCAGTACGATCGAGAGCACCCGCACGCTGCCGTAGCGCCCGGCCGGGTCGAACAGTTCCTTCACCGCGTAGCTCTTCTTGCGAAGGAGGATGTCGGCCATGAAGATGCCGCACCACGCCGCGACGGGAACGCCGAGGGTGATCAGGAAGCCCTGGAACGGGCCGAGGAAGCTGCCCGCGAAGAAGACCACGTAGACCGCACCGAGCACCATCAGCACGCCGTCGATGCCGGCGGCGACGAACCGGGGCACCCTGACACCGGTGGTGAGCAGGGCCAGGCCGGAGGAGTAGATGTCGAGCACGGCGCCGCCGACGAGGCCGAGCACGGCCACCAGGGCGAAGGGGATGAGGAACCAGATCGGGAGGATCGTGGTGAGGGCCCCGATCGGGTCGACCGCGATCGCGCTGCTGAGCTCGGCGGAGGAACCGGCCAGGAGCAGCCCGAACAGGAGCAGGATGATCGGCGCCAGCGACGCGCCGAAGGTGGTCCAGGCGACGACGCCGGTGCTCGAGGCCGATCGGGGCAGGTAGCGGGAGTAGTCGGCTGCCGCGTTGACCCAGCCGAGTCCGAAGCCCGTCATCATGAACACGAGGGCGCCGATCACCTGCGGGGTGCCGCCGCCGGGGATCGCGGCGAGTGTGTCGAAGTTGATCTGGTCGGCGACGAGGATGACGTAGACCACCGTGAGGATTCCGGTGATGATCGTGATCCACTTCTGCAGCTTCATGATGAAGTCGAAGCCGAGCACCCCGCCGACGACGATCAGCGCGGCCACCACCACGAGTGCGACGACCTTGGTCAGGATGCCGCCCTCCCAGCCGAGCTCGGTGAACACGGTCGCCGTGGCGAGCACGGCGAGGGAGGCGAGCACGGTCTCCCAGCCCACGGTGAGCAGCCAGGACAGCGCCGACGGCACCCGGTTGCCGTTGATGCCGAAGGCGGCCCGGCTGAGCGTCATCGTCGGGGCGTGGCCGCGCTTGCCGGAGAGTGCGATGAAACCGCAGAACAGGAACGAGACGATGATGCCGACGAGCCCCACGATCGTCGCCTGCCACAGGGAGATGCCGAAGCCCAGCAGGAAGGAGCCGTAGCTGATGCCGAGCACCGAGACGTTGGCGGCGAACCACGGCCAGAAGAGGTCCCGGGGGTGCCCCTTGTGCTCGCTCGAATGGATCGCGTTGATGCCGTTCAGCTCGATCTCCAGGGCCGAGCCCGCGGCCCGGCCTTCTGCGTCGATCAGCGGTGGGGTGGACATGTGAAGGTCCTCTCGTCGAACCTGCCAAAGCCTGTACTGCGGAGACTAGGGCGGGGCGCGGATGCCTGTCAAGGCCGGGCCGGACGCGCAACGACCCGGCGGGGGCGCCTGTGGACTTCAGCCGGTCAGTGCACGTATTCGAGCAGGTCCATGCCGACCGCGCGCATCCCGTCGAGCACGGCGAGCCGGGCCGAGAGCGCCGTGTCGGCGAACGACATCGACACCGCGTAGGTGACGCCGGCGCGCGGCCCGCGGAGAATGCCGACCTCACTGCGCACGCCGGCACCGGTGCCCGTCTTGTTGACCAGCAGCATGCCGTGGTCGCCCTGGCGGTGGGCGAGCGGGTCGAGGCCGAAGGCGCTGGCCACCATGGACAGGTCGTTGCCCAGGGAGAGCCAGCCGATCACCCGTTCACTGGCGGCGGCGTCGACGATCTCGCCGCGGGCGAGCGCCGTGAACAGCCAGGTGAGGTCCTTGGCGCTGCCGACCGAGAGCTGCGGCGCGTGGTCGGGCCCGCGCTCGTCGCGCACGAGGTCGAGCAGGGCCGTGCGGGAGAGGCCGAGCTGTTCGGTGCGGGCGCGCACGGCGTCCAGGCCGACCGCCCGGATGAGCACATTGGCGGCCAGGTTGTCGCCGGTGGCGCCGATCAGGGCGGCGAGGTCGGCCACCGGCAGCGACGGGGCCTGCAGGTGCTGCCAGATGCCCGAGCCGCCGACCGAGTCGAGCGGGGTGCGGTCGAGGATCGTGTAGGCGCCGAAGTCCGCCTCGCGCAGCCGGGCCGCGACCTCGATCAGGAGGAGCACGGTGCCGATCCCGGCGGTGGGCATCACGACATGGTCGTCGACGGAGAACAGCACCCGGCCGGTGGTCAGGTCGGTGGCGCGCGCCGACACCTGCACCCCGTGCACGGCGAGGTCGCCCAGGGCCTGGAAGCCGCGGCCGAAGTTGGCGTTCGCCCCCGCCCCGCCGTGCTTCCCGGGTGTCGCAGAGGCGTGGCGGGACCGTCGCTCTGAGTCCTGGGATGGCTTGACCACCGGATGCGGGTCCTTCCGTGCGCCGGGCCTGCTGGCCCGGCACCACCATAACCCAACGAGGTTGGAGGATTCTTGCGAAGAAGCCCGCTACCAGATGGTGACGCGCTTGTCCGGGGCGAGCCAGAGGGCGTCACCCTCGGCCACGCCGAAGGCGTCGTAGAATTCGTCGATGTTGCTCACGATCTGGTTGCAGCGGAATTCGTTGGGCGAGTGCGGGTCGATCGCGAGCAGCCGGATGGCCTCCTCGTCGCGCATCTTGAGCTGCCAGGCCTGCGCCCAGGAGAGGAAGAAGCGTTGCGCGCCGGTGAAGCCGTCGATCACGGGCGGCTCGGCGCCGGCCAGGGAGATCAGGTAGGCCTTCCACGCGATCGAGAGGCCACCGAGGTCGCCGATGTTCTCGCCGATGGTCAGGGCGCCGTTGACGTGGTGCTCCGGAACCTGCCGGGGGGCCAGGGCGTTGAACTGCTCGATCAGGGAGCTGGTGCGTTCCTCGAACGCGGCGCGGTCATCCTCGGTCCACCAGTCGGTGAGCAACCCGTCGCCGTCGTACTTGGAGCCCTGGTCGTCGAAGCCGTGCCCGATCTCGTGGCCGATCACCGCGCCGATCGCACCGTAGTTGGCCGCCGCATCCCGGTCGGCGTCGAAGAACGGCACCTGCAGGATGGCCGCGGGGAAGACGATCTCATTGAAGCCCGGGTTGTAGTACGCGTTGATGGTCTGCGGGGTCATGAACCACTCGTCGCGGTCGAGCGGGTTGCCGATCTTGCCGAGCTCCCGCTGGAACTCGAACTCGTTGGCCCTGCGCACGTTGGCGATGAGGTCGCCCGCGTCGATGGCCAGCGTCGAATAGTCGCGCCACTTCACCGGGTAGCCGATCTTCGGGGTGAACTTCTCGAGCTTCTCGAGCGCCCGGGAACGGGTCTCCTCGGTCATCCAGCCCAGGTCGGCGATGCTCCGGCGGTAGGCCTCGACGAGGTGGGCGACGAGCACATCCATGCTGGCCTTGGCGCTCGGCTGGAAATGGCGCTCCACGTAGATGCGGCCGACGGCCTCGCCCAGGGCGCCCTCGACCAGCGACACCCCGCGCTTCCAGCGGTCGCGCAGCTGCGGGGTGCCGGTGAGGGTGCGGCCGTAGAAGTCGAAGCTGGCGTCGACGAAGTCGGCCGACAGGTACGCGGCACTCGAACGGATGACCTGCCAGCGCAGCCAGTCCTGCCAGGCGGCGAGCCGGTCCTCAGTGAGCATCTCGGCCAGGCCGGTGACGAAGCTGGGCTGGCGCACGACGACCTCGTCGAACGCCGCGGCCGGGGCGTCGAGCCCCTCGAGCCAGAGCTGCAGGTCGGCCCCGGCGGCGAGCGCGGTCACCTGGCCCCAGGTCTTGAGGTTGTAGGTCTTCTCGCTGTCGCGGGAGCGCACCTTGTCCCAGTGGTGGGTGGCCAGTTCGGTCTCGAGGTCGAAGACGCGGGCGGCCCGGGCGGCGGCGTCCGTGAGGCCGGCGAGGCCGAACATCCGCTCGACGAAGGCCTGGTAGGCCTCCCGGATCGCGCCGGAGGTCTCGTCCCGGTAGTAGGACTCGTCGGGAAGGCCGAGTCCGGCCTGCTCGACGAAGACGAGGTAGCGTTCGGGGTTTCCCGGGTCGTTGTCGACGTAGAGCTGGAATGCGCCGGCCACTCCGGCCCGTTCCAGGCGGCCGAGGGTGCCGAGCAGCACGGGGATGGAGGAGATGCCGTCGACGGTGGCGAGGTCGTCGGCGAGCGGGGTGGCTCCGAGCGCCTCGACCTTCTGCTCGTCGAGGAAGCTGGCGTAGAGGTCACCGAACTTGCGCTCCTCGGTGCCGGGCTGGGCCGTCTGGGCCTCGAGGATGATCTCGCGCACGGCCTTCTCGGACTCCTCGGCCAGGAGGTAGAACGACCCCCAGCGGGCCTTGTCGGAGGGAATTTCGGTGCGATCGATCCACTTGCCGTTCACGTGGCGGAACAGGTCATCCTGTGGACGCACGCCCGGGTCGAGTTCGTCGCGGTCGATTCCGGATGCGGTCCCCTGATCAGTCATGCTCCCAGCCTATTCGCTGCGTCGGCCCGATCCACCTCGCCGAACTGAGAGTTGGGCACCCTCCCCGCCGAAAACGCGCCGAACTCTCAGTTCGGCGAGGGGCCGGCGGCTACTCTGGAGCATCACCATCCTCCGCCCGCAGCCCATCGACCGCGAGATCCTGCGCCTCGCCATTCCCGCCGTCGGCGCTCTCATCGCCGAACCCCTGTTCCTGCTCGCCGATTCGGCGATGGTCGGGCACCTCGGCGCGGTGCCCCTGGCCGGGCTCGGACTGGCCGGCGCGGTGCTGCAGACGATCATCGGCCTGATGGTGTTCCTCGCCTACAGCACGACCCCGGCGGTGGCCCGCTGGCTCGGCGCCGGCGACCGCGGGCGGGCGGTCTCGGTCGGCATCGACGGCCTCTGGCTCGCCCTCGGCCTGGGCGTGCTGCTGGCGACGGCCGGGTGGTTCGCCGCCCCGGCGCTGGTCGGCGCCTTCGGGGCCGAGCCGGCCGTGACGGAGGCCGCCGCGGGCTACCTGGGCCTCTCGATGCTCGGACTCCCGGCCATGCTGCTGGTCTTCGCGGCCACGGGGCTGCTCCGCGGGCTGCAGGACACCCGCACCCCGCTCTGGGTGGCCGGGCTCGGCTTCTCCGCCAACATCCTGCTCAACCTGTGGTTCATCTACGGGCTCGGACTCGGCATCGTGGGCTCGGCGCTCGGCACGGTCGTCGCCCAGTGGGCCATGGTCGCCGTCTACCTCGTCGTCGTGGGGCGCCACGCCCGCCGTGAGGGGGCACGGCTGCGCCCGCACCGCGCGGGCGTGCTGCGCGGGGCGTCGAGCGGCGGCTGGCTCTTCCTGCGCACGGTCAGCCTGCGCGCGGCGATGCTGCTCGCGGTGTTCGTGGCGACCCGGCTCGGCTCACCCGAGCTGGCGGCCTTCCAGATCGCGATGACCCTGTTCGCCACCCTCGCCTTCGCGCTCGACGCGCTGGCCATCGCCGCCCAGGCACTGGTCGGTCGCGGCCTCGGCGCCGGCGACCTGGCCGGCGTGCAGGCCGTGCTCCGGCGCTGCCTGGAGTGGGGCGTGCTCAGCGGCGCGCTCCTCGGACTGCTCGTGATCCTCGGCAGCGGCGGGCTCGGCAGCCTCTTCACGAACGCCGCGGAGGTGGCGTCACTGCTGCCGGCCACACTGGTCGTGCTCGGGCTCTCCGTTCCGCTCGGCGGCGTGGTCTTCGTGCTCGACGGGGTGCTGATCGGCGCGGGCGACGCGCGCTACCTGGCCGTCACGGGCGTCGTGAACCTGGCCGCCTTCGTTCCGCTGGCCGTCGGCGTGCTGGTCTGGGCGCCATCCGGGGCTGCCGGGCTGGCGTGGCTGATGGCCGCCTTCGCCCTCGGCTACCTCGGCGCCCGCGCGGTCACCCTGGGTCTGCGCGCCCGCGCCTCGAGCTGGATGGTCGTCGGGGCGCGCTGAACCGGCCCGGCGAAGATCGGTCTCAGACGACCCAGTCGAACGATTCCTCGAACGTCTCGCTGCCGTCGTCGTCGTCGAACACGTTCGCGACGATATGGGTGAGGAAGACCGCGAACCCGGTGGCGATCTCGGAGAACCGGGCGTTGTCGAAGGGGCCGTACCAGGACACCCGGCACTCCCCCTCCGGATCGAGGTCGAGGCGCGTGGTCGCGGCGCCGTCCTCGTCGGCGAGCACGAGGATGCGCACCGACCGCCAGGGCGGGTTGGCCCCCATGATGCGGCCGAGGTTGAGCCCGTCGGCGGCATGCGCGGAGAGGGCCTGCGACAGCTGCACCGCGACATCCGCCGTGCGCTCGTCGGCCGCCGGAAACCTCAGGTAGGCCGCCCGGTCGCTCGACACGAGCTGGATCGCGTCGGGCTCCCAGGCGAGCCGGCGGTATTCGAGCAGTTCGAGGGCGGAACGCACGAGGTCGGTGAGCAGCCTGCCCGCGTTCTCGGCGTCGACGACGTTGCCGTAGTCCGGGGTGTCACCCTCCCAGACGCCTCGAACGGCGACCCGGGTGGTGGGGATGCCTGGCATGGATTCACTTTCCGGCGGCGAGCGCGGGCGGATGCTCGGCTCGGGACCTCTACTCCCGGTGGGCCGGCTGCCCAGGGGGTACACGTCGATTATGGTCGGCTCCGGCGGCCCGGCGGGCGCGCCCCGGCGACGTTGCGGATCACCGCGCCGCGAATGGCCACGAAACGGCGCGAAGGGTCGACAATGGTGATCTGTCGACGTGGTTCCGCCGGGCCCGAGGCAGGCCGAGTGCCACCGGGAGAGAGAACCATGACGTCACCTGCCCGACCGCTGATTCCCGCGAGCGTGCCACGCCCGCCGCGCGCCACGGCCCCGACCAACGCTTTCACGCGCTGGCTGCTGCAGAACCGAGTTCAGCCGGTGGGACCGGAGAGCAGCGAGGAGACCACGGCCACCCACTCCTGGTGGAAGGTGATGTGTCTGACCGGCGTCGACTATTTCTCGACCCTGTCCTACCTTCCCGGCATCGCGGCCCTGGCGGCCGGCGCCCTCTCTCCGCTGGCGACGCTGTTGATCGTGGCGCTGACCCTGCTCGGCATGCTGCCGATGTACCGGCGGGTGGCCCAGGAGAGCCCGCGCGGCCAGGGCTCGGTGGCGATGCTGGAGCGACTCCTGCCGTTCTGGCGCGGCAAGGTCTTCGTGCTCGTGCTGCTCGGCTTCGTCGCGACGAGCTGGATCATCACGATCACCCTGTCGTCGGCGGATGCCACGGTGCACCTTCTCGAGAACCCGTTCGTACCGGCCTTCCTCCAGGGGCATGCCGTGACCATCACGGTCGTGCTGCTGCTCATCCTCGGCGGGGTCTTCCTGCTCGGCTTCAGCGAGGCGGTCTCGGTCGCGATCCCCCTGGTCGCCCTGTTCCTGCTGCTGAACGGCATCGTGATCGGCGTCGGCCTCTACGACGTCTTCACCGAACCCCGGGCCCTGTCCGACTGGATCGGCGCCCTGTCCGCCCGGGGCACGGGGTTCGGGGACATCGCCGGACCGGCGATCATCGCGTTCCCCCTGCTCGTGCTCGGCCTGTCGGGCTTCGAGACCGGGGTCAGCATGATGCCGCTCGTCGCGGCCGCGGGAAGCACGCCGGAGGAACGGCTGGCGTCCCGCATCCGCAACACCCGCAAGCTGCTCACCGCCGCGGCCGTCATCATGAGCGTCTACCTACTGGCCAGCAGCCTGGTCACCACGGTGCTGATCCCGGCCGCGGCGTTCCAGGACGGCGGGGCGGCCAGCGGGCGCGCCCTCGCCTACCTCGCGCACGAGCGGGTCGGCAACGTGTTCGGCACGGTCTACGACGTGAGCAGCATCCTGATCCTCTGGTTCGCCGGGGCGTCGGCGATGGCGGGGTTGATCAACATCGTCCCGCGCTACCTGCCCTCCTACGGCATGGCCCCCGAGTGGAGCCGCGCGGTGCGGCCGGTCGTGCTCGTCTACACCGGCGTCAGCATCCTGATCACGATCGGTTTCAACGCGGACGTCAACGCGCAGGCCGGGGCCTACGCCACCGGGATCCTGGTGATGATGGTGTCCGGCGCGGTCGCGGTGACCATCTCCGCCGTGCGGCGGCGGCAACGGGGCGCGAGCGTCGCGTTCGGCGTGCTCACCTTCGTGCTCCTCTACGCGCTCGGCGCGAACATCATCGAGAAGCCGGACGGCATCACCATCTCCGCCTTCTTCATCCTCGGGATCGTCACCGTGTCCCTGATCTCGCGGGTGTCCCGCACGACCGAGCTCCGGGTGGAGCAGGTCGAGTTCGACGAGACGGCAAGGCGGTACATCCGGGACTCCCTCGACTACGACGGGGCCCTCAACCTGGTCGCCCACAAGCGGGCGCCCGGCACCCGCGGCGACTATGCACAGAAGGAGCGCGAGCAGCGCGGGATGAACCCGGTGCCGGGTGCGGCCGACCTCCTGTTCCTGGAGATCGAGGTCGTCGACCCGTCCGGCTTCAGCGAGCGGCTGCAGGTGCGCGGGGTCGAGGCCGACGGCTACCGGGTGCTGCGGGCGAAGAGCCCCGCGGCCCCGAACGCCATCGCCGCCATCCTGCTGGCGCTCCGGGACGCTGCCGGCGTGCGGCCGCACGCCTACTTCGAGTGGTCGGAGGGCAACCCGGTAGCCCATCTCGTCCGCTACCTCCTGCTCGGGCAGGGCGACACCGCCCCCGTGGTGCGCGAGATCCTCCGCACCAGCGAGGCCGACCCGGCCCGCCGGCCCGGCATCCACGTCGGCGGCGGCTGAGGCGGGCGGCTGAGGCGGAGGAGCCCGAGCTGCACAAGCCTGCGCCCGCTACGAACGGATGCGGCGGTGCACCGACTGCGGCTTGAGGTACACGTGCAGTCCCTCCAGCCCGAACTCGACGCCGAGGCCGGAGTCGTGGCGGCCCGCGAACGGCGCGGCATGGTTCGACGCGAAGAAGTTGAGCCCGATAGAGCCGGTGTCCACGCGGGCGGCCACCTCGAACGCCAGGTCGACATCCGCCGAGAACACGGTGCCGCCGAGGCCGAAGCCGGTGTTGTTGGCGATCCCCACCGCCTCGTCGAGGGTGTCGTAGCGCAGGATCGACAGCACGGGCCCGAAGATCTCCTCCCTGGCGATCCGCATCCCGGGGGTGACGTCGACGAAGACCGTCGGCTTCACGTAGAAGCCCCGGTCGAACCCGGAGGCGACGTCACCGCCGGTCGTCGCGCGGGCGCCCTCGGCGATCCCCGACCTGATATAGCCGCGCACGGTGTCGCGCTGCGCGGCGGTGGCGCTGGGCCCGAACACGGTCGCCGGGTCCATCGGGTCACCCTGCGGCGCCGCACTGATCGTGGCGGTGACCATGTCGACGAGTTCGTCATAGCGCTCCCGCGGGGCGAGCACGCGGGTGGAGATGTAGCAGGTCTGCCCGGTGTTGCGCATGCAGCTGCGGATGAGCACCTTCGCCATCTCCGCCAGGTCGACGTCGGGCAGCACGAGGGCGGAGGACTTGCCGCCGAGCTCCAGGGTCACCGGCCGGAGCAGTTCGCCGCAGGCCGCGCCGATCGAGCGCCCCACCGGGGTGGAGCCGGTGAACGCCACCTTGTCGATGCCGGGGTGCCGCACGAGGGCGTCGCCCACCGAGCTGTTGCCGGTGACCACGTTGATCACGCCGGCCGGGATCCCGGCGGCCGTGGCGGCATCCGCGATCTGGCGGATGGAAAGCGGCGTCGGTGAGGCCGGCTTGATCACGACGGTGCAGCCGGCCATCAGGGCCGGCGCCAGCTTGGCCACGACGAGGTTGATCGGGAAGTTCCACGGGGCGATCAGCGCACAGACGCCCACCGGGTCCTTCCGCACGACGGTCTCGGCGGAGCCGTCGGGGAATGGGCGGATGTCGGGGGTTTCCAGGTGCGGAGCGAGCGACGCGAAGTAGCGGAAGATCGCGGCCGCGTTCGACGCCGCCCTGGCGGTCTCGGCGACCGGGGACCCGTTCTCCCAGGTGTTGGTGTGCGAGATCGCCTCGGCCCGCTTCTCGACCTCATCGGCCAGTCGCAGCAGGTGGCCGGCCCGCTCGGTGGGTGTCAGGTCGCGCCAGCCGTGGCCGGTGAACGCGTGCCGGGCCGCGCCGACGGCCCGGTCCAGGTCTCCGGCGGATGCGATGGGCACGCTCCCCCAGATCTCCTCGGTGGCCGGGTTGGTCACCGGGGTGCTCCCCGTGCCCTCGGCCGGCGTCCAGGCGCCGTCGATGAAGAGGTCGGCGGTGTGCGTGTAGGGCAGGGTCGCCACGGCCGTCTCCATCAGAGCACCGCCACCTTGAGCAGCGCCTCGGCCCGGTCCAGTTCGACCGTCGCCATCTCGAGCCCGGCGGCCGTGATCAGCTCGGGCAGGATCTCGGTGCGGAGGCGCCGGCAGTAGAAGGACGGGGTCTGGCCGAACCAGCTGGAGGCCAGGGCGATTCCGGCCGGGTTGAAGCGCCACAGCCGGTCGGCGTCGCGCACGAGGGAATCCTCGATCGAGTGCGACTCCGCGCGGGTGTCGTGGCCGTCGATGATGTCGGTCACCCGGGTGATGAACGCGTCGTCGTAGCCGAGGCCCGGCAGCACCTCCCTGGCGATCTCACAGCCCTTGATCTCGTGTTCGAACCGGATCTGCGCCTGCCGCCAGTTCGCGCCGAACCCTTCGGAGATGATCTTGGTCTCGTCGACGCGCGCCCAGCCGGTGTCGTGCAGCAGGATCGCCACCCGCACGACGAGGGAGTCCGCCTCCGGGTAGGCCTCGCAGAGCCGCTCCGCGAAGGCGAACGAGATCGGGATATGGATGTCGTTGCCGCGCGTGCGCATCTCCGGTTCGACGGCCCGCCAGAGCGGGTCGAGGTCGGTCGGGGCGTCGCCGGCGACGTCGATGGGTGAGGTGTCGACGGGGTGTTCGGTCTGCAGAGTCATGGCGATCTCGCTTTCTGGGGTGGCCGGCGCCGGGGCGCACACGGGAAGGGGCCTACGCGGCCGGGGAAGGAACGGGAAGGAGCACGTCGGTGACGGACTTCTTGAGCGGGACCGAGCTGTCGGCCGCCAGCGCGGCGGGGACCGACTGGCCCTTGTGCAGGGCGTTGCGCACGGCCATGAAGTCGAGTGGGCTGTTGACGCAGTCGGCGGCGATCAGGATGCCGTCCCGGTAGTAGAGCAGGGAGAACTTCTCCGAGTCTGGGTCACCGCGGAGCACGACCTGGTCGTGCTCTCCGGAGAGGCCGGCGATCTGTAGTTTGAGGTCGGCCTGGTCCGACCAGAACCAGGGCACCGTCTTGTGCTCGGCAGCCTGGCCGAGCAGGGTGGCCGCCGCGACTTTGGCCTGTTCGACGGCGTTCTGCACGCTCTCCAGCCGCAGTCGGCCCTGGCCGAAGTCCGCGATCGACGGGTTCGGCATGTTCGCACAGTCGCCGGCGGCCACGGTGAGCCCGTCCGAGGCGAGCGCGTGAGTGTCGACGACGATTCCGTTGTCGACCTGCAGTCCGAGCTGCCCGGCGAGTTCGGTGCGCGGGATGACGCCGACGCCGATCAGCACGACCTCGGCCGGCACGACGGTTCCGTCGCCGAGTTCGACCCCGGTGACCCGGTCGTGCTCTCCGGTGAAGCGCACGACCTTCGCGTTGAGGACCACCCGGGTGCCCCGCCGCCGGTGCGCCTGGAGGTAGAACTCGCTGGTCTGCTCGCAGACGGCCCGGCCGATCAGCCGTGGGGCGGCTTCGAGCACGGTCACGTACTTGCCGGCCGCGCGGGCCCCGGCGGCGACCTCCAGCCCGATGAACCCGCCACCGACCACGACGACGTTCGTCGCCTGGTGCAGCTGCTGCTCGAGCACCGTCGCCTCGGTGGCGGTGCGGAGGTAGCTGACGCCCTCCAGCTCAGAACCCTCGAAGGGGATCGTGCGCGGCACGGCGCCCGTGGCCAGGGCGAGGCGGGCGAACGGGAAGGTGCGCCCCGACTCGGCCACGGCCACGCCGCCCGTCTCGTCCCGGGTGATCGTGACGATCCGCTCCCGGGTGACGAGTTCGATGTCGTGCTCCCGGTAGAAGTCGTGCGTGCGGAAGGCCAGGGAGTCGGCGGTGGCCTCGCCCTTGAGGAAGGCCTTCGACAGCGGGGGCCGCTGGTAGGGAGCGTGCGGTTCCTCGCCGACCAGCGTGATGGGTTCGGTGTCGCCCAGCTCGCGCAGGGTGGAGGCGATCTGCACACCCGCCTGGCAGTTGCCGACGATGAGGGTGCCCGTGCGGGGCTGCGCTGGAGTGGGCATGTCGCTCAGACCTGGGTCTCGGGGGTCTGCACGTGCACGGCCACGTCATCCGTCAGCTTGAGCTGGCAGGACAGCCGGGAACTCTCTTCCCGGTCGACGGCCGTGCCGTCGAGCATGTCGTCCTCGAGGTCGGCCCGGGGCGGGAAAAGTCCCGCGCTGTCGGCGCAGACGAAGACGTGGCAGGTGGCGCAGGACAGGCTGCCGCCGCACTCGGCGACGATGCCGGGGACGCCGTTGCGCACCGCGGTCTCCATGACGGAGTCGCCCGCGAATCCGTTGACGATGGTCTCGCTGCCGTCGTAGGCGACGTAGGTTACGGTTGGCATTTCTCGGGTCTCCTTGTTCGAACTCGTTAGATGAACTGCCGGCCGCCGTCGACCACGAGGGTCTGGCCGGTGATGTAGTTGCTGCCGGGGCCGGCCAGGAAGAGCGCCGCTCCGACGATGTCGCCCGGCTCGCTGGCCCGTTTGAGGGCGCCGCGGTCCACTCCGTACTGCTCGGCCCCGTCGATCAGCCCGTAGCTGGCCTCGGTGAGGGTGAAGCCCGGTGCGATCGCGTTCACCGTGATGTTCCGGTCGCCGAGCTCCTTGGCGAGCACCCGGGTGAGTGCGATCACCCCGCCCTTCGACGCCACGTAGTGCGCCCACTGGGCCGAGCCGCTCATCACGGTGGCTGAGGAGAGGTTGATCACCTTTCCGCCGTCGGGCAGGTACGGCGAGCAGGCGCGAGTGACCAGCCACGGACCCTTGAGGTTGACGGCCATCACCCGGTCCCATTCGTCGGGGTCGAGTTCGGTGAACGGGGCCCGCGTGACGGTGGCGTAGATCGCGGCGTTGTTGATGACCACGTCGATCTTGCCTTCGCCGCCGTGGTCGCGGCTGAAGGACGCGGCGGTCATCGACATTGCGGTTGCCGAGTCGAGGGCGGTGACGTTGACGCCGACGGCCAGGGCCGTGCCGCCGGAGGCCGCGATCAGCGACACGGTCTCCCGGCAGCCGTCGAGGTTGACGTCGGCGACGACCACCCGGTCACCCTGGGCCGCGAAGCCCAGGGCGAAGGCACGGCCCAGACCGCCGGCGGCGCCGGTGATCAGCACCGTTCTGGGGGAGGTCGGGGCCGTGCCGGCCTCAGGCATGGCTGCTTTCCAGAGCGGCGTCGAGCTGGACCGCGGCGGCCGGCGCCAGGCTGAGGTCGTGATCGTGGTCTTCCACGATCGTGACCGTGCCGTTGTTGCCGTCGACCCGCAGCCACTGCCCGGTCCTGATCTGGGAGGAGGCGGTGCCGGTCCCGGTGACGGCGGGCATCCCGTATTCCCGGCAGACGATGGCCGCGTGGCTCATCATGCCGCCGATGTCGGTGACGGTGGCGCGGATCTTGCCGAAGATCGGCCCCCACGACGGCGCGGTGACGGGTGCGACGAGGATGTCGCCGTCCTGCACCTCGGAGAGCTGGTCGGAGCTGCTGATCACCCGGGCCGGGCCCTCGGCCACGCCGCTGGAGGCGGCCATTCCGCGGAATTCGCCTTCCGGAGCATCCGAGTCGCCCAGCCAGTTCCTGATCTGGTCGCTCGTGATGCCCCAGAGCATGAGGGTGAAGGGCTCGGTGATCACGGCGGGCGGCGTGTTGAGGGCCGGCTGCGGGCGCTCCTTCGACAGCGCGTCGACGATGACCGTGCGGCGGGCGACCTCGGCCGGCCAGTAGTCGGGGCCGATGGCGGGGGCGCCGACGCCCCAGCCGGTGACGTAGTCGAACAGCGCCTCGCGCACCTCGTCGCGGCGCAGGTAGAACATGCCGTTCTCCTCCGGCCAGAAGCCCTGGCCCTGCAGCATTTTCGAGAGCTGCCTGGCCTTGCGCCAGAACACGCCCATGGTCCAGTGCTCGATGTAGAAGTTGTGGTTCTCGACGTAGGGGTAGACCTGGCGGGCCAGGCCGAGCTTGCCCTGGAAAGCGGCGAGCTGCTCGGGGCTGAGCAGCTCCGAGTACTCCTCGGTGATCCGGTCGCGCTCGGCGACGAGCTCCTCGACCGGGCGGTCGATATTGTGGCCGGTCTGCACCCGCACTATGTAATCCTTGATGTACCCGAGCGGCAGCTCGAGGTGGTCCATCCAGTACTTGTCGTGCGCGTAGAAGCCGTTGCCGACCGTGAAGTTGAACCACGGGTCCCTGGCCTCGTCCCATGCTGCCAGCCAGGTGTCGCCGCCGGCCGCGGCCGCGATGCGGGCGAGCGTCGCGTCGGGGTTCTCGGTGTCGCCGAAGTGGTCGGCGAGGCCGAGTTCGACGGCGAGCTTGGCGAGCTTCTTGAGTTCGTCGTCCGGACGGAAGAGTTCCATGTCCACGCCCTGCACCATTTTGGCGACGGCCTGGTCGGGGATGCCGGGGAAGACCTCCTTGCAGAAGGTGAAAAAGTCGAGGTAGGCGACATAGCCGAGGTTGAGGAACTCGAAGTGGTACTGCCAGGCCCGGTAGGTGAGCGCGATCAGCTTGTCGAAGTTGCCGAGCAGCTCGTTGTTGGGGCCGGTGCCCTTGCCGCTGAGCACGTCCTCGACCGGGACCGCGTCGGGCAGCGCTTCGAAGGAGAGTTCGTTGAGCTCGTCGATGGTGCCGCGGATCTTGCCCTGCCACTGTTCGAGCAGGGTGTCCCAGTTTTGGAAGTAGTGGCCGGCCCGTTCCATGAACTGCGGCACCCGGGCGGCGATCTCTGCCTCCGGCACGCCGACCGGCGACATGAACACGTAGCCGTTGTGGATGCGGAACTCGATGCCGTTGGCCGGCGGGATCAGCAGGTGGCGCGAGTTGTACTGGCCCAGGCAGGAGACGGCGAATTCGAAACCGATGGTCTCGAACGGCTTCGTCACCGTCGGCCAGTGCTGGCTGTCGCAGAACCAGAATTTGGCTTCCTCGACCTCACGCCGGTTGTCCTGGAAGACCAGGTTGTAGGCGTAGAGGTCCTTCCACCCCTCGGCGGCGGCGGCGGGCGTCTGGTCGTAGGGGCTGGGGAATGACTTCTCTGTCATGGTTCAACCGTTCTGTGGTGGGGGGAGGTGCGGGTGAGGTGAGTTGGAGTGAAGTGAAGTGAAGTGAAGTGGATACCGGCCGGTTCCGAGCGGGTCGGCTGCCCGCCGGGTCAGGCCTTGCCGGCCTGGCTCATCAGTGACTTGGTGATGCTCTCGATGCCGAACCCGGTTGAGGTGACCGGGATGGAACCCGTTGCCGTTGACGAGAACACGGTCTCGGGGCGGGACTGCAGCAACAGCAGGTTCTCCCCGTCGGGCAGGTCCCGGTCCAGCGCCCACTCGATGTCCTGCGGGCACTTGAAGTGCTTCTCGGCCTTCTTGGCGATCGTGGCGATGGCGGTGATCTCGGTGTCGCTGATGCAGAGCCGATTGCGCCGCTCCTCGGAGACCTCGAGTTCGACCAGCGACCTGCTTTCGAGGTCGGGAACCAGCTCGGCGTGCTTGTCGCCGATCGTGTGCTTGACGACCATCAGCATGACCTTGTCGACCGTGATGTTGTCGGGGGTGACCTGTCCGGAGACCACGAGTTCGCCGAGGCCGTACGCCGCCTCCATCACGATCTTGGACCGGTCGCCGTTGTGCGGGTCCATCGTGATGGCGACCCCGGCGACCCGGGCGTTCACCATCTTCTGCACCGCGACGGCCATCGAGAGTCCCTCATCGGGGATGTTGTTCTTCAGCCGGTAGATGATGGCGCGCGAGGTGTAGAGCGAAGCCCAGCAGGCCCGGATGTGCTCGGTGACGTCCTTGACGCCGGTCAGCCACAGGTAGGTGTCCTGCTGGCCGGCGAAGCTGGCATCCGGCAGGTCCTCGGCCGTGGCGGAGGAGCGCACGGCCACCGGGACCGGGGAGGCGAACCTGGCCTGGAGCGCGTTGTAGGCGTCGATCGTGATGGCGTGCAGTTCGGCGGGCACGGGGCGGGAGGTGATCTCCGACCGGAGCTGGGCCGAGACGCGGTCGACCTCGGCGATGTCGTTCGGGTCGAGGCCGGCCAGCAGCGCGTGGATGTCGGCCTCGATGCCGGCCTCGTGGATGAAGGCGTCGTAGGCGGCAGTGGTGATGGCGAACCCGGGAGGCACCGGCATTCCCGCGGCCGTCAGGGCGACGAGGGACGCGCACTTGCCGCCGAGAAGCTCGTGCCGGGGGGCCGCGCCGTCGTCGAAGAATTGGATGAAGGGTGCGTGGGTCATGACGGGACCTCCCAGGTGACGGGCACCGACGTCGGCGCCCTGAACGACAGGTTTTCGCCGAAGGTGATTGCCTCCGGGTTGACGATGCGCAGGTTCGGGACCGCCTTGAGGGTTTCCTCGAGCACGATCTTGTCCTGCATCTTGGCGAGCATGTTGCCGAGGCAGTAGTGGATGCCGAAGCCGAATGACAGGTGGGTGCGGGCGTTCTCCCGGCTCAGGTCGAACACCTCCGGCTCCTCGAAGACACCGGGGTCGCGGTTGGCCGCGCCCATCAGGAGCAGGATGTCCGCGCCCTTCGGAATCGGAGTGCCGGCGATCTCGGTGTCCCTCAGCGCCTTCCGGCGCCAGCCGACGATCGACGGGCTGTACCGCAGGGTTTCGTCGATCGCGGCCGGGATCCGGCTGGGGTCGGCGACAAGCGTCTGCCACTGGTCGGGGTGGCTGAGCAGCACCCGGATGGTGTTGGAGATCAGCGTGGTGGTGGTCTCGTGGCCGGCGAAGAGCAGGCTGTAGCAGACCGAGGCGATCTCATGGTCGGAGATCTCGGCGCCGGCATCCTGCGCCTTGACCAGGTCGGCGACGAGGTTGTCGCCGCCGTGGGCGTGGGCGTCGGAGACCAGGCGCAGGCACTCGTTCCAGTAGTCGACCAGGTTGTGCGCGTGCGGGATCTGCTCCTCGTCGCTGAGGTCGCCCCAGGTCATCGCGGCACGGGAGTCCGACCATTTCTTGTAGGTGGGCACCATTTCCGGGCCGACGCCGAGCAGGCCGAGGATGGTGATGGTGGGGATGTCGACCGCGACGTCGGTGAGGAAGTCGCCGGTCGCATCCGGGTGGGCCAGCATCTGCCGCAGCAGCCTGGCGGTGTTCTCGCGGATCGTGGGCTCCAGCGCCTTGTACCGGCGCGGGGTGAACTCCTTCTGCACGATCGTGCGCATGCGGGTGTGCTCCGGCGGGATGCGCGCGGACAGCCCGGAGTAGGCGGTGAATCCGCCGTCGTTCATGATCTTGACGGCCGCGGCGCTTCGCTTGCGCACCGGGGCCTGCGCGTTCTCACTGCTGAAGGTCTGCCAGTCATCGAAGACGGCCTTGACGTCGTCGTAGCGGCTGACGATGTAGTACCCGATCCGCTCGTCGAACATGACCGGCTGTTCGGCGCGGAGTTCGTCGTAGGCCGGGAACGGGTCGTTCATGTTGAACGGTTCATAGCCGTGGTGGTCGGCCGGGGCCACGCTGGACTTCGAGCGGTGGTCGACCGGGCACTGGTCTGCCGCTTCGGCGGGGGCCGTCGACGAATCTGTCTGAGCGTTCACGTGATGCTCCTTGGTCTGGTCCACAACATCGTGGAACTGCGTCCATCTAATGCCGCCGATCCTGAGAAGCCCTCGGACCGTCCCACTGGATGGAAGTGAATCAGGGTTGCGGCTGCGTGCGCGCCCGCGTGGCCGGCCGGAGCGCCGACGGGGGAAGGTGGGCGATCCCTGCCTGGATCCGCTGCGCGGTGCCAAGCAGGATCGGCAGGTTACGCTCGAGCTGGTGGGCCCGGGTGATCGGCAGCACGATCCCCAGGCCGCCGAAGATGTGACCGTCGGCCTGGAACACGGGCACCGCCAGGGAGCAGGAGCCCAGCCGCACCTCCTCGGAGGCCAGCGCGAACCCCTGGCCGCGGATCTTCTCGAGTTCGCGGCGGAGCTGGTCGGGATCGGTCTTGGTGAAGGCCGTGCGCTTCACCAGCGTGCCGGCGAGAACGGCGTCGCGCACCCAGTCGTCTTCGAACGCGAGGATGGCCCGGCCGACGGCGGTGGCGTGCATGGGGAGCCGCCCGCCCACCCTCGACGCCTGCGGCACCCGCCGGGTGCCGTAGACCCGGTCGATGTAGAGCACGTCGGCGCCGTCCCGGATGGCGAAATGGGCGGTCTCCTGGGTGAGGCCGAAGAGGTCCTGCAGAAACGGCCGCACCACGTCGCGCAGCTGCCTGCCGGCGTGCTGGCCCAGCTCCCAGAGCCGGAGGCCGATCTGGTACCGGCCCCGGGCATCCCGCTGCACCGCTCCCCACTCCTCGAGCTCGCCGAGCAGCCGGTGAGCCGTGCTCTGCGGCAACCCGCTCTCGGCCGCGATCTCCGACAGCGACCTCGCCGAGGGGCTGAGCTCGAAGACGGCGAGGATGCTCAGCACGCGCCCGGTGACCGACTGCCCCGGAGCCGATGTCCGACCTGCCACGATGCCCCTTCGACTGCCCTCGGTGGTTCCCCGCACGCCGGAGCGTCGATGGAACCAACCGCATTCACATCGACGCTGATCAGGACAATTCTATCGCGTCAACCGAGGCGACCGCCTGGTCCAGGGCGGCGAGGGAGAGCGCGACGTCGTCGGCATCCGTTGACCAGTTGCTCACCGAGATGCGCAGCACGTCCCGGCCGTGCCAGCGCGACCCGGACATCCAGGCGACGCCGCCGGCGAGCAGCGCCGCGGTGACCCGGCGGGTGCGTTCGTCGTCGCCGAAGCTGACGCTCACCTGGGTGAACACCACGTCGTTCAGCACCTCGGCGCCGGGGAGGCGGGCGATCCCCGCGGCGAGCTCGGCCGCCCGGTCGGCCAGCCGCTCCACGAGGGCGATGGTGCCGGCCCGGCCGAGTGACCGCAGCGCGGCCCACACGGTGACGCCGCGGGCGCGACGCGAGAGCTCGGGCACCTTGTCGAAAGGGTCGCCCGGGCCGGAGCTGTCGGTGATGAGATAGCTGGTGTGCACGCCGAAGGCCGCACGCACGACGTCGGGCCTGGCCACGATCGCCATGCCGCAGTCGTAGGGCACGTTGAGCGTCTTGTGCCCGTCGGTCGCCCACGAGTCGGCCAGGTCGAGGCCGGCCAGGGCCTCCCGGTAGCGCGGGCTGGCCGCCGCCCAGAGGCCGAAGGCGCCGTCGACGTGCACCCAGGCCCCGCGTTCGTGTGCCACGGCGATCGTCTCCTGCATCGGGTCGAAGGCGCCGGAGTGCAGGTTGCCGGCCTGCAGGCAGACGATGGCCGGGCCGGCCGGGTCTCCGCCGGAGTCCATGGCGGCGGCCAGGGCGTCCGGCCGGATGCGGCCCTGGTCGTCGGCGTCGACGAGGATGGGCGCGCCGAGGCCGAGGTAGCGCAGCACCAGGTCGATGACGTCGTGCCGCTCAGCGCCCGCGAACACCCGGATGCGCGGCGCCCCGAAGAGCCCGAGGCCGGCGAGGTCCCAGCCGACCCGGTCCAGCACGGCCTTCCGGCCCGCGGCGACACCGACGAAGTTGGCGGTGGTCCCGCCCGTGGTGAAGCCCACGTCGGCACCCGGCGGCAGGTGCAGCAGGTCGAGCAGCCACCCGGCGGCCGCCTCCTCCGCCGCGGCGACGGCGGGGGTGGCGAACCGCATGCCCGCGTTCTGGTCCCACGCGCTGACCAGCCAGTCGGCCGCCAGGGCCGCCGGGAGCGTTCCCCCGATCACCCAGCCGAAGAAGCGGCCGGAGGGCATCGCCATCAGGCCGGGTTCGGCCAGGCGCGCGAGTTCGTCGATCACCTCGGCCGGGTCGGTGGCCTGCTCCGGCAGCGGTGCGGCGAATCCGGCACGCAGGTCGTCGGCATTCACGGACGGGCCCACCGGGCGGGACGGAACGGACGCGAGCCACTCCATGGTGTGCGCTCTCGCCCGTTGCAAAGCCTCATCGAAGGCGTCAGGCTGGGCCGACATGGCGCCAGTGTAGCCCGCCTCGGATCGACCGGGTCGGCTAGTTTGAAGGGACGGCCTCGACGGGCCGACGACCCCGACCGAGGATTCCCCCGTGACCCAGCCCGCACAGCCGACCGGAACGACCACGCCCAGCACGACCAGGCGCGGCCTGCTCGCCTGGCGCAACGCCGTGTTCGTCATCTTCTTCATCAGCGGGCTGACCCTGGCCACCTGGATGTCGCGGATCCCGGCCGTGCGCGACGGCCTGCGGCTGAGCACGGCCGAGGTCGGCATCCTCATCTTCGGCCTCTCGGCCGGATCGGTGCTCGGCCTGATCGCCGCCGTCTGGCTACTCGGCCGATTCGGCGCGCGGCGCGCGATGCTCCTCAGCGCCTCACTGTCCGTCGTCGGGCTGACCCTCGTCGGTGGCGGTGCCAGCCTGCTCACGTCTGCCCCCTTCGTGTTCTTCGGCCTGGCCCTCGTCGGGTTCGGCATCGGCTCGCTCGACGTCATGATGAACGTCGAGGGCGCCGCGGCGGAGCGTGAAATCGGCAGGACCCTGATGCCGCTGATGCACGCCTGCTTCAGCCTCGGCACCGTGCTCGGTGCCCTCATCGGCGCCGGAGCCTCCCTGATCGCACTGCCCGTGCACTGGCACCTCCTCGGGATGGCGATCCTGGTGCTGGCCACGATGCTCGTCGCCGTGCGCTACATCCCACTGGTCGACCCACGCGCCGAGGCTGCTGCCGCCGGCACGGCCGACGGGCCGAAGAGCCGTCGTGGGCGGCTGCGGGCGAGCCTGACCGTCTGGGCGGATCCGAAGATCCTGCTGATCGGCACGATCGTGCTCGGGATGACCTTCGCCGAGGGCTCGGCGAACGACTGGCTGGCCCTGGCCTCCGTCGACGGCCACGGTCTCAGCAACACCGAGGGCGCGATTGTCTTCGGGGTGTTCGTGGCCGCGATGACCGTGGGCCGGGTGCTCGGCGGTCCCGTGATCGACCGTTTCGGGCGGGTGCCGGTGCTCCGCGCCTGCGCGGTGCTCGGTGTGCTCGGCCTTCTGCTGTTCATCCTGGCGCCCAGCCACGCTCTGCTCTACTGCGGCACCGTGCTTTGGGGTCTGGGCGCCTCGCTCGGCTTCCCGGTCGGCATGTCGGCGGCCGCCGACGACACGAAGAACGCCGCCGCGCGGGTGAGCGCGGTCGCCATGATCGGCTATTTCGCGTTCCTGGTGGGCCCCCCGGTGCTCGGCCTGCTCGGCCAGGCCTGGGGCATCCTCAACGCCCTCTTCCTGATCCTCGTGCTGATGGTGCTCGCCGGCCTCGCCGCGCCGGCCGCGCGCGAAACCCGCCACGTCTCCGGTTAAGCTCGAACGGTGCGCCTCGTAATAGCCCAATGCTCCGTCGACTACGCCGGAAGGCTCAGCGCGCACCTGCCGCTGGCCACCCGGCTCCTGATGATCAAGTCCGACGGCAGCGTGCTCGTGCACTCCGACGGCGGGTCGTACAAGCCGTTGAATTGGATGAGCCCGCCGTGCAGCCTGGCCGAATCCGAGCCCGACGCCGATCAGGCGGATGCCGGCGTCACCGCACTCTGGACGGTCACCCACGCCAAGACCGCCGACCAGCTCATCGTCAGCATCTACGAGGTGCTGCACGACTCCGCCCACGAGCTGGGAATCGACCCCGGGCTGATCAAGGACGGCGTCGAGGCTCACCTGCAGAAGCTGCTGGCCGAGCACATACACCTGCTCGGCGACGGCCACACGCTCGTGCGCCGCGAGTACATGACGGCCATCGGCCCGGTCGACATCCTGGCCAGGGATGCCGCGGGCGGCTCGGTCGCGGTCGAGCTCAAGCGCCGGGGGGACATCGACGGGGTCGAGCAACTCACCCGGTACCTCGAACTGATGAACCGGGATCCGCACCTGGCGCCCGTGGTCGGGGTGTTCGCGGCTCAGATCATCAAGCCGCAGGCGCGCATGCTCGCCGAGGACCGCGGCATCCGTTGCCTGGTGCTCGACTACGACGCCATGCGCGGCCTCGACGACACCCAGTCCAAGCTTTTCTAGGCCCGAGCGAGGTGCCGACTGTCGCGCCGCGACACACTGCGCAAGAGGCTGGCGGCCGCGGCGAAACAGGAATAAGCTAACGGTTCCTTTTCCGGTGCAGGAGTTCGCGGCCATGCCGCCTAGGATGGGCGAGTGAATCCGACACTGACGCGCACCTGGAGCGCCATCCTCTTTGACCTCGACGGAACCATCACCGACTCCGCCCCGGCCATCACCAACTCCCTCGCCCGCACCTTCGCCCTCCTCGGCCGGCCGGTTCCGCCGGCCTCCGAACTCCTCGCCTACGTCGGCCCGCCCCTGCTCGCGGCCTTCCGCGAATACGCCGGAATGACGCCCGATGAGGCCGTCGAGGCCCTCGCCGTCTACCGGGCCGACTACCAGGGCGAGCACATGCTCGACACCGCCGTCTACCCCGGCGTGGCCGGCCTGCTCGAGCGCATCCACGAGGCCCGGATCCCGATGGCCCTGGCCACGAGCAAGCCGGAGCACAGCGCCATCACGATCCTCGAGCACTTCGACCTCGCCAAGTACTTCACGGTCATGGTCGGCGCGTCCGACACGGAGACCCGGAGCTCGAAGGCGGACATCGTGGAAGAGGCACTGACCCGCCTCGGCGCCGCCGGCGCCAACCTCGCGGCGCCGGTCATGGTCGGCGACCGCAGCTACGACGCGGAGGGTGCCGCCGCGCACGGCGTTCCCACCATCCTCGTCGAGTGGGGCTACGGCTCCCCCGCCGAAGCCGCCGCCGCGACCGCCACGGTCTACTCGGTCGACCAACTCGCCAAGCTCCTGCTCGGCTGAACCACCCCCCACCCACGACGAACGAGGCACCTTCCCGTCGGGAGGTGCCTCGTGTGTTTTCGTGCGAGGCCTGGCGCCGGGCTTAGATGATCGCCGCGCGAAGCGCCTGGGCTGCGGCCGCCGGGTCCTCAGCGCCATAGATCGCGCCGCCGGCGACGGCGACGGATGCGCCGGCCCGCTGCACGGAGGCGATTGTGGCGACGCTCACTCCGCCGGCCAGAGAGAACGGCACTCTGGCCGTCTCCCCTTGGTTGAGCAGGGTCGCCAGGGAGAACCCGGGCTCGGCCTGCTCATCGAGGCCGGCGTGCATCTCAACGAACGCGGCGCCGAGCTCGGTGACCTCGCGGGCGCGGGTCACCTTGTCGGCGACCCCGATCAGGTCGACGACCACTCCCTTGCCGTGCTTGCGCGCCGCGGCAACGGCCCCGGCGATGGTGCTGTCGCCGGCCGCGCCGAGCACGGTCACGAGGTCGGCACCGGCCGTGAACGCCAGGTCTGCCTCGAGCTCCCCGGCGTCCATGGTCTTGAGGTCGGCGAAGACCGTCTTGTCCGGGTGGGCCGCCTTGATGGCGGTCACGGCGCGCAGTCCTTCCGCCTTGATCAGCGGGGTACCGAGTTCAATGATGTCCACGTGGGGCGCGACCTGCGCTGCCAGCGCAAGGGCGGCATCCGTGGTGAGTACGTCCATGGCGACTTGAAGCTTCATGTTGTTCTTCTTTCTGGTTCGTGTGGATTGACTGGATTCGTCGGGAAGGGCCGGGCTATTCGAGGTTGGCGTGGCGCGGCCACAATTCCTCGGCCGTGGCGCCGGATGACTTCCACAGGCTGTGGAAGATGGCGTCGCCGATGACCACGACGCTCTGCTCGAACAGCCCGCCGGAGTACTGGGCCGAGAAGCGCCGGTCGTGGTCCTGCTTGCGAGCGGCAGGAACCACGACCGTCACCTCGGCCAGGCCGGCGAGCGCCGAGCCGGGATCGGTGGTGATCGCCACGATCCCGGCGCCGGCTGCGACAGCGGCCTCCGCCGCACGCACGATCGCGCCCGTGCTGCCCGAGCCGCTCGCCACCAGCAGAACATCGCCGGGGCCGATCGCCGGCGACGTCGTCTCCCCCACCACGTGCACTCGGAGCCCCAGGTGCATGAGGCGCATTGCGGTCATCTTCAGGGCGAGGCCCGACCGGCCGGCCCCGAAGACGAAGACGCTGCGGGCGGCCAGCAGCCGCGCCGCGGCCGACTCGAGGTGCGTCGCAGCGTCCTCCTGCAGCCGATGACTGACGGCGGCGTTCTCGGCGGTGATGAGTTCGAGGGCAGGCAGGACCGAGACGGCGGGCTTGAGGGGCGAGGCTGTGCTGCGGGAAGGCATACCTCATCGTGCGCCGTCCCGGGCGGGCGCGCGGCCCACCGAACGGACGGCAGACCTACCCGTCCGGGTAGGTCGACGTGGATCCGGCGGCTCGAACGCGGGAATGGATAGGCTGGATTCGTGAATCCACTTCTGCAACCCCATTCGATCGAGTTGCTCACGCGCATCGACCCGGTGCTCTCGAGCCCACTTCTCGGCGTGGCAGCGAGCCTCTCCGAACTGGTGCGCCCGCTCCTCGCCCACAGCGCCCTGGTGATCTTCACCGAAGACTGCACCGGGCGGCCGCAGAAGAAGGCCGGAGACCACTTCATCACCGACCGGGTCTCGATCGCGGAGCTGGACGCGCTCCGCGCTTCGATGCCGGAGGGCTCCACTCCCCTGTGGCTGGCCGACGCGACGATCGGCTCCGAGACGCGCCCGGTGGCCGCCTGGCTCGCCGGGACCGGCGCGTTGCTCGTGCTCACCGACCCCGAGCCGGGGCCGGAGTCCGAGCCGGCCGAGGCGTCCGGCCGACCTGGCACCGTCGCTGACGGCGGACCGGAAAACGGGCCGGCCCGGTCCATCGCCGTGATCGGGCAGCTGTGGGAGCTCGTGGCCGCCGGCATCCGTCGCCAGGTGGCCGCGGCGCCTCCCGCCTACCTCTTCGACTCGCGGGCCGCATCGGCCGAGCGGGCCAGGGTGATCGCCGATCTCACCGATGCGCACGCGACCACGCTGGAGTCGCTCCTCGCCGTTCTCCGAGCGCGCGACGCCAGCGCGGAAGCGGCGCGCCAGAATGCGATCGACGTGACGGCCCAGGCCATGGTGCGACTGCGGGCGGTCTCAGACCGCGACCGGTCCCTGTCGGAGGAACCGGTCGCGCAGGCCTTCGAACGGCTGCGTGACGACCTGCGGCCGCTCGTGCGCTTCGGCGACCTGGACGTGCAGTTCATCGAGCCCCCGCTCAACGGCCGGGCGCTCCCCGGCGAGGTCGCCCACGCCGGGCGGGCCATCGTGCGCGGCGCCGTGCTCGCCCTGATCGACCAGGAGGGGGTCGGCCGGGTGCGGGTGCAGTGGGACTGCGACGGCAGCAACCTGCTCATCCGGGTGCGCGACGACGGGCCAGGCGACCTCACCACCGACGTTCCGAGCGTGAGCCGGCTGGCCGGCCGGGTTGCCGCGCTCAGCGGCAGCCTCGAGGTGGAGGCCACCGCGGGGTGGGGTTCCGAGATGGTGGTGACCCTGCCGCTCGACGCGCCGGTCGCCGCGCTGGCGCCGGCAGCCGAATGGGGCCTCAGCCCCCGCGAGCAGGGCGTCCTGGAATTGGTCGCCTCCGGGGCGCGCAACCGTGCGATCGCCGAGGTGCTGCTGATCAGCGAGAACACAGTCAAGTTCCACGTGGCCAACCTGTTGCGCAAGGTCGGCGCCTCCACGCGGGCAGAGCTCGCCTCGCTCGCCCGCTGACCGCATCCGCTCTCCTGCCGCCGAACCGTGCGAAGATTGCCACGCCGGAAGCCGGATCGAACGAAGGGACCTCGCATTGGACGCGAACGAGTGGGACGACCGCTACCGGCAGGCGCGCGAGGGCCAGGACGCGAGGCTCTGGTCGGCCCTGCCGGCGCAACTCGTGCAGGACACCGTGACGCCCTGGCGAGCGGGGCGCGCGCTCGACCTGGCCACCGGCGACGGCCGCAACGCGATCTGGCTGGCCGGCCGGGGCTGGAACGTCACCGGGCTCGACTTCTCCGCCGAGGCAATCGCCCAGGCCGGGGAGCACGCGCGGGCCGCCGGTGTCGACGTGACGTGGCTGGTGGCGGATGCCACGACCTGGCAACCCGAGGAACGCTTCGACCTGGTCACGGTGATGTACCTGCACCTGCCGGAGGCGCTGTTCCGCACGCTGCTGGCCAGGGCGCTCGGCTGGCTCGCACCCGGCGGGCACCTGCTTGTGCTCGGCCATGACCGGGCAAACATCGGCGCCGGCGGTCCGGGCCCCGGCAACCCCGACATTCTGTACACACCCGAGCTGCTGGCATCGATCGTGGGACCCGAGCGAGTCCTGCGGTGCGAGACCGTCAGTCGCGACCTCGCCACCGACCCGGAGTCACCGGCGGACACGGGCGGAGTCGCCCTCGACACCATCCTGGTCGCCACGGCCTGAGGCCTCGCAATAATTACCCCATGGGGTATATTGAGAAGCACAGAACAAGGGAGCAATGATGTCCATCCTTCAGTTCCTCGGGTCGCCTGCCGGCCGTTGGACGCGGATCGTCGCAGGCCTGATCCTCGTGCTCCTCGCCGTCGTGCTCGGTGGCTGGGGGTGGATTCTGGCCATGCTCGGTGCCGTCTTCATCGCCGCGGGCTCATTCGATTTCTGCCTGCTCGCGCCGCTCTTCGGCAAGCCGTTGCAGGGACCCGCCTTCCGGAAGGCCTTCACATCCTGATTCCGGACCAGCCCGCGACCGCAGCAACGCCGATCGCGCAGTCGACCACGCCGCCGGACCACAGCCCGCTGCAGCGCTCGGTGGTGCGGGTGCTCGTAGTCGGCCAGATCCTCGGCGGCATCGGCATGGGCGCCACGCTCTCGCTGGGCGCCCTGCTGGCCGCACAGCTTTCCGGCTCCAGCGCCTGGTCCGGCATGGCGGCCACCATGAGCACGCTCGGCGCGGCCCTTGTCGCCGTACCACTGTCCCGGCTCGCGCAGGCTCGCGGCCGTCGCCGCTCCCTGGCGGCCGGGTCGCTCATCGCCGGGTCGGGGGCCGTTCTGGCCATCACCGCCGTCGCCGTCGACGCGTTTCCACTGCTACTCCTGGCCCTCATGCTCCTCGGGGCGGGATCAGCCACCAACCTCCAGGCCCGGTTCGCCGCCACCGACCTGGCCAGCGTGCGGTTCCGTGCCCGCGACCTTTCCATCGTCGTGTGGTCCACCACCGTCGGGGCGGTCCTCGGACCGAACCTCTTCGGCCCCGGCGAGACGGTCGGCGCGGCTCTGGGCCTGCCTCCGTTGACCGGGGCGTTCGCCTTCTCCTTGCTGGCCACGGTCGGCGCCGCAGTCGTCTACTCAGCAGGACTCCGGCCGGACCCGCTGCTCACGGCCCTGGCCGCGCGCCCGAGCAACCCCGCAGGCGAGCGCCGGATCGGCGGGCTGGCCATCATCCGCTCGAACCCGCCGGCTCGTTTCGCCGTGGGAGTGATCGCCCTCAGCCATGCCACCATGGTTGCCCTCATGTCGATGGCTCCCGTGCACCTGCGGGACCACGGCGCCACACTCACCCTGGTCGGACTCACGATCAGCCTGCATGTGGCGGGAATGTACGCCCTCTCCCCCGTTTTCGGCGCCCTCGCCGACCGGCTCGGACGGATGCCGGTGATCCTCACCGGCCAGGCGCTGCTGCTTGCCGCGCTGACCCTGTTCTGGCTGAACGGCGACTCCCCCGTTGCCATGACTGCGGGGCTCATCCTGCTCGGGCTCGGCTGGTCGGCATCGGTCGTCGCCGGCTCCGCGCTGATCGCCGAGGCCGTCGAAGTGCACGATCGCGCCCCCCTGCAGGGCTTCTCCGACCTCTCAATGAACGCGGCTGGAGCGCTCGGCGGCGCCGTGGCCGGCCCGATCCTCTCGGCAGCCGGCTACTCGGGCCTGGGCCTGGTCACCATGCTCCTCGTTGCCGTCATCGTCGTCTGGTCCTCGCTGCGGCTCGCGGCGGCGAAGCGCGCCGGATAGCCTCGCGCGTTGATGCAGTCAGCGCACCTGAACGCGAAACCTCAGCGGGCGGGGTATTCGCGACACGCAGCGGAGCGAAGTCGTCACTGATGTCGGTTTTGGCACCCGACTGCACGGATCTTCATGCTCGTCTGCACGAATCTGACCCCGCTGTCACTGATGGCGCGTGATGGTGGGGCATTAGAGCGACCGGCACCGGATCTGGGGCGCTCAGGTGCGGCCGGAGAATTGCTTCCGGACGGTATGTAAGAATCTGCGTATGGATGCAGATAAGCCGCTTTGCGGTCGTGACCCTCAGAGCACCTATGTGGAACTCGCAGTGGAGATCTTCTCGATGCTTGCTGATGCCACTCGTGTGAGGATCGTTCTCGCTCTCCGGGATGGCGAGTTGTCCGTGAACAGTCTGGCCGAAGAGGTCGACAAGAGTTCAGCTGCTGTGTCCCAGCACCTCGCGAAGCTCAGGTTGGCGCGAATCGTATCGACTAGGCAGGAGGGAACGCGAGTGTTTTACCGGCTCGCCAACGAGCACGCGAGCCGCCTGGTCAGCGATGCGATCTTCCAGGCCGAGCACGCGCTGACCAGCTCGCCCGCCCATCATCAGGCACAGACACCGTTGGCGGTCGGCTGATGCTGCGTGCGTTCCAGAACGTCGGCGTTCAGGCCGTGTTGGTGTCGGCGGTTCTGTTCGGTGCCGGCACACCCTTAGCCAAAGTGTTGCTCGAGAACAACGTCAGCCCATGGTTGCTAGCCGGGTTACTCTACTGCGGGTCAGGGCTTGGGTTGAGCTTGTATCGGCTGATTCGCCGCGCCCCACGGGTGCGGATCACGCGGCCCGAAACGCTGCCCCTCGTGGGAGCGGTGTTCTTCGGAGGGGTCGCCGGCCCCGTGCTGCTGATGCTCGGCCTGTCGAACATGCCGGCATCGGGGGCGTCGCTGCTGCTAAACGCAGAAGGGGTCTTCACCGCAGCCCTGGCGTGGTTCGTGTTCAAAGAGAACTTCGACCGCCGTATCGCACTTGGCATGCTCGCGATCGTCGCAGGCGCAATCGTTCTTAGCGTCCCGTCTGGCGCGAATTTCGGCAGCCCGTGGCCCTCTTTGGCGGTTCTCGGCGCCTGCCTCAGCTGGGGCCTGGATAACAATCTCACCCGCAAGATCGCACTCAATGACGCCATCTGGCTCGCCGCAGTGAAAGGCGGGGTTGCCGGACCCGTGAACCTCATCCTCGCCTTTTTACTCGGCGCACAGATCCCCAGCACCCTTAACATCGCGTCGGCGATGGTAATCGGTCTGTTCGCCTACGGCATCAGCCTGGTCCTGTTTATCGTCGCCATGCGCCACCTCGGGACGGCCAGGGCCGGCGCCTACTACTCGATCGCTCCGTTCTTCGGAGCAGTACTTGCAATCACGCTCGGAGATGCAATCAGCTGGCCAGTGATAGTCGCTGGCCTTCTCATGGCCGTCGGTGTTTGGCTGCACCTGACCGAGCGACATGAGCACGGGCACACTCATGAAGCGACTACCCACGATCATCTGCACACCCACGACGAGCACCACCAGCACGACCACGAGCCAGATCAAGAAGTCGGTGCGAACGGCTGGCACAAACACCTGCACACACATGAACCGATTACCCACACCCACGAGCACTACCCGGATAGCCAGCACAGACACGCTCACTGAAAACCGAAATCAAGTTTCAACTGGGGGTCAGCGTGCCTAGATGGGGTGCACGCCAGCTTGACGTCAGATCTGGTCGCGAAACCGGGACTGCCCCGAGTTCAGCTGACTCAAAGGGCTCCCAAGCGACACGCCAACTGGGCCGTGGAGACTCGAAGGGCTGGCTGCGAAATCCGTGTCCGTGAACGTCCGGCTTGCGGGACAGCAGATGAGCCCACGCGTGACGGCAGAATGTCTTCAACAGCGCCGGCGCCGGTGGCACTTGGGAGACGCAAAGACGATCTTGTACTTGTGGCTATTGGATACACGTTGGTCACCCTCGTAGAGTGACAAATGCGCGCAGTGAAGTTGCTGCGCGAACGTGCATGCTCTCGACGCCGAGACGCACACCACTTGGAGATCGGGGCACCGCATGACTCAGCCACGAGGCCATACTGGGCCATGGCAAGTACTGGGGGCGATCCTGTCCTTCCTCGCCAAGGGCATCGGTGCCGGGCTGTCCTCGATCGCCACCATGACTTTCGGAGGCCGAGCTGCCCCCGGCGACCTGCCAACATCGCCGCCGCCGAAAGAGTATCGACCGTAACGACCAGCACCGCCTCAGCAGATTCGGGTACTGACCCAGACGGAGAAACTTCCGCAGCTGGCTGGCGGCCCGGACTTTCGTTCATCGAACGCGGCTCCGGTCAAGGCGAGCCAAGAACCGGCCGTGGATGTCATCATCTTTGGTGCCGCGACACAGTACCGTCAGGAGACAACAGGACTGGAGCGTGGGCAATGGTTTGTTTAAGGGTTCGGGCGGGCGCACTGATCTGCACGGCGGCGCTGGTCCTCACCGGGTGCGCACCCGATGATTCGATCTCGCAGATCCGAGGCTTCTTGGCCGCCGAGAGCGGCCCGGACGACGTGCTCCCGCCCGGGGTCGAAGACGCAACGAGCGATCCCGAATCCAGCCGTTTCGTCGGCGAGCACGCTGGCGTCAGCTACTTCCTCACGAAGCACATCGATCCGGCCTCCGGGGCACCCGGCTACTGCCTCGTGATCTCCAACCCGCCGGACGGCGCAGCATCCAGCTGCGCATCAGATGTCAACGCAACACGTTTGTGGGTTAGCAGCTCCGAGACGGGCAGCGCCAGAGTCGTGGTCGCCGACGACATCATCCCGGACGGGTGGACGAAGCTCGGCGACTTCCTGATCGTCAACCCCGATAAGTGACTCCCTCGGCTCGACACCGGGATTAACCTGCGGCACCGGCGCGCTGAGGGTTCCCCATGGGGCGACAGCTGCCGTTCATGCCCTGGAACGGCGTTCAGCTCGAGGGCGGCGGGACCGAGGCGCCGCCGCGCAGCGCCACCCGGAGGTTCAGCTCGTCTCCGGCCTGGAGCTGGCGGCTGGTGAGCGGGTTGAGGAAGCCGAGGTCATCGACCGTGATGCCGAAGCGATCTGCGATGTCGTTGAGCGTGTCGCCGGCGACCGCACGGTAGGAGCTGGGGGCGCCATCGGTTGTGGCGGTGGCGCCGCCGGCGCCGAACCGGGCGCCGGTATCGACGGCGAGCAGCCCGGGGCGGGTGTCCGGCACGTCCCAGGTGATCGTGCCGACCGCCCAGGGAGTGAGCACGCAGCCGTCAGGATCGTTCGTGCCCGAGGGGTTCGCGGTGATGACGGCGGTCAGGTAGTAGCTGGGGTCGCCCCCAGAGAAGTCCATGGGGCCCATACTCAGCCCGGGCTGATCGGCGTCCGTGGAGAGGTTGCCGAACGAGAAGCTGTGCATGTCGGCCAGGCAGGTCGTGGTCTCCGACCAGGGACTGAAGAAAAGTTGCACGCCTCCGGGAACGTCCGAGTGGAAGTTCTTCAGTGCGACCTCGAACCCGCCGCCTTCCGCCGTGACGACGACGGTTCCGGAGACGGTGTTGTCCCCCGAGGGCGACGTGAGCTCGGCCGTACCGATGACACCGTCAGGGATGACGGCGTCGGCCGCGCGGTCGGGTGGGGCCGACGCATCAGTGTTGACGGCCGTGTCGACCGGTGGAGTCTCGGTTGTCGGGGGCGAGCAGGCCACCAGTCCGAGCACCAGAGCGATGCTCCCCAGAACGGATGTCGTCAGTCGTGGCATCAGGTCCCTCCCCGCCGAGCCCAGTATGGCAGTCGGCCGCATCGCCGGTCCAGCCGCGGGCCCGACGGACGAGTTGGCCCGTCCGAAGTCGCTACCGCACGCACCGATCGCTCTGTCTGAATCGGCACTGCGAAGGCTCAGACCAACCGTTCAAAGTCTCGAGGTTTTGACGCTCAGGTCTCGACGGGCTCCGGTTCAAGGCTGCGGGTCAGGGCCGGCGTCTGTCAGTGACCAGGCCGTGACGGAGACTTCGCCGCCCGCGACGATGTCGAGGGTGCTGGGCCAGGAACCGCGAACCAGGCCTGGGTAGAGCGCCGCGTAGAGCGTGTATGTCGTGGGGACATCCGCTGTGGCCATGGCGCCCCAGCCGAGCCGGGCGATGGCGTAGCCGCCAGCTGGAACCACGATGGGATCGGCTCCCTCGTCGACGGTCATGAACGTTCCGCCGTGCACGAGGGTGACGTCGAGGGCCGACCCGTTCTCATCCGCGAAGGCGAGGTCGGGGTAGCCGCTAAGGGTGCACGGGGAGTCGGTGAAGTTCATCGCCTGGATCGACAGAGTGCGGTGCCCCATGGCCGCGTCCGGGTCTCCGAGTAGTAACGCCGCCTGGTCGGGCGTGCACCAGTCGGCGGCGGGATCGGCCGCTGCGGGCGCGATGGTGGGCGGCGGCGTGACCGGGACATCCGGGTCGGGCAGGGAGCCGAGGGTGTGCCCATTGGCGCGGGCGTTCTCCGCCGCCGCAGCGAGCCGTGCGGCCCGGCTCCCCGTACCGGCCGCCAAACCGGAAAGAATCACGGCGACGACGACGATGCTGCCAAGAACGGCGAGCGGGCGCGTGCGCAACGGGCCGGGTGCGGCCGACGCCGGGACGGCATCCCCGCCCGGCTGAGCCGGGTGGGCCGGGTCGGCCGGTTGGGCGCGGCGCAGGGTGAACAGAGCCGGCAACCACCCCCAGGCGATCCCCCAGTACCCACTGAGGAGAACGGACTCACCAGCCGGGTCAAGCACGAATGCGGCGCGGGACGGCGGGAATGACGCAACGATCGCGCTGATCACCCACGGGAGGGTGGCGAGGAAGCCGGTCAGAACCGCCACGAACCACAGGGCGAAGAACCGGGCTGTGCGCGACCCGTCAATCCGGTCGACGATGACGCGCGCCAGCAACAGGTAAACCACAAAGACGACGACGGCCGAGGCAAGAGGAGCGAGAGCGATCCACGGCCAGGACCAGAACCAGACGCTGCGCGGGATCGTTTCCGGCAGGAGGTGCTTCACGAAGGCGTTGGGGACCAGAGCGAACCAGGTCAGGAATCCGAATCCGCCGGCGCACACGACCCACCACGCGGCGGCGACGGACGCCGGAATCCAGGGAAATGTACTGTGGCCGGGCCTTGTCATCCCCAGAGACTACTTCACCGCCGGGCAGGCATCACGCGCAGTTACGGGCACATTGGCAAGACAAGGTCCAACGATCCAAGCCGTTCCGCTAAGGGTTCCCCTTTCGTCCGAGCCGCACCGCTCCGCCATCAGGTGCCGTGCGAAGCTGACAGGCGCGTATGAGACATGCCAAAATTTGCCCGGTGCTCGTGGCGGCGCGTGGCGGTACAGGTTTGCTTAACCGAATCACCTACCCGATAAGAAAGTGACAGCGTCGCCGCGCAATTGAATAGCGGACCTAACAACTTCGCGTTTTTGACTAAGTGCCGGGGAGAGCGTTTCCGCCGGCGATGTCTAAGGACCTATTCCCGTCGTCGGGCAGGGGGCGGCCCTCGATTCCGGCAGAGGTCGTAATCAGGGCGTCTGCGGCGGATAGGGCAGGGCAAAAACAACGACACCGGGGAGCAGCGAACGCGGTCCGTGTGGTTGGGTCCCCTGATAGAGTCAGCCGACGTATGGGCGTTTGCTCATCATGCAGGCAAACCCGGCGCGAGCCGGGTACGCAAAGCCACGGAAAACACGCTGTAAGCCGGGCTACCGAACAGCAAGGACCACCCGCATGCTCATGGAAGCTGGGCCGCCCTCGCCCGAGGAGACGACTGTTGCCGTTCAAGAGCTCTCGGCAGCCTCGCGGCGCAACAATGTGACGGTGAGTGGCAACCCGAACGGCCGTGCGATCGTGTTCGCACACGGCTTCGGGTGCAACCAAAGCGCGTGGCGATTTGTCACCCCGGCCTTTCTCGCGGACTACAAAGTCATCGTGTTCGACCATGTTGGAGCAGGCAGTTCCGATGCATCTGCCTACAGTTTCTGGAAGTACGACTCGTTGCTCGGGTACGCGGACGACCTGCTCGAGATCCTTGATGAGCTGGACGTGACCGACGTGGTGTATGTCGGTCACTCTGTTAGCGCGATGATTGGTGTGCTCGCCGCGAACCGTGACCCGTCCCGCTTCGGCGCTCTCGTCCTGATCACCCCGTCCCCTCGATACATCAATGCGCCGGGCTACGAGGGAGGATTTGAGGTCGAGGACATCAATGCGATGTTGGATGATCTGGATTCGAACTATTTCGGCTGGTCGTCGGTCATGGCACCACTGATGATGGGCAACCCGGACCGACCGGAGCTAGGAGATGAGCTGACGGAGAACTTCTGCAGCACCGACCCGACGATCGCCCGCCATTTCGCGCGTGTCACGTTCCTTTCCGACAACCGGGAGGACCTCCCCTTGGTCACCACGCCGACTCTGATCCTGCAATGCACCGCCGACATCGTCGCTCCCGCCGCCGTAGGGCGCTACATTCACCAACAGATAGCAGGCAGTACCCTGGTCACTCTCGCAGCCACCGGCCACATCCCTAACCTGTCGGCACCCGACGCTCTAACGGATGCCATTCTTGCCTACCTGAAATGAGTGACGGGGGCGATCGGCGGGTCGAGAGCCTATTCGAGGACCTCTATGAGCACGCTCCGTGCGGGCACCTCTCTACAACGATCGACGGCATCATCATCCGAGTCAACAAGACTCTGCTCAAGTGGACGGGGTATCAGCGCAAAGAGCTCGTCGGCCAGCCGTTCGTCTCGTTCCTTCGACCAGGCAGCCAGTTGATGTTCGAGACTCGATATCTCCCGGTGCTCCACCTGCGAGGTGAAGTGAAAGCGGTGGCGGTGTCGTTCCGGCACGCGAACGGCACCGCGCTGCCAATGATGCTCAACAGCACCGTGACCACCGATGGAAATGGGGAACCCGTTACCATCCGGACGGCCGTCTTCGACGCCAGCGAACGCCAGGAATACGAGCGAGAGCTCCTCGCCTCCCAACGCAAGGCGGAAGCGTCGGAAACTCGGATAAGGGTGCTACAGAACGCATCGAGAGTGTTGACCGGAGCCACTACCGACATTGAGCTGGCGAATCAGCTGACGAAGATCACCCGTGAGGCATTCGCTGCGACTAACGTTTCGATGTACCTCCTGAGCGCTGAGGGGAAGCTGGTCCTAGCATCGGGAAATCCGACGCTGGGACTGCTCGATCTGTCCGGCGACGGGCCAGCCGGTGTACTGGCCCGCACCGAACGCACGATGATTCTTTCGCGCGCTGATCCCATCACCAAGCCATCAGGGCTCGCCGAAGTGATGCGAAGCGCCCAGGTGGAGACGCTCGTGTCCGTGCCGTTGTCGGAAGAAGCATCTCCACTCGGTGTCCTGATCAGTTCCTTCGCACGTTCAAGGAGCTTCGAAGTGGACGACATCGGGCTGTATGAAGCACTCGCACGTCAGTCCGCCCAGGCGCTGACGCGCATCCATCTCCTCCAGCAACTTGAACGGCTAACGCTAATCGACCCGCTTACGGGCCTTGCGTCCCGTCGCCTCATCCAAAAACGTCTCAGCGACGCGGTGAACCTCTCACGACTCAACCACCGTTCGATAGCACTCCTCCTCATCGATCTGGACGGTTTCAAACTCATTAACGATGAGCTGGGACATGCCACCGGTGACAGCGTGCTGAGCGAAATTGGCTCCAGACTGTCGTCGGTCGTCCGTCACGGCGACCTCGTAGGGCGACTCGGTGGGGACGAGTTCGTGGTCCTCTGCGAGGACGTGAAACCCGAAGAGGTGGACCGTATCGTCGAACGACTCCATGCCGCCCTCCGCGAGCCGCTCACCGGGCGCGCCAGCCAGAAACGGGTCACCGGGAGTATCGGCGCCGTCCTGTATCTCGGCGGAGTCCCGGATCACATCCCTCCCGACCTGATACTCGAACAAGCCGATGAGGCGATGTACCGGTCCAAGCGCGCGGGGAAGAACCAGGACACCACCGTCATAGTCGAAGACACCTCGCCCGCGGAGAACCGCCCGATACTCTAATCGGCGACACGGTGGTGGTCCTCCAGCACGGTTGCCGTGGCCTCCTTCACCTGGAGGAACAGGAAACAGAACCGCCCCGCGTGAGCCATTCGTACCTTGGTCGCCGTTGTTCGGTTGGGCGGCTCTCGGCGCCCGCTGACCGTCCGGCTTGCGGGACGGCGGATGAGCCCACGCGGGGACCATTTCCTCAGGGCCGTTTAGGTGGTCTGGGCTATGGGTCTGGTTTTTCGGTCGGGATATTTCTTTCCACGCTCTCACTGCGTCAACAGCACGGTCACGGTACGCGCCCGCGAAAGGGCGACTTCGCCCTGCGCTGGTCTTCGCTCCCGAGGAATCCCTCAGCTAAGAAGCGGCCCGTTATGCCCACGTTGGGGCTGAGAGCGAGTTGGAGTTCCAAGGCCTTGGAGTGTCGGCCTGCAGGACGCTGGACTGCGATTGACCGCTTCCGGCGCGCCCTGGTTCGGGACCGGCAAGTTGACCCGCGGGAACGGTTTCCCGTGGGTGACCGCCAGAATTGCCCGCTCTTCGAGAACTGCTCCCTCGTGGCTAGATGACAGCAATTGATGGAATCGAAGGGCGACATGTTAAATGGCCAAGGTTTTATAAGGCCCTTGAGGACACCCCGACTAGATGTGCCCTCGAAACGAAAGAGCCAACGTCCGTTACCCCTCTGGCTCGGAGCCTCGGCGCTGCTCGTAGCAGGAGCATTCAACTTGGTCACATTCATGACGGGAGTCGTAATCCTGCTGTCCAATTACGAAGAGTCGACCACCGTGGTGCTCCGGGTAGCACTATCGCTGTCGGCCATATTTCTCGTCGTCCTGCCCTTCTGGACGGGGAGACGTCGCACCATGATTTGGGCGCTGGGATTCACTGGGGTCACATTGATTGGCCTCGCCGTGCTGAGCGTGGGACTCTTTGTCATGCTGGCGCTCACAGATGCCTCCATGAAAATATTCGCTACTGTAGCCGGCGGCATGAGGGTGTTCGCTCCTGAGGCCGAGATCGCATCTATCGAATCAGGCACATTCGGTTGGGCGTTCGCCCTGGCTTCTGGAGTCGCCTGGGTCACAGCTGCCGGAGTGGCTCGGCTGATTGGGCACACCACGGCACGGCGGTGGCCGCCGGTTCTGCAGGGGCTCGCTGCCGCAGCCGTGGCTACCTTGCTGTCGCTTGTGGTCCTGCTCCTCCGGTTGGGCATCGATCCGGTCGGCTTCCTCACCAACGGCAACTGATGAGGCACCGGTACTGCAGATGGTGCGAAGGCAGTTGCTCAAGGAGCTCGTAGCTGGTTCCCAACTGCCACTCCCCCGAAACTTCGGAGCCTCGGCGAATTGGCGCCGAATCTGCGTCCGTAGACGTCCCTCTTTCGAAGAGCTTCAGTGTGTGCCGCGGCGTTCAGGCAGCGAGGATGGGAAGATCGGGACTGTGCCAACGTACAGCGAAGTGTTTTCGGGGATCTCGGTTGGTGGACACCAGCTGGCGTCCGTGACCCACCATGCGGGCAGTGACGACGTCGTGTTGTTCTGTCACGGATTCCGGGGGGAGAAATCGGGACCGAATCGAACCTTCGTCACCCTCGCTCGCGCATTGGCCTCCCACGGAATCTCGTCTCTCCGTTTTGATCAGTACGGGTCGGGTGACTCGGAAGGCGACTTCATCGATTCACGTTTCGACGATTGGGTTAGCGTCATTCGTATCCTGACACGCCAGTACCTTAGCGAGGGCAAGCGGTTCGCCCTTTTCGGGCAGAGCATGGGTGGTTCTGCCGTGATCTGCGCTGCCGCTGGGCTGGATGTGAGCGCCGTAGTGTCGTGGGTGCCCGATGCAAGCACGGACCAGTTCGCACCCGATCCGCGAGGTTTCGTGGAGGAGGGTGGTCAGCGTGTCGACAATGCGTTTTGGACCGAGGCACACCGTGCCGACATAGTCGGCAAGTTGAAGGAGGTCACTGCGCCGTGCTATTTGGTTTTCGGCACTAGCGATGAGTATGTCTCCGCCCCGAACCGAGAAGCCCTGATCAACGCCTGCCAGCCCACCGATCAGATCGACGTCTTCGACGGCTACCCGCACAGCTCATGGAGCTTCGAGCAAGCCGAAGACATCATCCGCCGCAGCGCTGCCTTTTTTGGCACGCTATCTCCACCCTGACGCGGCCGATCCCAACTCAGGACCGGCGTCGTGCCAGGCGCCGGAACAAGGCGGCCGATTTGCTGAAGCTCCCGAGGCCAGCAAATAGATGAGACGGCCTGCACTCGAAAACGCGAGTCCCTTCAAGCAAGCTGCCGCACTAACCGTTCCCCAATGGCATGCCGGGTGAAGCGCCGAGCCTATGCGACCACGGTCAAGGGGCCCTCATCAGGGGTGGGAACCTCAAAGTGATCGAAGTAAGCGGCCGCCAGCTCATCGGGTAGCTGGACGTCATTCGGCTCCTGCCCCGCCCGCGCGCGGACACGAGCCAAGGCCACCTTTCGCGGAGTCGCCAGATAGATCGTCTCCGGCTCGACGCCCAGCGGCCGGAGGATGGCGCGGTAGTCCTCGCGCATGCGTCGGGACCAGAAGGAGTAGTCCAGCACCACATCGGTCTGTTTCATCACAAGGTCGAGAAGTCTCTGGCGCAGGTGGCTTTCGATCTCGAGCCGGACTTCCTCGGCCAGGGGTTGGGATTGAATACCCCGCAGCCAGGCTTCCTCGTCGAAGGACAGCCGCGCCATGCCGCCAGACTCAAGCGCGCGTGCAACCGTGGACTTGCCTGAACCGGCTGGGCCACACATGAAGACGACACGGGTCATGCCGACGATCCTATTCCGCCCAACCCATCAGGATTTCCTCAATGAGCGTGGATTTGTGACGAGGTGTCAAACAGTGCTGAGATCGCCCAACGCGGCTTCAAGATTCCGGTCGACTCCGTGGGCGAGCATCCGCTGGTAGGTCGCATCGCCGTCAGCCGCCACTGAGCGGATGATGTCGAGTTGCCTATGTATTCGTTGACGGATGAGCTCCAGAACAGCGTTGGCAGAACCATCCCACTCATAGGCCCGAAGGAAGGACTCGAGGCGGGCCCGCCGCTCGCCGAAGGCAGTGAATCCTTCCTCCAGCACGAGCTGTTGAGCGTGGAGCGGCACCCAGGAGAATGCGACCCAGGCAAGGTCCCCGGCGTACGTGGTCGGGCCGGCCATGTCCCAGTCCACGAAACCCACCAGTCCGTCTTCATTCCAGACTGAGTTGTAGGGCGCCGCGTCGTTGTGACCGATGGTCAGGCCAGGCTCCCAGACTTGGCCTTCGCGCCACATCGAGCCAGCGGGCGGGACAAAGTCGGCGACTGCTGAGTGGTAGCGCCTGAGCCAGTGGCCGACGTCCAGGAGCGCCTCTTCGCTGTGCGTCCACTGCGGCCACGGGCGGACGATACCGACGGTCCTACCCTCGAGAAAGCTAACGACAGTCCGACCCTGTGCGTCGGTCCCAAGCGGGCGCGGTGCCCCGATAAACCCTTTGTCGGCCAAATGTTGCAAGAGGGCATTCACGGCCGGGGTCCACGGGCCAGGAACCCGGCGCACGGTTCCATCTATTAGAAGCGCGCCGCCATCGAATCCGCCATCCAGCTTCTCACTCACGTCGCCAAGCTTCGCATGACGCTGCATGCTTCCCAATCCCGCACAGGGTTGCCCTACTGCTCCGCGCCTCGGGTGCTGTCGCAGCGTGAGCGACGAGAAGGGGCCAACCAGCCCGCGGGCCCGAAGCTGGACTCGCCGTGCTCCTCAACCCAGGCAACCCGTCTGCCGCTGTCTTCGCGCCGGAAGTTCTTGCCGCTTGACGAAGATCACCACGCAGACTCGAACCGAGCAGTACGCCGATTCGTTGCCGCTAGTCGAGATCGTTGTCGCCGCCGCGGCTGGGGAGTAATCTGACAGGTGGCGTCGCCTCGTTCTGGAGGTGATTGGACATGAACCGACGACTTCGATGTCGACTGGGGCTGCACACATGGGTGCTCAAACAGCGCTCACGAGATGCGCCGAGGTATTACGGCTGTCGCCTCTGCGACAAGATGATGGAACCTCGAGATTTTCCCGTCACATGGGGATGTGCGCGATTCCTCCAGGGCCGCTGACGAACCGGCTCTACTGTTCCGATCCTGCATCCCGACGACAGTGATGAACCGAGGTCGACTTCCACAGGGCCTTGCAGACGAGCTCTGGCTGCGGCCAGCCTAGCCGTCAGCGGCCCAACCCGAGAAGGCGAGAACTGATGGTTGACCTGCGCTTCGGCACGCATCTCGCCCCGAACATGCTGGACGTCTACCGGGCCATCACGAATCGGGTCGGCACCGTTCTGCGGTGTAGCACCGAACTCGTCGTAGAAACGGATTACGAGTCCTGCCGCGCGGACGTCAACGACGTCTGCTTCGTGTGCAGCTTGCCTTATGTCATGTTCGAGCGTCAGGGCATCGACCCGGCAATCCCCGTGGCAGCGCCGGTTCTCGCCGGTCGCCGCTACCGCGGCCAGCCGATCTACTACTCGGACGTGATCGTCCGAAGAGACAGCCCGTTTCAGTCGTTCGCCGACCTACGCGGCCACTCCTGGGCATACAACGAGCGGCTGTCGCAGTCCGGCTACGGGATCACGCGATACATGATGGTTGAGAGAGGTCTGACGGCTGGCTTCTTCGGCGAGATCGTCGAGGCGGGCTTCCACGAGGCCGCGATCCGGCTCGTCGCCGAGGGTGAAGTCGACGCATCGGCGATCGACTCGCAGGTGCTAGGGGTCGAGCTGGACCACCACCCCGAGTTGGCGGCACGGCTTCGCGTTGTCGAAACCCTAGGTCCGTCGACCATCCAACCGGTCGCCGTCAGCCGACGGATCGACTCGGTCCTCCGCTCGCGGATCCAAGATGCCCTCGTCTCCATACACCGGGACCCCGAGACCGTACGAGCTCTCGCGCGCGGCATGATCACTCGCCTCGTTCCGGTCGGACCCCAAAGCTATGACGACATCAGGAGGATGGTCGACGCCTGCCAGCGAGCCGGGTATATGGAGCTGAGATGACCTTTTCAGTAGCAAACAGCGAAGCATCAGTGGTGAGAATTACCGCCTGACAATCACCGACGACGCCTCCGGCGTTGTCGTAACGGGACTGCTCCGAGTTCAGTTGGCCCCAAGGGGGTTCCCCGACCGGCCATCTTCGTGCTCCGCGGCCGGCTGCATGACCAAGTCCCGCGAGCAAGGTCCCTCCAGGCCGAAGCGACGCACCTGTACCGAGTCGAGTGGAGGCGTCAAGTCTTCCTAACGAGCGGCCAAGACACAGAACTCGTTTCCTTCCGGATCGGCCAGAACAACCCAGGATGCGCTGCCTTGACCGATGTCGACGCGGCTGGCCCCGAGGCCGACGAGTCGCTCGACCTCCGCTTGTTGGTCGTCGGGCACCCAATCAAGGTGGAGCCGGTTCTTGCCCCGCTTGGGCTCGGCAACCTCGATGAACATCATGCTGGGTGTCTGACCAGGGGCAAGAGCCAGTTCTATGGCGCCGCTATCCTCGTCCACAATCTGCCACCCCGTGGCGACTTGCCACCATCGCGCGAGCGACGAACAATCACCACAGTCGACAACAATTTCCTCGAGACGAAGGGCCATGTCTCAAGACTAGGCAGAGGCCGCTACAAAGAATAGGGACTGTGTCCCGTAGCACGTTCCCAAGGAGGGATTTCTAGTTGCTCGCGGATGGCGGTCGTTGGAAGCTGGCTCCGAGGTGTCCTTCGCGGTTTTTCCAGTTTGGGCCGCGTTTTGCGTATTCCGTGTGGTCCACCGCAAGTTCCTGATGCATCCCGCTCCAGGACGTGATGCCTCGCCGACGTTGGTGGTTCTTTGCCAGGTACCAGGTGACTTCCGCCCCCGTGTGACCATGCGCCGCTCGAGCAAGTGCGTCACCGAGCTCGAGAGACGATCCTGCGACAGCCATCGCTACCTCCGTTGGACTGGTTAGTGCTTCGGTTTCTGACGTCGCGAGGAGTCCAGCGAGCATCCATCCCCGGCTGTGCGTGACTCCTGATCCCAACTCCCACTGCCACGCGCTTGCTGGCAAGTAACGTTTGAACGCGGCTGTGGCATCAAACTTGATGTTCTCGCGGTGACCATCAATCGCGAGCGACAGAGTGAATGGTTCCCGTCGGTCGGGAAACAGTTCGAATCCATTCTCATTGAGCCACCCGTGCATCTCGGCGATATTCTCGCGAGCACGGACAGCCTTCTCAGCGCCCTGAATGCCGAACGCCTCGGCCGCACGGAGGTTCCCCTCGATCGACTCAAGTTGATATGCGGCCATCCTTCCGATTGTTCGAGCCGGAGGTGCCGAGTGGTCAAAGATGTAGCAGAGGCGCATGATCGCCTCGCCGAGTGCGCGCTCGAGCACGAACGGCGACGCTAACACTCGCCCGTTCGTGTCGAGCAGCAGGGCGATCGACTCGGCGATGTCTGAGCAGGCGCCGAGCATCCGCTCGGTCGTCTCGAGGTTCTGCCCGAAGATTCCCCCGTATAGAAACGCGGCATTGGGGTGCCCGCGCATCCATGTGTCAAGCGCAGTCACCCCGGTATCTGGGAGTCTCTTCGCGCCAGCTTCGGTCGCTTGCTCGATGAGCAGACCGGTGTCACGAATCGTGGCCCGGACGATTCGGGCGGCGTACCCGCCCGGACCAAACTGTCGTCGGTGGGCTTCCATATGTTGGACTCTGCCAAACAGCGGACAGAGGTCGACGCCGAACTCGGCGTTGTTGAAGGCCGCTGAGGGTTCCCCATTCGACGCAGTAGTTGCCAACTGGCGTGCCGACCTTGCTTCCGTCACCCCCGCTCTGAATGGTACGCTATCGAGTACTACTCTTGGGAGGCGATCATGTCGGCGATCACCGCGACCGAAGCACGCAAAAGCCTGTTCGGGCTCATCCAGCAGGTCAACGACGACCACACCGCTATCGAGGTCGTCTCCCGGCACGGAAACGCGGTAATCCTGTCGAAGGAGGACTACGACGCGTTGACCGAAACGGCCTTCCTACTGCGGAACCCTGCGAACGCGGAGCGGTTGCTCACGGCCATCGAGCGGGTCCGGCGCGGCGAGTTCGAGCAGCACGACCTTTTGGACGCGTGAGCCGGACGATCGCCTTCGACCCGAATGGGTGGGAGGACTATGTTTTCTGGCAGACCCAGGACCGCAAGACCCTCAAGCGCATCAATCAGCTGATCACCGACACGCTGCGCGATCCGTTCGCAGGTATCGGCAAGCCCGAGCCCCTTCGGCACGTACTTTCCGGCGCGTGGTCACGCCGCACCGACGAAGCGAACCGTCTGGTCTACTACGTCACCGACGACCACATCGTCATCCTGCAAGCCCGCGAACACTACTGACCAGACATCCGCGCCACCCGCATGAGGTTCGCGTTGCAGGACAGTTCGTCCTGCAACGCGATCTCGGCTGCTAGCCATTGCCTCGGTGCTGGCGCTGGATGGTTCGATAGATAGTGGAGCGGGCGACATTGAACAGCTCAGCAAGCTCGGTAGTTGTGTGAGTATCAGCGTTGTAGACCTCCATCAGATGCTTCTGCTGCGCCGGGGAGAGCTTCGGTGGTCTGCCGCGCAACCGGCCCTTCGCTTTCGCCACCTGCATCCCCTCTCGCGTTCGAGCGCGGATGAGATCTGACTCGAATTCCGCGACCATGGCGAGGACGTTGAAAAGGAGCCGGCCGACTGGATCATTCGGGTCATGCACAGAGCCGCCGATGCTGAGCTTCACGCCCTTGGCGGTCAGCTCATCGACGATGTCCTTCGCATCCCGAAGCGACCTGGCCAGACGATCGAGTTTGGCCACCACGAGTGTGTCCCCGCTCCTGCAGGCCGCAAGTGCTTCGCGTAATCCCGGCCTCGCACGGTTGGTTCCCGTCAAGCCATGATCGGTGTAGATCGGGTTCGGTCTAACGCCCAGTCGTTCCAGGGCGTTTTGTTGGGCGGTGAGGTCTTGCTCATTTGTGGATACGCGCGCGTACCCGATCAGTAGTTCAGTCATGACGGCACAATTCACCTCGACCTGCAGGGCCGTCAACATTCGAGGATCCTCGGCGGGTGCCCGCGGTCAGGAGGCGAGGGCGGCTTCCATCTCGTCGACCAGCCGGGTTGCGTATTTGAGGAGCTCGCTCGCCCTGGCCTCTGTGATGTGGCTCGCCCCGTAGGAGGTGAGGGTCTTTGCTTCCAAGAGTCGGCCCAAGTCCCGTGCCGCGGTTCTCTTTTCGGGGAGAGCTTGGGTTAGGAGGCCGATGGCCTGTTTGTGATCCTGACCGCTGGAGCGGTAGCCGAGTTTGGATCCGCAAATAGCGTCGGCCGCGGCGATGCCGGCGTTGACGGCATTCAGCCCCGTCGTATTGTTTGACGCCATCGGTCCCCCAGGCTCGAATCGAGCTTGAGCAGTGAGGAGAGAATCGCGGGCGTGTTCGGCACGGATTCGCACCTCCGCCGCCGTCATCTGTTTGATCCGCGCGTTCACGGCGCCTTCCTCATTCCCAGCGTGTTGTTCCCGAAGAGAATGATCCCCTCCGCGGCCCAGCTATCGACGATCGGGTCTCCTTCTTCCTTTTGCCTGGTCAGGGCCGATTCGGTTAGGTCGTAGATCTGGGCATCATTGCCGGTCCACAGTTGCACGTTGTCCCGGAGCCCGGTGACGAATTCGTCCCGGTCATCGAGTGTGACCTCATCGGGAAAGACGACGAGCAGGTCGACGTCGCTCGTCTTGGTGGAGTCACCTCGTGCCACGGATCCGTAGAGGGCAACCGTGACGCCCTCAGGCGCGCTCGAGTCGGCGAATGCTGCAACACGCCTGTTCAGCTCCTGGCGCGCGTTCATCGCGATCTCAACAGCCGGCCAGAGGATGTGCGACCGGTTGGCAGAATACATAGTTGCATGGGGCGCTGGGACCGAGATGACCAGACCGATGTCGACGAGCCGGAGAAGAGACAATCGGACGTTGGCCGGCGTTCCAGTCCCCGCCAGACGGGCGATCTGTCGACCAGTGAGCGCTGAACCGGCCCTGGCAACGACGCGCAGGGCGACAGCGTCCAGGCCATTCATGAACGAGGCGAGCGGGGCAGATAAGTCCACGAACAGCTCCCTTCAGCGTTTGTATTGCTCTTCGATTCGGTTGTATCTAAATACAATACAGATGCATCGCTCCGCAATGCAATGGCTTGAGGCTCACCCGGCAGTGCCAAAGCTCCTCCGAGTTGAGGATTCGATCAATGCCGTACTTCTCCGGAAGTCACGCAGGAGCATGCTCAGAAGCGCCCGTTCAGCGTCCGGCTTACGGGCAGTCCCCTGGCGTTTCTTCCGGCGGACTGGGTCGGTCACTGGACTCGGCACGGGTCGTGGGTAGCCGAACTTAGTCGGCGATCGAGATTCGGAGTCGTTCGAAGTGCCCTGGTCCGGGACATTGCCACAGGAACCCCGTGCGTTCCACCGACATAGGAATGTCGAATACGTTGTCGATGATGTTCTGCTCGCCGGACTCAACCACAACACTTCTGCAGGCAGCGAGGGCTTCGCGCAGCCCAGGCCGTGCGCGGTTTGTTCCCGTAAGGCCATGGTCGGTGTAGATCAGGTTCGGTCTATCGCCCAGTCGTTCCAAGGCGTTTTGTTGGGCGGTGAGGTCTTGCTCATTGGTGGATACGCGCGCGTACCCGATCATAAATTCAGTCATGACGGCACAATTCACCTCGACCTGCAGGGCCGTCAACATTCTCCAGCCCTTCATTGGATCGGGACTGGTATGCTTTTACTACTTAGTAAAAGGTGGTGATTGACATGACAGCAGGTGTTCTTGCTCGTTCCGCCAGGGCTGCGAGCGGACTCACGCAAGGCCAGCTCGCGCTTCGCTCCGGGATCGCCGGCTCGTCGCTCTCCCTGATTGAACACGGCAAGCGCGAACCGACAGTCGCCACACTCGAGGCACTGTTGCGGGCGACCCGCCACACGATTGTGACAGTCCCGACAGTACGCAGCGATGCAGCCCGCATCGCATCCGAGATCGGGGAAGCAATCACCGGATCAGATGACGTCTCGGCCTTCCGGCGGTTCCTCCAACTCGCCGACAACCTCGCTTCAGAACGCGGAGCCACCCGAGTCGGCCTGGCGTTGAGCGAGCCGTCCCCCACCGGGTCCGAGCGATGGGACGCCGCGATCGCCGCGCTCTGCGAATACCGGCTCAAGGCAGACGGCCTGCCCGTCCCGGATTGGGTCACCCTGCAAGCAGGATGCCCTGACAGCCTTTGGGCACCGCGCACAAGCGACTACGACATCCCGGCAGACCCGGCGCGAGTACCCGTCGAGTTCCTCCGCCGCGGCATCCTGATTGAAGCCGAAACCCTGGAAAGCGTCTAATGCCAGGAGATCAACTCGACCGTGATGATCTCATCCGCGGCATCAACGCGGTCATCGCCAAGCTCCGCGCGGCCAGCCAGCCGGCAGGCATCCGAATAGTTGGAGGCGCCGCACTCGCTCTTCGGTACTTCGACCGCCGGACAACCGCAGATGTCGATGCGCTCCTGCAGCCAGAGCAACCAATCCTGAAGGCCGCAGTTGAAGTCGCCGACGAGAACGGCTGGCCGCAGGACTGGCTCAACAGCAACGCCACAATGTTTCTACCGTCCTACGGGGCTGACCCGGGCTGGGAGGTCCTTTACTCGAACGAGGACATCACGGTGGAAGTGGCCTCGCCCCGGGCACTGCTAGCCATGAAGCTCAACGCATCGCGCCCGGGCCGCGACGTGCAGGACATTGCCAATCTGCTCGCGATCTGCGATATTCATGAACCTAATGCAGCCGAGGAATTACTGAATGACTTTTTCCCGGGAGACGGCCTCCCAGACAAAGCTCTGCGCCTCCTCGAACCCATCTTCAAGCAGGGGATCCCCGCAGTCCCAGCATCGCCGCCCCCTCCCCTCCTGGGTACGCGCACCTCACATCGAGCACCTCAACAACAGTCCGGTCCCGCAGAATAGGGCAGCTCCGCGGTTCCCAAATGGCACCCAGCTGCCCAACGCCGGCTCGAAGCTATCGCGACCGATTCTGTGCCCCGTGAGGGTCCGGCTTGCGGGCGATCAGTGGGCGCCTGAGGCCCCGATCGGGTGCCGATAGACGTCAGCTGATCCCCAGTCGCTCGAAGACCAGCGTGGCCTGGATGCGGTCGCCGCCCCCGAGGCCCTTACTGCCTGAGGCTGACGTCGTGATGGTGTGCAGTCGATAGCCGAGGGCGGCTTGCGCGTTGATAGACCTTTCTAGCTCGGTGAGGTTGCCAGATCCGGTACCGAATAGCTTCTCCTTCAGCACCACCTGCAACACGACGTAGCTCTGCCCGTTTTGCGCCGGTCGTGGTCTACCTCCCGCGACGGACTCCGCCTTGATGTGGTCGATCAGCGCGGCGGGACTGTTCACCGGCGCCTCCTCTTGCCAGACATCCGTCCACTGCGCGCCGTCCCACCGTCGCTGGCGACCCGAACCGTCGTCGTACCAACCTGCTGCTGCGTTCGCCACCATTGCCTCGTTTCAGTCATGCAGGTCGCGACGCGCCTGGACGTGCGCTACAACGTATCAGCCGGTATCGCTGGCGGCACCGATTGCCTCAGGCGCGAGACCTAACGCATCCGCGCCGGCTGCTGCAGAACGGGCTGTTCCGTCGATTCGGTGAAAGCCTCGATTTCGTCGCCCAGAAGCGCGGAGTCGCAGTCGGAGCGGATGTCGCGGATCTCCGTCCTCTGGCACTACTGCTTGGAAGTCAGTATCGAATACTTCCGCGCGGCATAGCCACGATCTAGGCCTTTGCGACGCTCACGGTGACCGGCGTCGCGTTTGCGAAGAGGTCGAGCACGGGGCAGTGGGCGTCGACCGCCGCCCGCAGCTCCCGGTAACGGGCGTCTGTCTCCGGGCCCGTGATGATGATGTCGAGACGCACCGCGGTGAAGCCCGCGCGAACAGACTCCTCGATACCGAACAGGCGGCGGGCGTCGAGGTCGCCCTCGGCCTTCACATCGATCTCGTCCACCCGGATTCCGAGAGCCTGCGCGTAGAGGCGGTAGACGACGACCTGGCAGGAGATGAGTGCTCCGAGTGCGAACTCCACGGGGCTGGCGGCGATGTCGTCTCCGGCGAGCGCGGCGGGCTCATCCACCCGGAAGCTGTGCTTTCCTGCGGTGATTGTCGACGCAACCGAGCCCTCGCCCGTGCCGCGTACGCGGTAGGTCAGCTGTCCGTTGGCCACATCGGCGGCGATTCGTTCCCCCCAGGCGGTGCCGGCCTCGATGAGCCGCGTGGCGCGCTCGTCGGCGGTGACGGAGGTTACGGGGGATGCGTCGAGGAGAGTCATGCGCCGACAGTACTGCGGATGCCGCGGCTCGCGACGAGCACCGCGTCACTGCGGGACTCCCGGCGTAATACTGCGCCTTCTTGCACACCTCTCGCCGGTGAGGAACAGTTCGGCGGGCCCCGGCACGCGGTGCAGCGTTTCCCCGGGCGGCGCCATTTCCAGGGTGCGCTCAACCTTCCTCTTTTGAGCGCGGTCGGCTCTGCAACCACCCAACCCTTGAACGGCTCGGCGCGGAGCTCCGGCCCGGCGATTCTTACGGCAGGATATGAAGCGAGCCGAGGGCGCCGAGCGAATAAGTCCCTGGACGCCCACCGATGGCTGTGATGGTAACGGGGGTCTCCCCCGCCGTGCGATCCGTTGTGGGAAACCAGATTCGGCCTGGCGCCACCAGGATAAGCATGCCGTCGACGTCTCCGACGGGCGCGAAGGCGCCGCCTTGCGCATCGCCATACGGAGCAACCTCGGCGTCGTCGGCAAGCGTGGCGACAATGGCCGAGACGTCCGCCACCGCGACCCCGACCTCGCTGATGCCGAGGAGGTCCGCGCTGGTGAATGGGCCGGGCGTGGCGTTGTCGAGGTCGCGGCGAATGATCAGCTCGAGAACGGACCGGTCATGGCCGGCGAAATAGACACTGTGAGCATTCCAGCCGGGCGAGGTTTCGAATTCGTCCGCCTCGGATGTTCCCAGCAGGACGGTCCTCTGCTGGAGCCATGTCTTTGCTTTGTCGAACTTGTTTGCTGGAATCGTGATCGCGAAGTGGTGGTCTCCGTCAGTTGCGGGATCCTCGACAAGTTCGAGCCGAGTAGTTCCTAGCGTCACGCCCACGCCCATATGCCCGTTGGCGACGTCGAGACCGAGTACACCGGCATAGAATTCCCCGGCTTCACGAGCGTTTCGGACACGGACTGACACCTTGGTGATCTGCATGCTTCTAGTCAAGATGCTCAAGCTGACTTGAGGTCAAGCGGCCGCTGAGCGAAGCCTCGGCCATGGCACGCATTGCCCCCATCTGAGATCGCCCAGGCGGTCGCATCTCCTAGCTCAAAGGACATACAGCCGACCACGGCGCAGGGGCCGCCGCCCAGGATCACCCCGGCGACGGCCAACCCGGCATTGCGGTCGCCCAAGGAATCGAAAGAAGGATAGGCCAGCCGGCTGATCGCGCCGGGGCTCACAGCCACACCGCGTGAACGTGGCGATCCTGAACGCCTCCACCACGCCGGCCTCGTGGCATCGGGAACATTTTCGATGCCGGGCCCGTTGACGTGAGCATGACAACTATCGGAATCATCGGTGCAGGAAACATTGGCAGCCAGGTCGCCCGCAAGGCGATCGAGAGCGGCTACGACGTCGTGATCAGCAACTCCCGCGGCCCCGAGACGCTCGCGGCCCTCGTCGCCGAGCTCGGCCCGAAGGCGACCGCCGGAACCGCCGCGCAGGCGGCACAGGCTGCCGACATCGCGGTCGTGACCGTGCCGCTCAAGGCCTATGCGGACGTGCCGGTCCAGCCGCTCGCCGGCAAGATCGTCATCGACACCAACAACTACTACTTCGAACGCGACGGCCACATCGAGGCCCTCGACAACGGCGAGGCGACCGTCACCGGCATGCTGCAGGGGCACTTGCCGACCTCGCGCGTCGCGAAGGGCTTCAACCACATCACGGCCGCCGACATCACCGCTGACTCGTTCCCGACCGGCGACCCGGCGCGGCGTGCGCTGGCCACGGCATCCGACTTTGCGGATGCCTCCGACTTCGTCACGAAGCTCTACGACGAATTCGGTTTCGACACCGTGAACATCGGTCCGCTCGCCGAGAGCTGGCGGGTAGAGCGCGACCGCCCCGCCTACGGCACGCGACAGAACATCGCCGAGCTCGAGGCCAACCTGGCAAAGGCACCGCGCACGATCTGATCCAGACATGCGGCGCAGAACCGAGGACATCCTCGGTTCTGCGCCGTTTCTGTGCCTGCCCGCTTTCGTTCGCGGGAACCTGTTCTAGTGGCCGCCATCCACGAGTTTGAGACCGACGATGCACCCCACGAGCCCGAGGATGAGCAGGATCTTGACCAGTGATGCGGGCTCGCCGCCGAAGACCATCGCGTAGAGCACGGTCAGTGCCGCCCCGATTCCGACCCAGACGGCATATGCCGTGCCGGTTGAGATGTCTCGCATTGCCCAGGCAAGACCGACCATGCTGATCGTGAGCGCCACCACGAAGACCACCGATGGCCACAGCTTTGTCAGGCCGTCGGACTTGCCCAGCGCGGTAGCCCAGACCGCTTCGAGGACGCCGGACACGATAAGCACGATCCAGGACATGACAACAACTCCTACGGCCAGTCTTGTCGCGTTCCGGGTACTGATCCCTCGTCCGGGCCCGCTGATCGCGGCTCCAGATCACGGTATCGCAGTCGGCCGTGCAAGCGCAGTGAACTCACACAGAGATCTGCTGCAGGGCCCAGGAATTGCCGTCGGGGTCACTAAAATAGGCGTAGCGGATGCCTCCGCCCATGTCGTGGACGTCCGAGACCTCAACGCCGTTGCCGATGAGTTCTCGGCGGGCGGCGTCGACATCGCCCACGACCAGATGGAGGTTCAGGACGGGAGCGGCGTGGGGATCGCTGATCCCGACCCCGATGACTATGGAGCACGCCGATCCAGGCGGGGTCAGCTGCACGACGCGCATTCCGTTGCCCGGCTCGACATCGTGATCAAGGGTGAACCCCACTCCGTCCACGTAGAACGCCTTTGAGCGGTCCACATCCGTCGACGGCAGCGGGACCAGTTCCAGTCGCATGTCCACAAGCACTCCACAATCCCGCCAACGACGCGGCGTTGTTCCCGGTTGGCCGAACGGCCGGCCACCCGATCGTAAGCATGGCAGCACACCGGGCACTCCGCCCGGATTCGCCGACACCCCGCCCCGAACCGGGTCAGGACGAACGGGAATCGGCGGTTGCCGCAAGGGCGGGAACGCCGTCGCCGAGCGCCAGCAGTGAGGGGATGCCGACCGGCTCGGCCGCGAGCAGCGCCACGACCGCCAGGCGGGGCGCTTTCAGCTCCCGCACGTGCGCAATCTCCGACAGTTCGCCTGCGGCCCGGAGCCGGAGGAGCGGCGAGCTCGGCGCCGCCGCGGCGATCGAATTGTTGATGATCCAGGCCCAGGGGGCGATTCCGGCTCGGATCAGGTCGTCCTGCAGTTCCGCGGCCTCGAGCACCGGTGTCGTTTCGGCGAGGGTGACCAGGATCACCTTGGTCTGCTCCGGATCCTGCAGCTTCATCATCGGAGTCGTGAAGTGCATGCCGGGGCCCATCTGGCGCTGGATCTCGCGGTGGTACGACCCGGTCGCATCCAGCAGCAGCAGAGTGTGACCGGTGGGCGCCGTGTCCATGATGACGAAGGAGTCCTTCGCCTCCCGGGTCACCCGGGAGAAGGCTTGGAACACGGCGATCTCCTCGGTGCACGGCGAGCGGAGGTCTTCCCTGAGCATCGCCTTGCCCTGTTCATCGAGGTGGGCCCCCTTGGTGCGCATGACCCGGTCGGTGTAATTCGCGATTTCGACGGCCGGGTCGATCCGGGACACCTCGAGTCCGGGAAGCCCGCCGACCAGCGTGTCGACAAGATGCGCGGCCGGATCAGTCGTCGTCAGGTGCACGTGATGCCCGCGTTCGGCGAGTTGCACGGCGATCGCGGCAGCCATGGTGGTCTTGCCCACGCCGCCCTTGCCCATCAGCATGACGAGGCCGTGGCCGCCGGCCGCGATCTCGTCGACGAGGGCCGACAGTGGAGCCGGGGCAAGCTCAGGCGCCGGGCCAGGTTGTCCTGGGAGGTCTTCCGGCTCGAGCAGGCTTCGCAAGGCGACGAGCCCCACCATGTTGGTGCTTTTCAGCGCCACCCGGTCGGTCGTCGCACTCCGCAAGGCCTCGGGCATTTCGGCGAGCGCCCGCTGTTCCCTGGCCCGGATGGCAGCGGCGAGCGGGTCGACCGCACTGTCGGCGTGCTGCTCCGGCAGGATGCCGTTGACCACCAGGTACTGCCGGGTCATGCCGATCGCGGCCAGTTCGGCCTGCGTGCGGGCGGCCTCGGCGAGGGTCGAGCGCTGCGCCCTGGCCACCAGCACCAGCCGGGTGCGGGCCGGGTCCGACAGGGCTGCGACGGCTTCCGCGTAGACGGCGCGCTGCTTTTCCAGCCCCGACAGCGGCCCCAGGCAGGAGGCGTCGCCGGTTCCCTCGGTGAGGAAGTCGGTCCACGAGCCGGGCAGCTGGAGCAGCCGGATGGTGTGCCCGGTGGGGGCCGTGTCGAAAACGATGTGGTCGTAGGCGGCGGTCCAGGCAGCATCCGTCAGCAGCTCGGTGAATTCGTTGAATGAGGCGATCTCCGTGGTGCACGCACCCGACAGCTGCTCCTCGATCGACGCCACCTGGGCGGCCGGCAGTCGGCCGCGAACCGGGCCGACTATCCGCTCGCGGTACTGTTCGGCGGCCTGCTCCGGGTCGATCTCCAGGGCCGACAGCCCCGGGACCGCGTCGATCGGGGTGACCGTGTTGCCGATGCCCACGCCGAAGACCTGGCCGACGTTCGAGGCAGGGTCGGTGCTGACCAGCAGCACGGATGCCCCGCCGTCGGCCAGGCGCACGGCCGTCGCGCAGGCGATCGACGTCTTCCCGACCCCGCCCTTGCCGGTGAAGAAGAGGAAGCGCGGCGTGTCGTCGAGAAACCGGGGATTCGTCATCGCGGGGTCCTGACTAGCAGCATCCGCCGGTGCCGCCGCAGCAACCCGCCTCGGCTTCGAGGGCCGCGCCCGGTGCCGCCATGGCCAGGAGGCGGGGCGACCCCTCCGGCTGCACGGCGGACTCGTGGGCCTGGATCCCGGCCCATTTGCCCAACTCGGCCCGCGACGGATACCGCCCCGTCAGCACCGTGGCGCCGTCGACGACGGTGAGCGGGAGACCCTCCTCGCCGGCCGTCAGCAGGAAGGCGTGGGCAATCTCGTCCTCGACAAAGGCCAGCGGCTCCTGGGCAAGATTGAACCTGGTGACCTGTCCACCCTGCGACCGGGTCCAGTCGAGGTCCGCCGACACCGTGACCAACGCCTCGTCGACGTCCACGCCACAGATTCCCGTGCCGCAGCACAGTCCGGGTTCGAAGATCTGGATGTTTGCCATTGCGCACCAACTCCTGGTCCGGCATCCATGGGGACGACCTGTCCGTGGTGTCGGTCATTCCAGTATATCGATGAACATCGATATTTATCGTGTTCGGCGGGGATTGCTCGCAATGCCCGCCGGTCGGTGGCACGATCGGACTGGTCGGCATCCAGCCCCGCCCACAGGGAGCACCTCATGACCGTTAGACACCCGGCGCGCGTGATCGTGGGCGTCGCCCCTGGCCAGCCGGATGCCGTCGTGCAGCAGGCGGCCGGGTTCGCCTCCCATTTCGCGGCCGAACTGGTCTGCGCGTGGGTCGATCCCGGCCGGTACATGGTTTCCGAGCACCCCGACGGCAGCATGTCCTCCCTGTCGTTCGACCCCGACAACACGGACCTGGCCGATGAGGGATTCCACCCGGGGTTGCGCGCCCGCCTGGAGACGCTGCTCGAAGGGCGTGGCGTGGCGTGGAGCACGCGGGCCCTGGCCGGTGACCCGGCCCTGGCCCTCGGTCACCTCGCCGAGACGCTGGGGGCGTCGATGATCATCGTCGGCACGCGGGAATCCAGCGTCCGCGGCGGCCTTCAAGCCTTCTTCACCGGGTCCATCGCCGTGCGCCTGGCCCACCGCCAGCACCGCCCGGTGGTGATGATCCCGCTCGCCCCCGTTCCCTTCGACGAACGACTCCCCTGGGAGTTGGGCTGAATGTCGGTGACTGCTGGGACCCTGCCACCATGACTTTGACTCAGTCCCACACCGACGAGATCCTTCGGGTTCAGCTCGCGGCGGAGCTGCGCAATCGGTTCTTCGCCGCGTGTTCGATCAGCACGGGAACGTAGTCGCGCACCGGGTTCCCCGCCAGCGCCTCCTGCTGCTCGTGCACGGCCTGTTCGATCCGCACTCGCGGCGATTCCGGAAACTTCTCGGCCAACCGGTCGATGACCTTGGCGACGGCACGGTCTTCCTCTTGGGGGTTCACCTCTCCAGTTTCGGCCCCCGCTCCCTTTTGGTCAACTCACAACCGGCGTGCGCGGGCCGGTTCGCCGCGGCGTCGATGCTTCGCGGGCGTGGAAGACTGGGTCCGGGCGCACACCGACGCCCTCGGGCGAAAGGCGGACCATGACGGACGCATCGGAGGCGGCAGACCTCCTCAGCACACTGCTCGACCAGGAACGCACCATCCAATTCGACTCCTTCGACTTCGGCGACGCCTGGGCGGTCGGCTCCCGGCTGGTCGAACTGGGAACCCTGCGCGGGCATCCGATCGCCGTGTCGATCACGTTCGGCGACCAGCGCGTCTTCCACGCGGCGCTGCCCGGGTCGAGCGCCGACAACGACGCCTGGCTCGAGAACAAGTTCCGGGTGGTGCGCCGGTTCGCGAACTCCTCGTTCGCGGTGGGCACGCGCTTCCGCTCGCTCGGCCGCGACTTCCGCACCGCCTCGAACCTCGACCCGGCCACCCACGCCGCCCACGGGGGTGCCTTCCCGCTGCGGGTACGCGGGTCGCTGATCGGCGTGGTCGGCGTCTCCGGCCTGGCCCAGCGCGACGACCACGACCTCGTCGTCGAGGTCCTCGCGGAGCACCGCCTGGCCCAGGGCTGAACACCTCCACCGCGGCGACTGACCCTGCCGGTCCGGCCATTGCCAAATGCGTTAGTGGTTGCTAACGTATGTGCATGGTCGACCTCCTCGAGGTGGCAACGGAGCCCACCAGGCGCCGGTTGCTCCAACTGCTCGCCCACGGTGAACAGACCGTGACCGAGTTGTCCGGCGAGTTCGCCGTGAGCCGTTCCGCGATCTCCCAGCATCTGCTGCTGCTGGAAGGAGCCGGGCTCGTGGCCGCCCGCAAGGAGGGCCGCAACCGGCACTACCGGCTCGACCAGGCCGGAATGGGCCGGCTGCGACGCCTCTTCGACGCCTTCTGGACCAGCGAACTCGACCAGCTCGTAGCCGATGCCCACGCCCTTCGTCCACGCCCGCCGCAAGGAGAATCCTGATGCCGTTCGACATGACCGTCTTTCTGCCGCTCGACCCCGACGCCGCCTTCCGGCTGATCACCGAGCCGGAGCGCCTGCGCCGGTGGAAGACCGTGGCCGCCCGGGTCGACCTGCGGGTGGGTGGCGAATACCGGTGGACCATCGTGCCGGGCCATTCCGCGGCCGGCACCTTCACCGAGATCGAGCCGGGCAAGCGGGTCGTGCTCACCTGGGGCTGGGAGGGGTCCCCCGACCTGCCGCCGGGGGCGTCCACGGTCTCGATCACCCTTGACGCGGTCGACGGCGGCACCACCGTGCGGCTCGTGCATGACGGTCTCACCGCCGAGCAGGCCGCAAGTCACGCCCAGGGCTGGCACCACTTCCTCGGCCGCCTGGTCACCCTCGGTGTCGAGGGTGACGTCGGCCCGGATGAGTGGGCCGCCGTCCCCGACCCGATCGACCCGCTGGCCAGCGCCGAGGCCGCCCTCGCCATCGTGCAGCGGGTGCTGCGAGGCGTGACCGCGGCCAACGCGGGGGTCCCGACCCCCTGCGAGGACTTCACCGTGGCCGAGCTCGTCGCGCACCTTCTGGACTCGATCGCCCGGATCGGCACGGCGCTCGGGGTGCCTGAGCCCGCCGCCCCCTCCTCCGCTGCCGCAGCATCCGTCCCTGCCGAGGTGCGGATCGCCGACGCGGCCAAGAAGACCCTCGAGGCCCTCCGGCTCCGCGGGCTGGCCGGAACGGTCGACCTCGGGCCGGGCGGCCTCCCCGCGTCGACGGCGGCGAACATCCTGAACTTGGAGTTCCTCGTGCACGCCTGGGACCTGGCCACGGCGACCGGGCAGCAGCTCGTGGTGGCGCCGGCTCTGTCGGACTACATCCTCGGCCTGGCCCGCCAGACCATCACGGATGCGACGCGCGGCAACGGCAGCTTCCATCCGGCAATCGAGCTCGAGGAATCGGCCGCGAGCCTGCCTCGGCTCCTCGCCTTCACCGGCCGCCCGAATCCCTCGTGATCGGGGGCCCGGCCGCGGGCACCCGACGCGAACCGCATACAAGAAAACGGCACCTTGCCACCCGGCCGGGTGCACCAACAGGAAGGAAACACCATGAGCAAGTTCATCTACATCTACAAGGGCCCGGCCACGCCGATGGACCAGTTCACTCCTGAACAGAGTGAAAAGGAAACCGCGGCATGGGGAGCCTGGATGGGTCGGATCGGGTCGGCGCTCGTTGACGGCGGCGCCCCGTTCGCCGGCGGCACTGCCGTCGTCGATGACGGATCGACCGCGGCCTCGGCCGACCTGACCGGGTACAGCATCGTCGAAGCCGCCAGCCTCGACGAGGCGCAGGCCCTCGCCGAGGGGCACCCGTTCCTCAGCGAAGGCAAGGGAAGGTTCAGCCTGCAGATCTTCGAACTCGGACAGATGTAGCCTCGGATCAAGATCCGGCCGGCCGGGGCCGTCGCCCCGGCCGGCTACCCTCTTCGTCAGGAGGCACCGATGGGCGAGCCCGTTCCCCTCGGCGCCGACCCGCCCGCCCGCCAGTGGTCGGCCTGGCGAGTGGTGCTCAACTTCGGCATCGTCAGCCTCGTCGTCGATCTGGCTTCGAATGGCGCCGAGTCACTCACCGGTCCGCTCCTCGGCCAGCTCGGGGCATCCGCGCTGGTCGTCGGCGTCGTGACGGGCCTGGGCGAGGCGTTCGCGCTCACCTTCCGTCTCATTTCGGGCCCCTGGTCGGACCGTACCGGCCGGTACTGGACCTTCACGATCGCCGGTTATGCCCTCACGGCGGTCTGCGTTCCACTGCTCGCCGTCACCCCGTTCGTCGGCAGCGTCGGCCTGGTTCTCGCCAGCACCCTGATCCTGGTCGAACGCACCGGCAAGGCCATCCGCAGCCCGGCGAAGACCGTGCTCCTCGCGAACGCCGCCGGCGCCGTCGGGAGGGGGCGCGGCTTCGCCGTGCACAAGTCCCTCGACCAGGCAGGGTCGCTGCTCGGGCCACTGGTCGTCTCCGCGGTGATCGCCGTGACGACCGTGATCTGGCCGGCCTTCGCCGTGCTCGCCATCCCGGGCGCCGTGGCGATCGGAATCCTCGTCTGGATGCGCGCCCGCGTGCCCGATCTCAGCGTGTACGAGAGCAGCCGGGACCGCGCCCCTGTTTCCGCGCGCCCCCGGTCCGGCGCGACGGATGATCCCGCTGACCCGGGCAACCCGGCCGACCCCACGGGCCCTCCCGCGCCGTTCAGGCTGCCCCGCGCGTTCTACCTGTTCGCGGCAACCGTCGGAGTGTCCACGGTCGGACTGGTCAGCTTCGGCGTGATCTCCTTCCACCTCGTGGATGCCCAGATTCTGCCGCTGGCCGCGGTCCCCCTCGTTTACGCGGTCGCCATGGGCGCCGCCGCCCTCGGCGCCCTGGCCAGCGGCTACGCCTACGACAAGCTGGGCACCGGGGTGCTGTTCTCCCTTCCGCTGATGATCGCTTTCGTGCCGGGCCTCTCCCTGTCGGCCCAGCTCGGCGCCGTCGTCGTCGGCGCCGCGCTCTGGGGCGCGGCCACCGGCATCCAGGAGTCGACCGTCAAGGCCCTGGTCGCCGACCTGGTGCCGAGCGGCCACCGTGGCACCGCGTACGGCATCTTCGCCGCATTCGAGGGCGCGGCCGCACTCGCCGGCGGCACGCTGGCCGGGGCGCTCTATGACCAGGTGCCGGTGCTCGTCGGCACCGTCGTCGCCCTCCAGGTCGCGGCCTTCGCCCTGCTCTGGGCCACCATCCGGCTGCAACGCAGGGACGCCGGGCTCAGCACCTGAACGTTTCCCCAATCCGGCCCGGCGTGGGATTCTGGAACCAAGCCCCCGACCTGGCTCCCCTGGAGTTCCCGTGACCATACCGATGACACCGAATCCCGAACCGACGCCGGCACCCGATTCCGACGGCGCCGTCCGGGGCCCGGAGCCCGACGACCGCATCACCCTGCGCTTCATGGCCGTGCCCCAGGACGTGGCTGCCTCCGGCTCCACGGTCGCAGCCGGCAGCGTGCTCGAGTGGATCGACAAGGCCGCCTACGCCTGCGCGGTCGGCTGGAGCGCTTCGGACACGGTGACGGCATACGTCGGCAACGTGCATTTCACCCGGCCGATCAAGCCGGGCAACCTCGTCGAGGTGCACGCTCGCATCATCCACACCGGCCGCACGAGCATGCACGTGCTCGTCACGGTCGAGACGACGGATGTGCGCGCCAGGGAATACAGTCCGGCAACCCACTGCATCCTCGTTTTCGTCGCCGTCGACGACGCGGGCACGCCCCGCGAGGTGCCCACCTGGACCCCCCGCTCGGACGTGGACCGCTCCTTGCAGCGGAACGCGCAGGCCCGGCTCGAACCCCGCAAGCGCATCCAAGCGATTATGCGCGCAGCGGAATATACCGATGACGGCACGACCGCGCGCACGGTCTTCCGCTTCCTCGCCGCTCCTGCCGACGCGAACTGGGGGGGCAACGCCCACGGCGGCACGGTCATGCGCTGGATCGACGAGGCCGCATTCGCCACCGCCGCTGCCTGGAGTTCAGAGGCCGCCGTAGCCGTCTATTCCGGCGGCATCCACTTCTACAGGCCGATCCACATCGGGCACATCGTCGAGGTGGATGCCCGGCTCATCCACACCGGTCATCGAAGCATGCACATCAGCATCCGGGTGCGCTCGGGCAGCCCGCGGAACCCGCACGACCTCCAGCTCACCACCGCGTGCATGAGCATCTTCGTGGCGATCGGGGCGGACGGCCACGCCGAATCGGTCACCCCGCTCACCCTGATCACCGCAGAGGACAAGGCGCTCGACGAACAGGCCAGGGCGCTCATCGCCCTGCGGGCGCCGCTCGCGATGATGCCCGTGGAACTCTTCCGCCGGCCCTAAACCGCCGGGGAGAGGTGCTCGTGCACTCCGAGCCAGCGTCCGCCCTGCTTCTCCAGCACGATCGTCTCGCGTTCATGCTGGGTCTCCCGGACCCCGTCGGATTCGAGCACGGTGGTCACGTCGTGGCTGAACACGGCAACCGTGCCGAAGAGTTGCAGTCGCCGGTTCGCCGAGGTGCAGCCCAGCACGCGGAAGCCGTTGGTCTGCTCCCAGTCCCTCCACAGTTCCTCGTAGGCGGCGCGCGTTTCCAGCCGCTCCGGGACCGTGTGGAACATGAAGGAGGCCTCGGCTGCGAACCCGGCGAAGTAGGCATCCCGTCGATGGTGACCGAAGTCGTCGATGATCGCGTCGGCTGCGGCGAGAGCCTCGGCGGCCGGGCCCGTCTGGTCCTGGGCGGTCGTCATGGTCTACCCCGCCCTGCGGGCAGCGGCCCTGGCCGCCGTCGAACCGTGATCGGTGACGACCTCCTGAGCGGTTCCGTCGACGGCAGCGACGAGGCGTGGCCCGTTCGCGCCGAAGACGTAGCGCGGTTCGGGGAAAATCCACAGTGCGCCCAGGTAGAGCACGGCCCCGGCCACAACCGCTGTGACCAGGCTGAGGTCCATGCCGCCGCCGAGGCCGACGAAGGGTCCGACGATGATGGGCGGATAGTTGGCGAAGAGCAGCCCGAGGGCGGCCGCTCCGATCCACGCCACCATCCCGCGCCAGTTCACGCCGGAGGTGAACCAGTAGATGCCGCCGATTTCGCCCTTGTTGAAGACCTGGAGGTTCCGGGCGTCGAAGTGGCCGCGGCGCACGACGTAGCCGATCGCCATGATGACCATCCAGGGGGTGGTGGTCACGATGATGGCGCCGACGAACGCGTTGACCGCCCCGAGGAGGTCGAAGAAGAGCCGGCCGGTCAGGATGAAGAGGAACGCGACCACTCCGATCCCGATCGTGGCCTGCACTCGGCTGAAGGTGGGGAACACCGAGGAAAAGTCCAGGCCGGTGCCATACAGGGAGGTCGTGCCGGTGGACAGCCCGCCGATGAACGCCACCAGCATCAACAGCACCGCGTACCAGATCGGGGAGGCCTGGATCAGGGCGAAGACGTAATCGGCCTGGCCGGCGACCAGGGTTGCCGTGGCGACGCCGAACAGGAACGGCACCAGGGTGAGGAGCTGGCCGAGGAACGTCGCGAGGAGCAGCTTGCGCGGCGGCGTGCTCTTGGGGATGTATCGGGACCAGTCGCCGAGGAAGGCCCCGAATGAGATCGGGTTGCTCATCACGATGAGTGCCGCGCCCACGAACGTCGGCCAGAATCCGCCGAGTGCCAGCGCGTCGGGCCCGGGGTTGTAACCGGCGTCGAAGGTTCCGGAGAAGGCGACCACGGCCAGGAGGATCAGCGCCGTGTTGGCGATGACGGCCGTCTTGTTCACGAGGAGCATGAATTGGAACCCGTAGACCACCACAACGATCACGATCACGCCGATCACGCCGTAGACCAGGGTTCGCAGGCCGATCGAGTCGGGGATGCCGGCCAGCCGGTTGAGCCCCCCGACGAGGGCGTCGCCGCTCACCCACACCGAGATGGAGTAGAACGCGATCGCGGTGAGGAGCGACAGGAACGACCCGACGACCCGGCCGCGCACGCCGAAGAACGCGCCGGACGACACCGCGTTGTTCGTGCCGGTCTTGGGCCCGAAGAGCCCCATCGGCATCAGGAAGACGGTGCCGACGAGCACGCCGGTCACGGTGGCGAGCACAGCCTGCCAGAAGGAGAGCCCGAGCACGATCGGGAAGGTGCCGAGCAGCACGGTTGCGAACGTGTTCGCTCCGCCGAACTGGATCCTCAGCAGGTCGACCCAGGTGGAGGTGCGGTCCGCCGGCGGAATCGTGTCGATCCCGTGCGTCTCCACCTCGGTGGCCTTCGGGCGGGCGTTCAGCACCACCGTTCCATCATCGTGGCCGGTGCCGGGGGTTTCGCTCATGTGTGACGACCTTCGGGTTTCTCGGATGATGCTGCGCGAGGGAGAAGCGGGGGCTCGGGACAAGTTGGGTTGACACTAGCCGCTGGCTTGACTCTCATGCAATAGTTTTTGACTATGAAGATAAACAGCGTCGTGGATCTCTCGGTCGTCGTGAACGCCGCCACGCAGGTCTACCCGGGTGACCCGGTGCCTGTACTCGACGTGCACAGCACGATCGAGCGTGACGGCTTCAACCTCCTCAGCGTGAGCATTGGCTCGCAGACCGGCACCCACGTGGATGCGCCGTACCACTTCGACGAATCCGCTCCGAAGCTGGACGAGCTGCCGCTCGACCGCTTCATCGGGCCGGGCGTCATCGTCGACGCCAGGGAGGTCGGAGCCCGCGGGCGAATCACCTGGCGGCAGATCGAACCCGTCGCCCACCTGCTCGCACCCGGCGTGATCGTGCTCCTGCACACGGGCTGGAGCACGCACTACGGCACCGATCGGTACTTCGACAATCCCTTTCTCGATGCGGGCGCGTGCGCGCGCTTGATCGGCCTCGGCATCCGCACCTTCGGGATCGACGCCATCAACATCGACGAAACCCCCGACGAGACGCACCCCGGCGAGGGCTTCCCCGTGCACCACCTCATTGCCGACGTCGGCGGTGTGATCAGCGAAAACCTCACCAATCTCGCCTCGATCGACTTCGACGGACCGGTCATTTCGCTGCTACCGATAGCCTTTGAAGCGGCAGACGGCGCCCCGGTCCGGGCGGTGGCGCTGCACCTCGAACTGTAGGGATTCCGATGGCGCGACAGGTTCCGATCGGCGCGCGGCTGCGCGCGGCGCGGCTGGGCAAAGGCCTTACCCTCGAGGCCGTCGCCACCAGCGCCGGGATCACCCAGGGATTCGTCAGCAGGCTGGAGCGCGACCAGGTCTCGCCGTCCGTTGCCACCCTGGTCGCCATCTGCGACGCCGTCGGCCTGCGGGTCGGTGAGCTGTTCGAGGCGCCCCCGACCCAGATCGTGCGCGCAGGGCACGGCTCGCCGATCAATTTCGGCGGGAGGGGCGCCACCGAGAGCCTGCTGACGCCCGGCAACCAAAGCCAGGTCGAGGTCATCCGCTCGGTCATCGACCCCGGCGGCTCGGCCGGCCTGGACCTCTACGTGCTGGACACCGAGATCGAGTTCGCCTATGTTCTGCGCGGCACCCTGGTCATCGTCATCGGTGAGGAGACGTTCTCCCTCGAGGCCGGCGACGCGATGACCTTCCGTGGCCGTGACCCGCACACCTGGCGCAACGCATCGGCCGCCGAGGAATGCGAAGTGCTCTGGATGCTGGCACCTGCCCCGTAAGCCGCCGAGTCGGAGACGGGTAGGGTCAGCTCTCCGGGGCGATCGGGTCCGGGTCGGCCGCGTTTTCCGCGCCCGCCGTCGGCCCGCCGTGGTCCTTGCCCTGCCGCGCGACATACGCGCGCTTGAGTTCCGCCCAGCGCGGCAATGACACCTGATTGACCGGCGACGGTTGCGTCGCGTCGGTTGCGGACGGGTCAGCCACTGTTGCTCTCAGCCCCGATCCTTGTCCCGGTCACTGCTGGTCGCACCCTGCCGAGAGACGAACTCCCGCTTCAGTGCGGCCCATCGAAGCGCCGAAACGTACTGGATCGTTGAATTATTCGTGGAATCGGCCAATGGGTCTCTCAGTCTCAAACGTGAAGTGAACGGCACGCCGCTGAGCCTTGTTCAATGAACGAACGATCGAGATTGTCACGGTTTGGCATCGGACTGCACGAGAGATGTCCCACCGACCCACCACCATCAGTGGACGGGATCGCAACCCCTATGATAGCTCCGCTGCGGCCGTGCACGGGTATCGACCAGCCGCGCCCACTAGAGTCGTCCGGATGCACACGCCGCCTCGCCCCACCGGTCTCACCGATGCAACCACCGATTCGACCACCCCTGCGCTCACCGGTTTCGTGCGCGTGCGCGGCGCGCGGGAGAACAACCTGCGGAACGTCGACGTCGACGTGCCGCGCGACGCGATCGTCGCGTTCACCGGGGTCTCCGGATCCGGCAAGTCCTCCCTGGCGTTCGGCACGATCTTCGCCGAAGCCCAGCGACGGTTCCTCGAGTCGGTCGCCCCGTACGCCCGCCGGCTGATCCAACAGGGACACAGTCCACGCGTCGACGAGATCACCGGGCTCCCGCCCGCGGTCGCGCTGCAGCAGCGGCGCGGAACCCCCAGCTCACGGTCGTCGGTCGGCACGCTCACCACGCTTTCCAATTCGCTCCGGATGCTGTATTCCCGCGCGGGCACGTATCCCGCCGGCGCCGTTCGCCTCGAGTCCGACTCCTTCTCACCGAACACCGCAGCGGGGGCCTGCCCGCAGTGCCACGGGCTTGGCATCGCACACACCGTCACGGCCGGCTCCCTGGTGCCCGACCCGACCCTGAGCATCCGCGACGGCGCGATCGCGGCCTGGCCGGGAGCCTGGCAGGGCAAGAATCTGCGCGACATCCTGATCGTGCTCGGCTACGACGTCGACACGGCCTGGCGTGACCTGCCGGCCGACGCCCGGGAGTGGATCCTGTTCACCGAGGAACAGCCCGTTGTCGAGGTCGTCCCGCAGCGGGACCGGATCGCCAGGCCGTACCAGGGCCGGTTCTGGAGCGCGCGCAGCTACGTGATGCACACGCTGGCCGACTCGAAGAGCCAGAGCCAGCGCGAACGGGCGCTGCGATTCGTGGAGTCGGGGCCGTGCCCGCTCTGCGGCGGCACCGGGCTCACTCCGGCGGCCCTCGCCGTCACCTTCGCCGGCCGGTCGATCGCCGAGCTGGCCGCTCTGCCGCTGACCGGTCTCGCCGAGGTCATCCGGCCCACGGCGGCGCTCACCGAGGCCGGCGCGGCCCGGCCGGATGCGGCATCCGGCGAGGTCACCGAGGTCGCCGTCACCCTGACCCGCGACCTGCTCTCCCGGATCGAGGTGCTGCTCGAGCTCGGCCTCGGTTACCTGAGCCTGGCCAGGGCCACCCCGACCCTCTCACCCGGCGAGATGCAGCGCCTGCGCATCGCCACCCAGCTCCGTTCCGGGCTGTTCGGCGTGATCTACGTGCTCGACGAGCCTTCGGCCGGGTTGCACCCCGCCGACGCCGAGCCGCTCCTCGTCGTGCTCCAGCAGCTCAAGGAGTCCGGCAACTCCGTCTTCGTCGTGGAGCACAATATGGCCGTCGTGCGCAACGCCGACTGGGTCGTCGATGTCGGACCGCGGGCCGGCACCGAGGGCGGCGCCGTGCTCTACAGCGGGCCCATTGCCGGCCTGGCCGACGTGCCGGCGTCGGTCACCCGTCGTTTCCTCTTCCCCGGGACCGACGGCGAGGCCGGACTCGAGACCGACACCGAGAACGACACCGAGACCGACACCGAGACGGGCTCGGCGACCCCGACCCCGGCCCCGACCGGACCGAGCCGCCGGGTGCCCGCGGAGTGGCTGGGCCTGCACGGCATCAGCCGGCACAACCTCCGCGCCCTCGACGCCGGCTTCCCGCTGGGCGTGCTCACCGCGGTCACGGGGGTGTCCGGTTCGGGCAAGTCCACCCTGGTCAGCCAGGTGCTCGCCGACGCCGTGCGGCACGAGCTGCACCCCGGCGCCATCGACGACGACTCTGATACCGCCGCGGCCGACGACGACGCCCCGGGTTCCCCTGGCACGGCCTCCGCCGCGACCACCGTCGACCGGATCACCGGCCTGGCCGCCGTCGACCGCCTCGTGCGCGTCGACCAGAAGCCGATCGGCCGCACCCCGCGCTCGAACCTGGCCACCTACACCGGGCTCTTCGACGCGGTGCGCTCGGCATTCGCCGCGACCGATGAGGCCCGCGCACGCGGTTACGGCGCCGGCCGCTTCTCCTTCAACGTGGCCGGCGGCCGCTGCGAGACCTGCCTCGGCGAGGGCTCGGTGGCCGTGGAGCTGCTCTTCCTGCCCGGCAGCTACGCGCCCTGCCCGGCCTGCGGCGGCTCCCGCTACAATCCCGAGACGCTGGAGATCGACTACAACGGCCGCACCATCGCCGAGGTGCTCGACCTCACCGTCGACGCCGCCGCCGAGTTCCTCGCGGACGTCCCGGCCGCCGCGCGCAGCCTCGGCACCCTCCGCGAGGTCGGCCTCGGCTACCTGCGGCTCGGCCAGCCTGCCACCGAGCTCTCGGGCGGTGAGGCGCAGCGGATCAAGCTCGCCACCGAGCTGCAGCGCGCCCGCCGCGGCCACACCCTCTACCTCCTCGATGAGCCGACCACCGGCCTGCACCCCGCCGACGTGCAACTGCTCCTGACCCAGCTGAACCGGCTCGTCGACGCCGGCAACACGGTGATCGTGGTCGAGCACGACCTCGACGTGGTCGCCGCGGCAGACTGGGTGATCGACCTCGGGCCGGCCGGCGGCGACGCGGGCGGTCGCATCCTCGTCTCCGGGCCGCCCGAGACCGTGGCCGGGCACGCGGAGAGCCGCACCGCCCCCTACCTGGCCCGGCGCCTGGCCGACGGCGGCGCGCTCTAACCGGCCGGGCGCGAGCCCCCCGGCCCACGCACGATCGGAGAAACCTCGGACACGCCGGGCCGCGCGCCCGAACAACGCGGCGTGTCCGAGAAACTCCACCCCGGCCGGCGGCGACGACGGATGCCGGGGGCACGCCCTGCGCCCGGGTGACCTAGATTTGTCAGCACACCTCATGGCGCGAAGGAGCCTCAATGACCGGTTGGCGTATTCGGGACTTCCATGCCGATGATCTCGACGGCATCCTGCAGCTCTGGCAGGAGATCACGGCGGCCAAGACGGAGCCGGTGTACGGGCTCTCCGAGGTGATGGCATCCTGCCAGAAGGACCACGCCGTCGTCGCCCTGCACGGTGACGAGGTGGTCGGCGCCGCGGTCGGCCGGGCCGCTCACGCCCAGGGCTGGATCGTGTTCCTCGCCACCCGGCAGTCCTGGCAGAGCCAGGGCATCGGCACGGCCATGCTCGCGGCCCTCGAGGCGAGGATGGCGCCGCACGGGATCACGAAGCTGTCCGCCCTGATGCCGGAGACGGCCAGCCGGGTCGACGCGTTCCTCAACCGCGGCTTCGAGGTGAAGAAGCAGCTTCGCTACTTCGAGCGCCACCTCCCGGTGCAGCGCGAGGGTCTGCGCGCCCTCAGCGAGCTGGGCGGCCGCGTCCTCCCCCGCGACCTGTGGGCCGGGGTCGGGGGCATGCGCAAGGAGAAGGAACTGCTTGAGCGCCGCCTCGTCATGCCGCTCGCCAAGCCCGACATGGCCGACCGGTACGGCGTCGTGCCGCCGAAGGCCGTGGTGCTCTTCGGACCGCCCGGCACAGGGAAGACCACCTTCGCCAAGGCCATCGCCTCCCGGCTCGAGTGGCCGTTCGTCGAGGTGTTCCCGTCGAGGCTGGCCGGGGATCCCCAGGGTCTGGCCGGCGCGCTCCGGGAGACCTTCCTCAAGATCTCCGAACTGGAGCACGCGGTCGTCTTCATCGACGAGGTCGAGGAGATCGCCGCGCAGCGGGGCGGCGAACCGCCCTCGCCACTGCAGGGTGTGACCAATGAACTGCTCAAGATCATCCCGGCCTTCCGGGAACAGCCCGGCCGGCTGCTCGTCTGCGCGACCAACTTCATTCGCGCCCTCGACTCGGCGCTGCTGCGGCACGGCCGGTTCGACTACGTCATCCCGATCGGCCTGCCCGATCACGCCGCCCGCCAGGCCATCTGGGAGGGCTACATCCCGAAGCCGTTCGCAGACTCCGTCGATCTGCCCACCCTGGTCGAGGCCAGCGGCGGCTTCTCCCCGGCCGACATCGAATATGCCGCCCGGCGGGCCTCACAGCAGGCGCTCGAGCGAGCCCTGTTCGACGACAGCAGTGACACCGAGCCGACCGGCCCGGGCACAGACGACTACCTGGCGGCGATCCGGTCGACCCGCACCACCGTCTCGGCCCAGGTGGCAGCCGAGTTCCTGGAGGACATCGAGCGGCTCGCCCGGCTGTGAGCGTTGTGCGCGGCGTCAGGCCCCCGGCCGGCTCGCGGCGTCGCCCGCCTCCTGCATGAACTCGGCCAGGGTGGCCTCGATCGTCGCGTACGACCAGCGATAGGCGGCGTCGGCGTCACGTTCGGCGAGCGCGAGGGCGAGCTGGTTGTGCCGGTGCGCGGAGGGCGGCGTGTACTCGGTGATGGTGAACCGCTTCTCCTCTTCCCTGGTGCGCAGCAGGGCGGCGACCGTGCCGGCGAAGTGGCCCATCACGCTGTTGCCCGAGCCGGCCAGGATCAGCGAGTGGAAGGCGATGTCCGACTCCAGGAACCGACGGCCGTCACCGGCGAGATCGGCGGCGACCATGGCCGCGGCGGCCTCGGCGACGGCGGCGAGCTGGGCATCCGTCATCAACCGAGCGCTGAGCCGGGCGGCGACCGGCTCGATCCCGAGCCGCATCTCGAGCATCTCGCGCATCTGGGTGTAGTACTCCGGCCCCCGGCCCCGCCAGACGATGATCTGCGGATTCATCAGGTCCCAGGCCCCGCGCGGGAGCACCTGCGTTCCGACCCGCTGGCGCGGCTCGACCAGGCCGAGCGACTGCAGCACCCGCAGCGCCTCGCGCAGCACCGAGCGGGACACGGCGAACGCGGCGGCGATGTCGTCCAGGTTCAGGATGTCCCCGGGCGCGTACCGGCCGTCGACGATCTCCTGGCCGAGGGAGTTCAGCACCCGGGCGTGCAGCCCGCGTTCGCGCCAGGAGCCGGGGCCAACGCCAGTGATCATCGGTGCTTCCTTGTCTCTGCAGCTCGCGGCGCTCCCGGTTCGGCGACCGGTGTCGGCGATCGTTTGCGGCGTCCCCGCGATCGTAGCGGCGAATTGCTCCGTCGCTCTTCCCAAAACCGCGTGACGTATGCCACACTCAATTATCTGATTAATCAGATTTATTACCGCACGGTGTCTCCTCCCACTATGCCGGACTCGCAGCCGGCCGGACGACTCCCCGTGCGCCACTTATGACGATGGGGTCGCAGGGACGCGGCCTCGGAATGGACACCCAGATGTATCTTTCCCTTGCGACCGCGGCGCCCGCGCCGGTTGTGCCGATCACCCCGGCCGGAAGTGACGCCCAGCTGATCATCGCCGCGATCGTCGGCATCGCCGTCATCATCGTGTTGATCACCTGGCTCAAGGTCCACCCGTTCCTCGCCCTCGCGATCGGCGCCGTCGGCGTCGGCGCCGGCGCGGGGCTCGCACCGGGCGCCGCCGTCACCAGCTTCAGCACCGGCTTCGGCGGAACCATGGCGGGCGTCGGCATCCTCGTCGGGTTCGGCGCCATGTTCGGCAAGCTGCTCGCCGACTCCGGCGGAGCCGACCGGATCGTCGACTCCCTGGTCACCCGCTCCAGCGTTCGCACGCTGCCGTGGACGATGGCACTGATCGGCGGCCTGATTGGCCTGCCGATGTTCTTCGAGGTCGGCCTCGTGCTCCTCATCCCGGTGATCATCCTCGTCGCACGCCGCAGCGGGATGTCGCTCATCCGGATCGCCATCCCCGCCCTCGCCGGCCTGTCGGTCATGCACGGCCTCGTACCGCCGCACCCCGGCCCCCTCGTCGCCGTCACGGCCCTCGGCGCCAACCTCGGCCTCACCCTGGCGATCGGCGTGCTCGTCGCCATCCCCACGGTCATCGTCGCCGGCCCGGTCTTCAGCAAGTTCGCCAGCCGCTGGGTCTCCGTTCCGGTTCCGGCCCTCTTCATCACCACCGAGGACCTCGGCGCCGGCGAGACGCGCACCAGGCGCCCGAGCTTCCTGATCACCCTCTCCGGCATCCTCCTCCCCGTCGTGCTGATGCTGGCCAGGTCGATCGCCGACGCCACCGCCCCCGGTTCGACCGCTCCGCTCAACGCCGCACTCGACTTCCTCGGCACCCCGATGATCGCCCTGGGCCTTGCCGTCATCTACGCGATGATCGTCTTCGGCCGTGGCGGCGGCATGGACCGCGCCGCCGTCTCCAAGTCGCTCGCCGACTCGCTGCCCCCGATCGCGGGAATCCTCCTCATCGTCGGCGCCGGCGGCGGGTTCAAGCAGGTGCTGATCGACACCGGGATCGGAACCGTCATCGCCGATGCCGTCGCCGGCAGCAGCATCTCGGTGCTGCTCCTGGCCTGGTTCGTCGCCGCGCTCGTGCGTGTCGCCACCGGTTCGGCGACGGTCGCGACCGTCACCGCCGCCGGCATCCTCGCTCCCGTCGCCGCCAGCCTGGGCGGCACGGACCTTTCGCTGATGGTGCTCGCGATCGGCGCCGGTTCGCTATTCCTCTCCCACGTCAACGACGCGGGCTTCTGGCTGGTCAAGGAGTACCTCGGCACCACCGTCGGGCAGACCCTGAAGACCTGGACCATCATGGAGTGCCTCATCTCCGTGACCGGCCTGGCCGGCGTGCTCCTCCTGAACATCGTGATCTAGCGTGTTCCTGAACCAGCAGCCCGTCCTCGTCATCATGGGCATCTCCGGCTCCGGGAAGTCGACGGTGGCAGGCATCCTCGCCGGCCAGCTCGGCTGGGACCTGGAGGAGGGCGACGACCTGCACCCGCAGGAGAACATCGACAAGATGTCGGCCGGCCACGCCCTGAACGACGAGGACCGCGCCCCGTGGCTCGACACCATCTCGTCGTGGATCATCGAGCACACCATGGCGGGCGTGCCCGGGATCATCACCTGCTCCGCGCTCAAGCGCCGCTACCGCGACGTGCTGCGGGAGCACAACGTGATCTTCGTGCACCTGGCCGGGTCGAAGGACCTGATCGGCCGTCGGCTCGCCGCCCGGCACGACCACTACATGCCGACTTCGCTGCTCGACTCGCAGGTGGCGACCCTCGAGGCGCCCGACGCCGACGAGCGGGCGATCACGATCGACGCCGGGCGCGCGCCGGCCGAGGAGGCCGCCGAGATCGTGCGGCGTCTCGGGCTCACACCGCGACCGGGTTCATCGAGCCTGGGTGCCCCGGAGCCGGGGAAATCCTCGGTCGGCCGCGGCGTCCCGGTCCAGGGAGCCTGAGCACCTCGCAATCAACCGACGAACGGCCCCGTTTTCGCGGGGCCCTTCGTGCGTGGCGGCGGCTCACAGGGTTTGCGAGCACAGTTCGGCTAATCTGGTGTGGTGCCCGTCGGTGTATCCGACCGGTGGTCGTACCGCACATCAGTGCCGGACGAGCGGAGGTGAGATGAATCAGGTCGCCTCCTCCGCGGTGCCAGCCGTCTCCGCGTCACTCACGCACCATTCCCGCCTTCGCGCCGTGATCCTCGCCACGCTGATCCTGGTCGCCACGCTTCTCTGCCTCGTCGCTGTCCACTCCGACGGCGCCGGGCACACCATGGCCGGCACCACAGCGACCAGCATGGCCGCGCAGCCCCCGGCGACCGCGAACCACCTGCCGACGGCACACCCGGTGACGGATGCGCTCCCGGTCACGTCCGCGCTCCCGGTCACGTCCGCGACGCATCCGACGCGCACCGGCCCGACGATGACCCTCGCCGCGCTCGCAACCCCGCCCGCGCTCTGCTCCGAGCACAATTCCCTGGGCGGCAGCGGCACGGCGTTGAGGTCCTGCTCCGACCTGCTCGTGGTCGGCTCCAACGCCGTACTCGCACAGGAGCCGTCCGATTCCGGCCTGGTCTTTGCCTCCGTCGGCTTCGTCAACGACACCTTCCGGGCCATTCCCGCGCACCTGAACCGCCCCAGCCTCACCCTCCTGTCGATCAGTCGCGTTTAGACCGAACCCGCCCGCGCGCCACCCCGGCAGCGCGGATTCGCCGTGTCAACGGCCACCGGTTTCGCACTCTTCCCTGACGAATGGACCACGAACATGCAGCTCTTCCCGCGCACCTCGCGCATCTCCCTCCTCACCCTGGCCGCGATCGCGACCGCCCTCACCCTGACCGCCTGCTCGGGGGCGACCTCCGGTTCCGGCCCGACATCCGGCCAGAGCAGCACGGCCGACGCCTCGGCGGCGACCTTCTCCACGGCCGACATCGAGTTCGCCCAGATGATGATCCCGCACCACGAGCAGGCGGTGGAAATGAGCGAGGGGATGCTGGCCAAGCACGGCGTCGATCCCCGGGTGACCAAGCTGGCCACCACGATCAAGGCCGCCCAGGCCCCCGAGATCGTCCGGCTGAAATCCTGGCTGACGGACTGGAACGCCACTGCCGACAGCATGTCCGGGATGGACCACAGCAACGACGGCATGATGAGCGACGCCGACATGATGACCCTCGACAACGCCGACGGAGCGGACGCCGACCGGATCTTCCTCGAGCAGATGGTCATGCACCACGAGGGTGCCATCGCGATGGCGCGCACCGAACTCGACAAGGGCACGAATGCCGACGCCAGGGAGCTCGCCAGCGCCATCGTCTCCTCCCAGACCGAGGAGATCGCCGTCATGACGAGCCTCCTCGCGACGCTCTAGAGCCGAGGACACGATGAAATCCTGTCGCAGGACCAGGAAGCTGGGCTGTGCCGCCGCTGTGACGACCGGCCTCGCGATCCTCCTGGCCGGATGCGCCCCGAGCCCGGATGCCGCTCCGGCGGCCCGGTCGGCCGCAGCCGAGGGCTTCGAGCACATCCACGGACTCGGCGCGGACGCCGCAGCCGGCAAGACCTTCGTGGCCACCCACCAGGGGGTCTGGCTGATCCCGACGGACGCTCTCCCGGCCAGTTATCCGGCCAGGTCCTCGGCCGCCGACATCTCGGAGCCGATGCAGGTCGCCGGGCGCGTGCTCGACGTCATGGGCTTCACGGTCGCCGCACCCGGCCTGCTGCTGGCCTCCGGGCATCCTGATCCCGAAGCTCCGTCGGATCTCGCCGCCCCCAATCTGGGCCTGATCTCGAGCGCGGATGCCGCAGAAACCTGGACCCCGCTCTCGCTCGCAGGCAAGACGGACTTCCACGATCTCGACGCGGTGCCCCTGTCAGGCAGTGCGCTACGGGTGTACGGCTATGACTCAGGCAACGGCACCCTGGCCATCAGCGACGACTCGGGCGCGACCTGGTCAACGGGCGAAACCGTTCCGATGCGAGACCTCGCCTCAGACCCGGCGAACCCGGACCAGGTCTTCGCGACCACTGCCGACGGGCTCGTCGGCAGCGGCGACGCAGGCCGCAGCTTCAGCCTGGTCGCCGACGCCCCGACCCTGTTCCTGATCGACGTCGGCGACGCACGCACCGGCGGAGGACTCGTCGGCATCGACCCGGAAGGCGTGGTCTGGCATCAGGATTCCGCGGCCGGACCCTGGATCAGGGGCGGCCGTACCGAGGGCGCCCCCGTCGCCCTCAGCTACGTCGGCGGTAGCGCGCCGTGGATCCTCGCCGCGGACACGCGCGGCGTCGTCGCCAGCGACGACTTCGGGGCGAGCTGGACCGTTCTCGTCCCGGCAGGGGCCTGAGCCATGAACCAGGCGCTGACCACGGCCCCCGAAATTACCCCCGGGGGCATACTGACACTGACGGGCACACCGTTGGCTACGAAAGGAGACCAATCATGATGTGGGGCTATGGAGGAGGAATGGGCTGGGGCTGGGTGTTCGGCCTGCTGGCACTGGTCGGCATCGCCTTGCTGGTGGTGCTCCTGGTTCGGCTGTTCAGCGGCGGCATCGACCGCAGCGGGATCGACCGACGGGACACACCGGGACTGCAGCCGCCCGCAGCCCAGCCGCCGCTGTCGCAGGGGCGCAGCCGCGCCCGGCAGATTCTCGACGAGCGCTTCGCACAGGGCGAGCTCACCGCCGAGCAGTACCGCGAACAGGTCCAGGTTCTCGGCGAGGACGCGTAGTGAAGCCGATCAGCCGCCGGACCGCCGTCACCCTCGGCGGCCTGGGGCTGGCCGGCACCGTCATCGGCGGCGCCGGCCTGCTCTGGACCGCTCAGCCCGGCTTCACACCGTTCGGCGAGCCGGTCGCCCGATCGTCCTTCAGGGCGAAAACCGGCGAGCCGCTGCGCCAACCGACCGAGCAGAGTAGCCGTGACGGCGTGCTCGAGGTGACATTGGATGCCGCACCAGGCCGGATTCGGATCGGCGGCCGGAACGCCACGACTCTCGGCTACAACGGCGGCCTCCCCGGCCCGACCCTGCGGGTGCTGGCCGGGGACCGCCTCGCGGTGACTCTGCGCAACGGTCTCGACGACCCCACGAACCTGCACACCCACGGCCTGCACGTCTCGCCGGAGGGCAACAGCGACAACCCGTTCGTCGTGGTCGAGCCGGGCGACTCGTTCGACTACGAGTACCGGCTGCCCGCCGACCATCCGCCTGGCCTCTACTGGTACCACCCGCACCATCACACCCTTGCGGCCGCGCAGGTCTTCGGTGGGCTCTACGGTGCGATCATCGTCGAAGATCCGCAGCCGATACCGGTGAGCCGCGAACGCGTGCTAGTGATCTCCGACCTCACCCTCGACGCCGCCGGCAGCCTGGCCCGGGCCACCGTGGCCGAACGGATGCACGGCCGCGAGGGGGAGCTGGTGCTGGTGAACGGTCAGCTGAACCCGGCGGTGGACATCCGTTCGGGTGAACGCGAACGGTGGCGGATAGTGAACGCCTGTGCCTCGCGCTACCTGCGGCTGCGCCTTGACGGGCAGAAGCTGCAACTTCTCGGGCTGGACTCCGGCCGGTTCGAGAAGCCGGAGAAGGTGGAGGAGGTGCTGCTGGCGCCGGGCAATCGAGCCGATCTGCTCGTCACCGCGAGTGAGGGCACCACCACCCTGCGCGCCGTTCCCTACGACCGCGGCGACGACGGCATGATGGGCGGCATGATGGGCGGCGGCCGCGGATCGGCCGGCGCGGAGGTCACGCTCGCCACGGTCACCGTCGCGGATGCCGGCGGCGGCAGCAAGGCCGACGCACTGCCCGCACTCCCCCGCCAGGCCACCCCGAGGGACCTCCGCGGCGCCACCGTCACGGCCCGCCGCGAATTCGTCTTCGAGATGGGCATGGCCGGCATGATGGGCGGAGGGGGCATGGGGTTCACCATCAACGGCCGCGAATTCGACGGCGGACGCGTCGACACGACCGTGCAGGGCGACACCGTCGAGGAATGGACGCTGACCAACACCAGCCAAATGGACCACCCGCTGCACCTGCATGTCTGGCCGATGCAGGTGGTGGAGCGCGGCGGCCGAGCCGTGGACTCCGTGCTCTGGCAGGACGTCGTCAACGTGCCGGCCCGCAGCGCCATGCGGGTACGGATCGCCTTCACCGGGTTCGCCGGCAAGACCGTGTACCACTGCCACATTCTCGACCACGAAGACAACGGCATGATGGGCGTCATCGACGTTCGCCCGGCCGGCCAACCGCTCACCTAGACTGAGCCGAGAGAATCAGGACCATGAAACACAACGGGCTTTTCCGGCGGGCCACGCCGGAGCCGATCGAGACGGACCGTCTCGCCGACTTCTCCTACCTCGACCCCGGCGTCGTCTACCTCGACTCCGCCTGCCAGAGCCTGCGCCCGCAGCCGGTGCTCGATGCGCTGACCGAGTATTACACCAGCTACAACGCGTGCGGCGGCCGGGTGAAGTACGCCTGGGGCAGGCGCGTCGATGACGAGGTCGCCGCGGCACGCCAGGGCGTGCTCGGCCTGCTCGGCCTGTCGGGGCGGCACTACGCGGTCTCCTTCACCCTGAACACGACCTTCGGCCTCAACCTGCTGCTGCAGCAGCTGCCGCAGGGCCGGTACGCCCGGGTCGTCACCAGCCACGTCGAACACAACTCGGTCTTCCTGCCCACGATGACGGCGGCGAAACGGCTCGGCGTCCCCCGGCTCGTGCTCGACCGGGCCGCCGACGGCGCCCTTCTCTACGAACCCGCCCAACTCGAGCGCGCGATAGTGGTCGTCAACGCCGCCTCGAACATCGACGGCCGGCTCCTGACCAACCTGGCCGAGCTTGTGCGCGATGCCCACGCCAGGGGCGGCATCGTCATCCTCGACGCCGCTCAGTCGATGGCGCACGAGCGCGCCCTGCTGCAGAAGACCGACGCGGATGCGATCTGCTTCTCCGCGCACAAGATGTACAGCGCGAGCCTGGGCGTGATCGTCGCCCGGCGCGAGTTGCTCTCCTCGCTCGAGCTCTCCTTCATCGGCGGCGGCATGGTCGCGGATGTCCGTGAGGACTCCTACGACCTGCTGCCCAACGACCCGGGCGCCCTCCTCGAACCCGGGCTGCAGGCCTGGGCCGAGATCATCGCCCTCCGCCACGCGACCGACTGGCTCGGCACCGTGCGCCCCGGCGGGCGGCCCCCGGCCGAACACGTCTCGGCCCTGTCGGAGCGGCTCTTCGACTCGCTCTCCGACATCCCGGGCCTGACCATGGTCAACGCCGCGGCCAGCCCGGTGATCAGCGTCTACGCCCCGAAACAGGATTCGCACCGCCTGGCCGTCTTCCTGTCCCAGTCGGGCATCGCCGCGCGCAGCGGCTACTTCTGCGCCCACCACTACCTCAAGGAACGGCTCGGCCTGCCGCCGCTGCTGCGTTTCTCGCTCGGACTTCACTCGACCACGGCGGACGTCGACCGGGCGCACGACGCCCTCGCGCGCCTCATGAAAGGCCTCTCCTAAGTGTTCTGCATCGCCGCCTTCATCGTTCTCCTGTTCATGGCCGCCGTCTCGGCGCGCTACCGGCGCTACCTCGCGAAGGCGGCGAGCTGCACGTTCCGCCGGGTGACCTTCCGCCCCTGCGACACGACCTTCAAGCAGGACCTCAAGGACAACATGCTGGCGCCGCTCGCGGCCCGCCGCCCCGGGCTCGTCGGGCCCGCCAGCGTCGCCCTCGAGGTGGTGGCGTTCCTGGTCGTGCTCACCACGATCTGGAGCGGCTACGTCGTCGTCGAGAGCGCGGCGAACCTCTACGTCTACGGCACCTGCAACAAACAGGACTCCGCCTCCTGCAGCCTGGGCGCGGAGGCCTGCTCCATCCCCGACCAGACTCCGACCTTCGGCGATTCCATCGCCGCCTGGGACATCGTCGGTGCCTTCGGCAACGACTTCGTGCGGCTCGGCGAGACCTTCTCCGCGATCCCCTCCCGGATGCAGAACTGGGACGCCAAGGAGTATCTGCCGGCGAACGCGACCTACCTGAACGAATTCGACGCCCAGAAGCCGACGGCGCTCGAGGTCATCGACCCCGGCTGCACCTACTGTCTGCAGCTGTTCGAGAACCTCGAGGAGGCCGGTTTCGCGAACAAGCAGAATCTCAGCTACATCGCCTTCCCAATCCCCGCGCCGACTGGCTACAAGTTCCCGAACTCCCTGCTGGTCACCCAGTACCTCGAGGCCCTGCGCTTGAACCCGCTCGCCGACGCGAAGACTCCGGTCGACTGGGAGATCCTCAAGCGGATCTACACCGAGAAGGATGCCGCCGGCGTGTCGTGGCAGAGCGTGATCAACTCCGCGGATGCCGTTGAGGCAACCGCGCTGCTGCAGGACTGGGCTGCGGAATTCGGGCTGAGCCAGGCGCAGGTCGACACCGTCGCATCCGTCGCCGGCTCTGACAAGGTGGCCGGGATCATCGCCGCCAACAAGCAGACGGTCAAGGAACGCATCCACACCGTGAAGATCCCGACCATCATCTTCGACGGACGCCGGCACGACGGGCTGGTCTCGGTGGGCGACCTGGACTGACCGCGTTCGTGGCCGCGACCGCCGCCAGCACGATCGTCGCGCCGACCACCTGGCCGAAGCTGAGCGGCTGCTGCAGCAGCGCCCAGCCGCAGGCGACGGCGACGACCGGGCTGAGCAGCCCGAGGAAGGCGACGGAGGCCACCGGCAGGTTCTGGATGCCCCGGAACCACAGCGTGTAGCTGAGCGCCGTGCCGAGGACCGCGAGGTAGGCGTAGCCGGCCACGTTGCCCGGGGTGAGGGGCTCCGTCGGGAGCCCCTCGACCACGAGCAGGACCGGGACCAGGACGAGCCCTCCGGCCAGGAGTTGCCAGGACGTGCTGACCAGTGGATGCGCCGGCTGTCCCCACCGTTTGGCGAGCACCGTGCCCACGGCCATCACGGCCGCGCCGCCGAGCGCCGCGAGCACCCCGAGCAGGTCGAGCCGCGCCGTGGCCTGCAACACGAGCAGGGCGACCCCGAAGACCCCGGCAATCCCCGCCGCGACCCTCAAACCGGTGACCCGGTCACCCAGGATCCTTGCCGCGAGCACCGTCACGAGCAGCGGCTGCACGGCCCCCATCGTCGCGGCGACACCGCCGGGAAGCCGGTAGGCGGCGAGGAAGAGCAGGGCGAAGAACACGCCGATGTTCAAGGTGCCGAGCACCAGCGACTTCCACCACCAGGCGCCCCGCGGCAGCCTGCGCGTGATCAGCACGATCAGGAGGCCGGCCGGCAGCGCGCGCAGGGTGGCGGCCAGCAGAGGGCGGTCGGGCGGGAGGAACTGGGTCGTCACCAGATAGGTGGTTCCCCAGAAGATCGGGGCCACCATGGTCGTCGTCACCATCCACCATCGATTGCTAAGCACTAAGCCATAATAGCTAAGCGCTTAGGAAAAAGCTAGACTTGTCGCATGACCGACCACGTCGACCGCATCCTCGCGCAATGGGCGGCCGCGCGCCCTGATCTGGACGTGGCGGCGATGGCCGTGCTCGGTCGACTCGCCCGCGCGGCCCGGCTCGCCGACGCCCGCCTCGGCGTCACGTTCGCGGCCCATGGCCTCGACGCTGCGTCCTTCGACGTGCTCGCGACGCTGCGGCGGAACGGGGAACCGTTCCGGCTCACCCCCACCGAGATCCAGCAGAGCGCCATGGTCACCTCGAGTGCCATCGCGCAACGGCTGAACCGGCTCGAGCTGGACGGCCTCGTGCTCCGCAGTCCGAATGCGGCCGACGGGCGAGGCACCGTTGTCAGCCTCACTCCGGAGGGTCGCGCGCTGATCGACCGGGCGCTGCCCGATCACGTCGCCAACCAGGAGCGAATGCTCGCGGGCCTCACCGACGCGCAGCGCGCCGCCCTCGCGACGCTGCTCCAGGCGCTGGCCGAATCCCTGGCTGAGGCTACGGCTTCCAGACCATGAGCACGACCACGATGACCAGCAGGAGCGACGAGATCCCGGATCCCATCGCCACCCGGGAGTAACCGGCGGGCTTGGCGTCGGATGTCCCGACTGCCGAGGTGGCGGTTGCCGAGGTGGCGGTTGCCGAGGCCCCGACGACCGCGGCACCTGCCGTGAGCGCCTCCGCAGCCTGGCGCATGGCCGGCACGACGACGAACAGGTTGATCGCCAGGGCGATCGCGTAGGCGAGGATCGACAGCAGCACCCAGGTCGAGCCGAACGAGAATCCCTCCTCAGGGTCGGCAACCCCGAGGGCGCCGAAGCCGAAGAGGGCCACGACGATCGACAACAGGGTGAACAGGTTCACCGACTTCGCCAGCGAGGCCACCTGACCGGCCTCCCCCGCCCGGATCGAACGCATGGCGGTCATCGGCAGGATGGCCATCGGGCCGACGATGAAGACGGCGGCGACGATGTGCAGGGTGTTGAACAGAGTATCCATGGCTTCAGCGTATTGCTTTACGCTACCGGCCCCGGTCGCCCACGCTGCGCTGGGCAGCCACGGCCGGGTGGTCGTCGGGGAGTCCGTGGCGCTTGCCGGCCGCGAGCAGGGCGAGGTTCTTCTTCTCCCAGTCGCTCACGGCCTGCCGCTGTGGGTCGATTGCCCGGCCGTCGGCGCAGGCAGGGATGCTGCGCCCGCACGTGCAGAAGCCCGGTTTCGCCGGGTCGCCCGAGTGCAGCATCCCGACCCGCCAGATCACCGCCATCGTCCAGTCGAGCTGACGCCCGCCGAGGTCGTTCCGACGTTCGGCTCGCCTGACCAGATCGCTTTCGAGCACGGCGCGGATGCCTCCGCTCACCGTGCGGTCGAACTCACCGGCCACCAGGGCACGAAGTTCGTCGACCTGCCCGGTCAGTTCCGCGATCGTCGCGTCCCGCTCGGCCAGATCGGACTCTGACTTCTCGACGGACTTCCGGTGCACGTTCTGAAGGTCGGCGTACTCGCCGACCCAGAGCATCACGTGGTCGGCGTCCCGGCGTTCGGCCTTCTCGTCGCCCAGGTGGTGCAGGCAGAACGAACAGACCACCTGGTCGCTTGCCGAGGTGAAGTTGAAGGATTGCAGCGACCGGCAGCAAAAGCACTGGGCGCGGATGGCCACATAGAGCGGATACGAGTGCGTCACGGTGTTCTCCCTGGCTGGCCTGCATTCGAGCGTAGCTCGTTGCCGGGAGGACCTGGCAACATTCAATACGACTATTCGACACAAGAACTCGAATAATCCTCGCAATTATGTTCGAGTTGTGGTATTCTCAGTTTATGGCAGGAACCCCTGATCCCCGAGCAACCACCGCCTCCGGTCCAACTGTTGAGGTGGGGATGGCTGCGGATCCCGCCCCAGCCATCCCGGGCACGGATGCCGTCGTGGAGCTCTCCCCGGTGCAGCGGCTGGCCGCGTTGCAGCTGGCCCTGACGGCCGAGCTGGCGGCGGTGCCGTTGGCCAGGCTGAGCGATCTGGACGCGGTCGCGGTGCTCGCCGCGGTCGAGGACCTGGGCCGGAGTGTCGATGCGGCCCGGATCGCGACCGCGTCCGAGGTTGATGTCCGGTCGGTCCGGATCCTACCGGGCCAGTCCCAACCCGCTTTGCCGGCCAGCCTGGGGTGCCGGGACGGGGTGGACGTGATCACCCGCGCCGCCCGCATCTCGGTCAAAGAAACCAAACGCCGCACTCGACTCGGCAGCTTCGTCACGCCCCGCACCGGCGCCGGCCTCATCATGCCGCCGTTCTACCCGGCCGTCGCCGCCGCCCTCACCGCCGGGAAGCTCGGCGTGGAGACAGCGGACGTGATCGTGACCGGGCTGGAACGCATCAGCACCCGGGTCGCCCCCGACGACCTGCACACCGCCGAACGCGCCCTCGTCGCCTGCGCAACCGGAGCGATCACCGAAGAAACCAAAGGGCTCCCCGGCGAAGGCCTCGCGTTTGCCACCGACCTGATCCGCGGCATCGTGCTCCAATGGCAAGCCCGGCTCGACCCCGACGGCACCGCCCCCACCGAACCCATCCGGCAACCCCGCAGCACGATCAGCTTCGGCACTCTCACCGACGGCCTCTACCCCCTCCGCGGCGGCGTCACCCCCGAACTACGCGGCATCATGACCGTCCTCTTCGACACCTACCTCTCCGCACGTTCAACCGCCTTCCCTACCCACGCCGAACAGGGCCTGCCCAACCCCGACCCGACGACGACGGACACCAGGTCCACCAGCACCGAACCGGCCGAGCCGGCCGGTTCCGACCAGCAAGAGGACTGCGGCGCCGACAGCGCCCCGGATGATCTGCCGGCCGGGATCGGGGACGACCGCACCGGCGGCGAGAAACGCGCCGACATCGTCCGGGCCCTCTTCGACCGGGCCGCCCGAGACCCGGCCACCCCCGCCTTGGGCGGCGCCGCCCCCACCGTCCTCGTCCACGTCAACGCGACCGATCTCCTCACCGGCACCGGTGTCGGCTGGGTCGACGGCGTCGACGCCCCCGTCTCGCTCACCACCGTGAAGCAACTCATCTGCACCGGCGGCTATCAAAAGATCCTCTTCGGACCGAACCAGGAAGTGCTCCGCCTGGACCTCAAACAACGCCTCTTCACCCCCGCCCAACGCCGCGCCATCGCCGCCCGCGACGGCGGCTGCATCATCCCCGGCTGCACCTGCCCACCGCACTGGGCCGAACTCCACCACGTCATCCCCTGGGCCGCCGGCGGACCCACCGACATCGACAACGGTGTGATGCTCTGCTGGTTCCATCACCACACCATCGACACCTCCGGTTGGATCATCCGAATGGTCAACGGAACCCCCCAAGTCAAAGCGCCACCCTGGTATGACCCCACCCAAACCTGGCACCCCGCCAACCAAAACCGCACCCGCACCACCAGCACCCGCCTCGTCAGCAACCGCCCCTGACGGTCTCGACCGGATCGACCACCAGTGAGCCCGCGCCGCGACCGCGCGCATGACCCGTGCTCTGCCCTGGGCGTCCTGCCCCATTGAGCTACTCTCAGAGTCTGAACAGAACGGCAGCGGAGGCGAGGAGCGCGCATGTCGAACCAACCGGGTGGCGCACCGCTCTCCTGGGCATCCGCCGCTGCCTTCCGGCGCCACTTCTGGCAGCCGCCCCGGGCCCACGGCGACGTCATCCAGGGGCGCGAGGTCAGTTTCCTCGAACTCTTCTATGACCTCGTCTACGTCGTCGTCATCTCCCAGGCCGCCCACCATCTCTCGGGGGACGTGACGTGGGCGGGCGTGGGCCGGTTCGCCATCGTGTTCGGACTGATCTGGCTGGCCTGGGTCAACGGGGCCACCTATCACGACCTGCACGGCCGCTCCGATGGGCGCACCCGGTCGTACGTCTTTCTGCAAATGGCCGTGTTCGGGCTCCTCGCCGTGTTCACCGGTGAGGCGACGGCAGGCGACGGCCCGGCCTTCGCCGCTGTCTACAGCGTCTACCTCTTCCTGCTCGCCTGGCTCTGGTACACCGTGCGGCGCCAGGACGACCCAGAGTTGCGTTCCAGGGCGACCCCGTACATCGTCGGCGTCGTCGTCTCGGCTGCTCTCGTCGGGGCCAGCGCGCTGCTCCCGGATACGGCGCGCCTCGCGGTGTGGGCGGTCGTCGTCGTCGGCTGGCTGGCTGGGCAGCATCGCCATCCTGGACTGGCGGAACGGGGCCACCCGCGACACCAGCGTCAACGTGAGCGCGTCGTTGATCGAACGGTTCGACCTGTTCACCATCATCGTGCTGGGCGAGGTGGTGGTCGGGGTCGTCAATGGCATCGCGGATGCCGGTCGCACGCCGAGCGCCATCGTCACCGGGATCCTGGGGCTCGGAATCGGATTCGCCTACTGGTGGAGCTACTTCGACTTCGTGGCGGCCAGCCGGGTGAGGTCTGATCGAGGTGCAGTGGCGAGGTGGCTCGTCGGCCATCTCGCGGTGACAATGACGATCGCCGCGACCGGCGGGATCATGGTCAGTATGGTTGAACACGTGCCGAGGAGTCCGACCGCGGCTCCCGCGGCCATGCTGCTGTCGGTTTCGGTGGCCGTCGGCGCCCTCGCTCTCGTCCTCGTCGCGACCTCGCTCGCGAATTGGCAGAGCAAGGCTCCGGTCTACCGCCCGGTCGCGGCGGCGCTGGTGACGGCGGCGGCCGTTGCTCTCCTCCTCGGTTGGCTCGCCCCGCCGCCGTGGCTGCACATCCTGCTGCTGATGCTGACACTCGGCGCCGTCTGGATCTTCGGCAGCCTCACCTGGTTCTCCTACGCCCGTCGAGTCAGGTGACGGGCTCAGTCACCGGCGTCAGGACAGGATGTCCTTGGTGACGAACCGACCATAGGCCAGCGCCCCGAAGACCAGCAGGTAGCCGCCCTGCAGCAGCGCGTTGTTGCCGAACGACGTCCACTCGAGCGGCTGGCGCAACAGGTCGGCGAAGTCGAGCCAGTAGTGGCTGAACAGCCACGGATGCAGCCAGTCCAGCTGCGGGAGCGCGTCGAGCACCTGCGCCACGACCGACACCACGATCGTGGCCGCCATGGCGCCGACCGGCACCTCGGTCAGGGTGGAAATGAACAGGCCGATCGCCGAGAGGCCGAGCATAGAAATGGTGACATAGCCGGCGATCAGCAGCGAACGCAGCACGGACTCCCCCACCCCGATCGTGTCGCCGGAGAGCAGCGTCACCGGGCCGATCGGGAACAGGGCGGCACCGATGGCCGCGCCGGAGACGGCGACGGTGAGAGTGGCGGCCAGGCAGAATACCGCGGCGCCCGCGTACTTGACGATGAGCAGGCGCACCCGCCCGGCGGGGGCCACCAGCAGGTAGCGGAGCGTGCCGAGGCCGGCCTCACCGGCGATGGTGTCGCCGGTGACCACGCCGATCGTCAGCGGCAGGAACAGCGGAATGCAGACCACCATCGCGGTGATCGCCACGAAGAGGCCGTTCTGGGTGACCCGGTCGAGGAAGGGCGGGCCACGCCCCGGCGCCACGGGCGAACTGGACAGCCGCACGGCGACGGCGATCAGCACCGGCACGGCGGCCAGCGCGAGCAGCATCGCCCAGGTGCGGCGACGCCGGAACAGCACGGTGAGCTCCGACACCATCAGCGCCCAGCCGGAGGAGGGCCGCGGCCGGTCGGACAGTGGCGTGCCCGGCCCCGGGAGGCCGGTCGATGGTGTGACGGATGCCGAGGCATCCGCGGGCCGGGTGTCACTGGACAACGTCGAACCCCTCTCCCGTCAGCGCCACGAACCGCTCCTCGAGGCTGGCGCCCACCACCGCGAACCCGCGCACGCGCACTCCGGCAGCGACGAGAGCGGCGACGATCGTCTCGGGGGCCGCCGCACCCTCGGGCAGGGGCGCGCTGAGCAGGTCGTCGGTGACCCGGTCGCCCGCCGCGATTCCGAACCCGGCGAGCACCCGGCGCGCGTCGGCGACATCCGGGGTGCGCACCCGCAGATGGGCCTCGCCCACCCGGCGCAGTTCGTCGAGCGTGCCCTGCGCCACCAGGCTGCCGGCGCTCATCACGGCCGCGTGCGTGCACATCTGCTCAACCTCGGCCAGCAGGTGGCTGGAGACGAAGACCGTGGTGCCTTCGGCGGCCAACGACCGCACCAGGCTGCGCACCTCCCGGGTGCCCTGGGGGTCGAGACCGTTCGTCGGCTCGTCGAGCACGAGCAGCTCCCGCGGAACCAGCAGCGCGTTCGCGATGCCGAGCCGCTGCTTCATGCCGAGCGAGTAGGCGCGCACCTTCTTGCCGGCCGCGTGGGTGAGGCCGACCCGCTCGAGGGCCAGGTGCACGCGGGCGGAACGCGTGGCCGACGAGGCGCCCGGGTCGGCGGTGTCGAGCCGGCGCAGGTTGGCGGCTCCGGAGAGGAACGGGTAGAAGGCCGGCCCCTCGACCAGGGCCCCGACCCGCGGCAGCACGTCGCGCAGCCGGCCGGGCATCACCTGGCCGAGCACCGCGATGTCGCCGCTGGTGGCGGCGGCGAGCCCGAGCAGCATCCTGATCGACGTGGTCTTGCCTGACCCGTTGGGGCCGAGGAAGCCGAACACGGCACCGCGCGGCACCGACAGGTCGATGCCGGCGACGGCCGTCTGGTGGCCGAACCGCTTGGTCAGCCCCCGGGTCTCGATCGCCAGTTCGACGGACGGGGTAGCGGAGGTCACCCCCCGACGGCCGCGGCCTGCAGCCGCTCCGCCGGAACCGATCCGGCGAACACCCGGCCGTCGTCGGTGACCAGCACAGTGACCAGCGCGGTCGACAGCAGCCGGCCGCCGTCGACGCTCTCGGTCACCTGCGCGAGCAGCGGGTTGGCGAGGAGGTCGGCCGTGACAGTGCCGGCGGGCAGTTCGACGACGGATGCCCAACCGGTGCCGTCAACGGTCACGCCGGGGAGCATACCGCCGCCGTTCTTCGGCTGCTCGGCCTTCAGCTCCTCGAGGAACTTCTTCGCCTCCTCCGCGGTGGCGGGCATCTTCGTGCCGGTCATGGCCTTGTCGCGCATCGCGCTGTCATGAATCGCCGACGGGTCCGGCAGTGTCTTCTCTTCGACCTTCGCGCCGGCGGGCGGGGTGAAGTCGAACAGGTCCGCATTCGGCGCGTCGAGGGAGAGCCTGGTGAAGGCGAGGGAGAAGGCCGGGGCGGACTGGCCTCGGGCCTGCACCTCGACCCGGAGCGGCATCCCGGTTTCGGAGTCTACCGCGATCGACACCTCGCCGACCAGGGTCGCGTCGGTGCGCGGAGTGAGCCGCAGTTCGTAGGCGGTGCGGCCGGCCACCCGGGTGTCCTTGCCGACGGTGACGGCGGTGCTCGGGTCGATCGCCGCGAGCATCCGTTCGGCCAGTTGCGCCGGCGTCTGTTGGGCGCCGTCGGCCTCCGGGCGCGGCATTCCGGTCGTGTCCGGAAGGGTGACGTGGAGGGCGGTGTTGTCCTTGGAGTTGTACATCCAGACGTCGGAGGCGTTGCGCACCAGGTCGCGTTCGGCGAGCCGGTCCATGATCTGCACGCGCACGTTTTCCGGCCCGTTGAGGTAGATCCGGGCCGTGTGCGACCCGGTGAGCAGCTCGAGCGCGGAGGAGGCGGAGGCATCCGCACCGGACCCGGTGCTGGGGAGGGAGGGGAGGCCGAGCTCAGAGGTCTGTTCGATCGTGCCGGAGAGCGCCGTCACGTTGCTGTCGCCGATCATGGCGAGCACCTGGGCCGGGGTCTTGTCGGGCAGGTCCACGGCCGCGCCGGCCTGGAGCGGCACGGTCAGCACGCCGACGATGACGACGGCGGGGACGACCGCCACGGGGAGCCAGGTGCGCAAACGGCGGTTCATGACAGCCTCCTTCGACTGACGCAATTCATACTGCGATCCTACGTCCGGCCTCGCCGGACCACACCCCTCCCGGGTGCCGGATGCCCCCGCACTCGGCGAACTCTCAGCGCGCGGTGCCCGCCGTGCCCGCCGAGCCAGCGCGCTGCGCAAGCCGGCGCCGAGCGCGCCACCTGCGCCGCTTCGCTCCTGGTGCGCCTGTAGCGCAGCGGCGCAGCAGGCGCGGTCGGCGGCGCGCGGGCACGCCATCCGCGCTTGGGCGACCAGGTCAGACCGGGCGATGCGCCGCGGCCTTCTCGCAGCAGCCGGGGGAACAGACATCGCGCCACGGCCCGAGGGAGGTCAGGGCCGCCCGCACCGGGGTCGCTCCGGTCGGAATGCGCTCGAGCAGGAGGTCGACGAGGCCGGCGACGAACGCCGGGTGGAGACCGGGCGTGGGAACCCGCAGGAAGGCCAGGCCGCGAGCGGCGGCCGTGGCGGCGGCCTCGGTGTCGAGGTCCCAGATGACCTCCATGTGGTCGGAGATGAAGCCGAGCGGGACGACCACCACGGCCGTGCCGCCGGCGGCGGCGAGGCCGGTGATCGCGTCGTTGACGTCGGGCTCGAGCCAGGGCATGCCGGCCGGGCCGGAGCGGGACTGGTAGGCCAGCGACCAGTCCGGGCGGCCGGTCTCCGGCAGCGCGGCCATGATCACCTCGGCCACGGCACGGTGCTGGGCCACGTAGGCGCCGCCCGGCCCCCAGCCGACGTCCCGCGGGCCGCTCGCGGCGGCATCCGCGGACGGGATCGAGTGGGTTGTGAAGAGGATGTGCGTGTCGCCGGTCGCGACGTTCCGCCCGGCCAGGGCGGCGAGGGCCGTCCGGAGTCCGTCGATGAAGGGAGTGACGAAGCCGGGGTGGTCGAAGTACGGTCGCACCGCGTCGAGGGTCACCCGGCCGGCGAGTGCGGTGTGCGCCGCCGCCTGGGCCAGGTCTTCGCGGTACTGCCGGCAGCTCGAGTAGGAGCTGTACGCGCTGGTGGTGAGCGCGAGCAGCCGGGTGTGCCCGGCCGCCGCAGCCTCGGCGACGGCGTCACCGAGGTAGGGCACCCAGTTGCGGTTGCCCCAGTAGACCGGCAGGTCGATGCCGCGGCCGGCGAGTTCGCTCTCCAGCGCCGACTTCAGCGCCCGGTTCTGCTCGTTGACGGGACTGATCCCGCCGCGGGCCCGGTAGTGCGTCGCCACGGCCTCGAGCCGGGACTCCGGGATGCCGCGCCCGCGGGTCACATTGCGGAGGAACGGGATCACGTCGTCCTGGCCCTCCGGCCCGCCGAACCCGAGCAGCAGCACGGCGTCGTAGGCCGGCGTGGCGCTTCCCACGTCAGGCGCCGGCGTCGAGCGCCGCCGCGGCCGGCTGGTACGGGCAGGCCGGGTCCTCGCCGAGCGGGTCGCCACTGTCGGCGTAGGCCCTGGCCCGGGATCCGCCGCACAGGTCGGCGTAGTCGCAGCTGCCGCAGCGCCCGGTGAACTCGGTGGCCCGAATCTGCTTGAGCAGGGTGTTGTCCCGGTAGATCTCCGCGAGCGGCGTGGTGAGCACATTGCCGAGGCCCAGCGGCAGGAACCCGGCCGGGTAGACCTCCCCGTCGTAGGCGACGAACACGATGCCCTTGCCGTCCCTGGTCGAGGCCGTCTGCGCCCGGGGCAACCCGATCGGAGGCCCCATCAGGGTTTCGAGCCGCTCGGTCAGCGCGAGGTAACGCGAGGTGGCGGGTGCGGGGTCGCCGGCCCGGCGGCGGGCGACCACCCGGCGGAAGAACGGCGCCTCGACCGTGCGCACGATGAAGCCGTGCTGGGACGCGTCGAAGAGGAAGTGGCAGATCTCCTCGTGTTCGAGGGCGGAGACGGCCTCGGTGGATACCCCTCGCCCCACCTGGACGAGGAAGAAGACCTCCCAGATCGACGCGCCCGCGTCGGCGATGAGGGCCGCGACATCCGCCAGTTCGTCGACGTTGGCGCGCATCACCGTCGTGTTCACCTGCACGGTCAGCCCGGCCGCGGAGAGCGCCCGGATGGCCCGCACGGTGTCGTCGAAGTGGCCGGGAATGCCGCGCACGCCCTCGTGGGTCGCGGCGATCGCGCCGTCGAGGCTGATCGAGACGGCCTTGACCCCGCTGGCGACGATCTTCTCGATCATCTCGGCGGTCAGGGTGGGCGTCACCGACGGGGAGAGCGCGGTCGGCAGGCCGAGTCCCGTCGCGTAGTCGACGAGTTCGAAGAGGTCGGGCCGCATCAGGCAGTCGCCGCCGGTGAGTACGAGGATCGGGTAGGGGCGGCCGAAGCCCGCGACCTGGTCGATCAGGTTCTTGCCCTGCTCGGTGGTGAGTTCGCCGGGCAGGGCCTGCATGGTCGCGCTGGCGCGGCAGTGCTTGCAGGCGAGCGCGCAGGCGCGGGTGGTCTCCCAGAAGACGAGCATCGGCCGCAGGGCGTAGTCCGGACCGGGACCACGCTTCCGGGTCGGCACGCTGGGGAGCACTCCGGCCTGGTCGACGGTGTTCATGACCGCGACCGGCAGGACCCCGCCGGGCAGGACCGCGCCGGGCAGGACCGCGCCGGGCAGGTCCGCGCCGCTCATGACGCCACCTCGGTGAGGGGCCGGTCACCGGAGAGGAGGGCGGCGAGCGAGTCGGCCGTGCGTTCGGCGTCCACGATGCAGCTGGCCAGTCCGACGCCACGGTAAGACGACCCGGTCAACCGGATGCCGGGAAGGGCCAGCAGGGCCGTCGTCGCGGCGTCGAGGCGGGCCTGGTGGCCGACCACGTATTGCGGCATCCCTTGGGGCCACCGCTCGATATGCCGTTCGACCGGGCGTTGGGTCAGCCCCATCGCCTCGACCAGTTCGCCGTGGATGAGGTCGACGAGGGTGTCGTCGTCGAGGTCGAGCCAGCGGTTGTCGCCGCGCCGGCCGACCATGCAGCGGATCAGGACGAGCTCGTCGTTGGCGAGGTGCGGCCATTTCGCACTCGACCAGGTGCAGCCGACCACAAGCTTGTCCTCGATCGGCGGAACGAGGAATCCGGTGCCGTGCAGTTCGGCGGGGGCCGCGGAGCGCGGGTAGGCGAGGCAGACGGTGGCGACGTCCACGTAGGGCACGTCGGCCAGAGCGGCGGCCAGCTCGGGCGACTCGCCGCCGAGGAGCTCGGCGGCCACACCGGCCGAGGCGGCGAGCACGACGGCATCCGCTTCGATGTTCCTGCCGTCGGCGAGGCCGACCGTGTAGCCGTCGCCGGTGCGGGTGATCAGTGAGGCCGGGCTGCCGAGGCGGATGTCGTCGCCCGCCAGCCGGGCCGCGAGGGCGTCGATCAGGGTGGCCAGTCCGCCGCGGAGGGTGACCAGGGCGGCGCCGCCGGTCTTCGGCGGGGCGGCGCGGCGGCGCCTGCCGAGGGCGAGGTAGAGGCTGCGGTTGGTGCGGGCGAGGCCCTCGATGTCGGGAGCCGTGCTGTGCGCGCTGAGTTCGTCGGCCCGGCCGGCGTGCACACCACCGAGCAGCGGGTCCACCAGCCGGTCGAACACCTCCGCTCCCATCCGCGGGCGGACCAGCTCGGCGATCGTCGGATCGGCCGGCTTCGGGCCAGGGCGGCGGGGCAGCACGATGTCGAGGGCCGCCCTGGCCACCCCGGACGGGGAGAGCAGTCCGCTCCAGAGCAGGGGCAGCAGCCGGTCGGGGATGCCGAACAAGGTGCCGGCCGGGAGCCGGCGGAGCTTGCCGCGGGACCAGATCCGGGCGCCGCCCGCGTTGGGTTCGACGACGAGGTCGCCGAGCCCGAGGTCGTCGATCAGGGTGGCGACGACGGGGGAACGCACCATCAGGGCGTCTGGTCCGACGTCGACGGCCTGGCCGCCGAACGGCACCGTGGCGATCTTCCCGCCGAGCCGCGGACCACCCTCGACTAGGGTGACCTGCACCCCGTCCCCGAGCCGGCGGTGCAGATAGTGTGCACTCGTCAATCCGCTGATTCCGCCGCCGATGATGACAATCCGTGGTCGCGAGTGCACTGTATATTCCTCCAATTGCCGGGGAACCAGCGCAGCCGACGCCCTGTGGCAATCCTTGTCATCTCCGATCCTACGGCGGTCAATGCCACGGAATTCGCGGCAGACGGGCGGCGGCACAACCGAAGTCGTCGGTTTGCACGTCTGTGCACGACACGGGCGAGCACGGGGCCGAGCGGGGCCCAGCACGGGAAACGGCTCTCGACCTGCGCCCGGCACCCGCACCGTCCGGCACCTGCCGACATCCATTCCGATTCGGGTATATGCACTGCCGGGGCCGCCGGGAGCCGGGGTTGCGCCGGCTCCCGGCGGGGCGTCAGCGCGCGAGGAAGGCGAGCAGGACGGCGTTCACCTCGGCGGCGTGGGTCCAGAGCAGGCCGTGCGGCGCGCCCTTGATCTCCACGTACTCGGCGTCGGGGAGGAGCCGGGAGAACGGCCGGCCGGCCGCGTCGATCGGCAGGATGTTGTCGCTCGTGCCGTGCACGATCAGGGTGGGCACGTCTATCCTGGGGATGTCCTGGCGGAAGTCGGTGATCCAGCTCAGCGGGGCCGCGGCCGCGGCGTAGAACCCGGACCCGGCGGCGACGTCCCAGCTGTGCCGGAGGGCCTCCTCGCTCAGCCGGGTGCCGAGGTTCTCCTCGGTGTTGTAGAAGCCCGTGTAGAAGTCGGTGAAGTAGGCGTAGCGGTCCGCCTTCACGCTGGCGACGATTCCGTCGAAGAACTCCTTCGGCGCCGCACCGTCCGGGTTGTCCTCGGTCTGGAGGAGGAAGGGTTCCAGCGAGGCGAGGAAGGCGGCCTTCGCCACCCGGGCCGAGCCATAGGTGCTGAGGTACCGGGCGACCTCGCCGGTCCCCATCGAGAAGCCGGCCAGCACCACACCCTTCAGGTCGAGGGTCTCGAGTACGGTGTTGAGGTCCGCGGCGAAGGTGTCGTAGTCGTAGCCTGCGGCCGGCTGGCTGGACTGGCCGAATCCGCGACGGTCGTAGGTGATGACCCGGTAGCCGGCGTCGAGGAGGGCTGCGGTCTGCTTCTCCCAGGACCTGCCGTCGAGCGGATACCCGTGGATCAGCACGACGGGCGTCCCGCTGCCGTGGTCCTCGTAGTAGAGGTCGATATTCGTGCTGTTCTCGGTTCCGACAGTGATAAACGACATCTTTCGATTCCTTTCATCGGCAGAGAACGATCGTTCTCTGATCTGTTTGATAGTGTAGAGAACCTGCGTTCTCTGCGCAAGTGAGGCTGTGTGAATTCAATGGACGAACGAAATGACGCCCAGAAAGCTGCGATCGACGCGGCGGACCGGCTGTTCTATGCCCGCGGCATCCAGGCGGTCACGATGGATGAACTGCGCTCGGAGACCGGGATCTCCCTGAAGAAGCTCTACTCGCTGTTCGACTCGAAGGAGGCGATCCTGCTCGCTGTGCTCGACCGGCGCCACGAGTTGTGGACCTCGGGGATCGCCCGCGCCGCCGACGCGGTGTCCACCCCGACGGACAGGCTGCTGTCCATCTACGATTTCCTCCACGACTGGTTCACCGACGGCAACTACCGAGGTTGCGGTTTCATCAACGCCTTCGGTGAGCTCGGCGCCACGGTTCCCGCCGTCGCCCTCGCCGCGCGGGAGCAGAAGGAGTCGTTCCAGCGCTACGTCGCCGACCTCGTCGAGCAGGCGGGGGCGCCGGCGAGCCTGGCCCCGCAGCTGGCCATCCTGGCCGAGGGCGCTCAGACCACCGCGGCGATCTCGGGCAGCGCGGATGCCGCCCGCTCGGCCCGCGACGCCGCGGATATCCTCATCGGCGCGGCCCTGCGGCGCTGAAGTCGGCCGCCGGCTCCTGGACGAGCGCGGCTCCAGGAGGCCAGGAAGGCCACCGAGATCGCGAGGGAGATCAGCAGCATCATGCCGGGCTTCCGGGCCTTGACCTCGTCCACGGCGCCGGCGAGGAAGGGCCGGCCGCGCCAGGCGAAGATCACCGAACCGAGCAGCGGCGAGACCCAGCCGAGCCCGGGCAGCGGGGGAAGCCGGTAGCCCAGGACGTCCCGGCGAGGCACGAAAGCCTCGTAGCATGGCGGAGGAACCCAGGGAGCAGAAGATGAGAATTGTGGTCACCGGCGGAAGCGGCAAACTCGGCAGGACCGTCGTGCGAAGGCTCACCGAGGAGGGGCACCAGGTGCTCAACCTCGACCGGGCCGGGGAGAAGAGCCACGGCCTCGTGCTGATCGACCTCACCGACTACGGCCAGGTCCTCGACGCGGTCCTCGGCGTCGACGACCGGCACACCGGGTTCGACGCGATCGTGCACCTGGGGGCCATCCCCGCCCCGGGTCTCGTTCCCGACGTCGCCACGTTCCACAACAACATCCTCTCCACCTACAACGTGTTCCAGGCGGCCCGGCGGGCAGGCATCCGCCGCCTGGTCTACGCGTCGAGCGAGACGGTGCTCGGGCTGCCGTTCGAGACCGACCCGCCCTATCTCCCCGTGGACGAGGAGTACCCGGCCCGGCCGGAGAGCACCTACTCGCTGGTCAAGCACCTGGAAGAGCAGATGGCGATCCAGCTCACCCGCTGGGACCCCACGCTGAGCATCACCGCCCTCCGGTTCTCCAACGTGATGGACCCCGAGGACTACGCCGCGTTCCCCGCCTTCGACAGCGACGCCACCCGGCGCAAGTGGAACCTCTGGGGCTATATCGACGGCCGCGACGGCGCACAGGCCGTGCTGCGCGCGCTGGAGAACGCCCGGCCCGGCTTCGAGGCCTTCATCATCGCCGCCGCCGACACGGTGATGAGCCGGCCCAACGCCGACCTCGCCGCCGAGGTGTTCCCCGGCGTCGAGTTCCGCAAGCAGGTCGGCGCCAACGAGACGCTGCTCTGCATCGACAAGGCCAGGCGGATGCTCGGCTACGCCCCGGTGCACAGCTGGCGGGATCACGCCGCACCGCGGCCCTGAACCTGTCAGCTTGCTCATCCGATCCCGGGCCTGCCCAGCCGGCACCCAGCCCATCCCCCGTACCGTGGTTGACGGAGTCCCCCACTCCACACGATCGGCCCCGGCCGCAACCTCACCTCCCCCAGGCGTGGTGCAGCCGGGGCTTTTCGCGGCCGCCGTCGACGCCGTCGGCCGGAGTCCGAAACCCACAGGTGGAAAAACCCCGCCCGGGGCATAGAATTATTGCTGTAATAACGACGCATGCCTTCCCCGGACGTGGTTCGCGTGTCGTCAATCGCGATCTTTGCCGCCGTTGGCTGAGATACCTTCACCGCCCGGCCGCCTCTCGATCAATCCAATCAAGCCACTCCCGTGGTGCTCCGCCTGCAGCCGAGCACCGGTGGCTGGAAGGGCTCTTACTCAAGCGATGACATTCCCCCGCGACAACTCAGTGGCAGAACCTCCACCTCGGCCCGCATCCTGATCAACCGTCATTCTGACAAGCAGAACCCCATTCCAGGCCGATACCGAGCAGGGCACGACATATGACTTCTCCGCAGAACCCCCTTTCTCACGCCGAAACGCTCGACCGCCTGCACAGCCTGCGCGGCGTGCTGTTCGACCTCGACGGGGTGCTCACGCCGACCGCTGACGTGCACATGCACGCATGGTCTCGCCTGTTCACCCCGTACCTGGAGGAGCAGGGCGTCTCCCCCGCGTACAGCGACGCCGACTACTTCGAGTACATCGACGGCAAGCCCCGCTACGACGGTGTGCGCAGCCTGCTGGCCTCCCGCGGGATCACGCTCCCCGACGGGCTGCCGACGGATGCCCCCGACCAAGAGACCGTGTGCGGCCTCGGCAACCGCAAGAACGAGGCCTTCAACGAGACCCTGGCCGAAGAGGGCGTGACGCCGTACCCCGGCTCGATCGAGTTCCTCGACTTCGTCACCAGCGCCGGACTGCTCGTTGCCGTCGTCACCAGTTCGCGCAACGGCGAGCTGACCCTCGCCGCCGCGGGCATCCGGGACCGGTTCGAGGTCGTCGTCGACGGCCTCCTCTCCGCCTCGCGCGGACTCGCCGGCAAGCCGGCCGCTGACACCTACGAGCTGGGCGCGGAGCTGCTCGGCCTCACCCCCGCTGAGTGCGTCGTCGTGGAGGACGCCCAGTCGGGCATCCAGGCCGGCCGCGCGGGCAACTTCGGCCTCGTGCTCGGCGTCGACCGCGGCGTGGGCAGGCAGACCCTGCTCGACGCGGGCGCCGACATCGTGGTCTCCGACCTCGACGAGCTCGTGCCGGCATCCGTCACCATCACCCCGAACACCACCTCAGCCACCACGGAGGCGAACGCATGAACCTGAACCCCTCGGATCCCCTCGATCGCAACCGGTTCCCCGTCGACGAGTGGGCACTCGTCGAGAACGCCTTCTCGGGCGAGGACATGGGCCGCACCGAGACCCTGTTCGCGGTCGGCAACGGCTACCTCGGCCTGCGCGGCAACGTCGACGAGGGTCGCGACGGCCACGTGCAGGGCACCTTCATCAACGGCTTCCACGAGACGTGGCCGATCCGGCACGCTGAAGAGGCCTTCGGCTTCGCCCGCGTCGGCCAGACCATCGTCAACGCGCCGGATGCCAAGGTCATCCGCATCTATGTCGACGACGAGCCCCTCGTGCTGACCCTGGCCGACCTGCTCAGCTACGAGCGTCGCCTGGACTTCGCCGACGGCGTGCTGTCCCGCTCCCTGGTCTGGCGCACGCCGTCGGGCAAGCGGGTACTGATCCGGTCCCGCCGGGTGGTCTCCTTCACCGAACGCCACCTGGCGGTGCTGCAGTACGAGGTGACCATGCTCGACGCCGACGCCTCCGTGGTCATCTCCAGCCAGATCCTCAACCGGCAGGACGGCATGGGCGAGTACGACGCCCCGAGGGCCGGGGGCGGCAAGGACTTCGACCCGCGCAAGGCGGAGTCGTTCACCGACCGGGTGCTGCAGCCGCGGTTCAAGCGCGCCTCCGACGGCCGCTACATCCTCGGTTTCCGCTGCACCAACTCGGGCATGACGATCGCCTGTGGCGCCGACCACGCGATCGACACCGCCAACGAGTTCGAGGAGTCGTCGCAGATCGGCGACGACATGGCCAAGCATGTCTACAAGATCAAGGCGACGCAGGGCAACGTCATCCGCATCACCAAGACGCTGAGCTACCACACCTCGACCGGCGTGCCCACCCAGGAGCTCGCCGACCGCTGCGACCGCACCCTCGACCGGGCGCGCAAGGAAGGCCTCGAGGCCATCCTCACGGCGCAGCGCGACTGGCTCGACGCCTTCTGGGCGCGAACGGATGTCCAGCTCGCCGGCCAGCCCTCGCTCCAGCAGGCCACCCGCTGGAACCTGTTCCAGCTCGCCCAGGCGTCGATGCGCGCCGACGGCCAGGGTGTGTCCGCGAAGGGGGTCTCCGGCTCCGGCTACGGCGGCCACTACTTCTGGGACACCGAGGTCTACGTGCTGCCGTTCCTCACCTACACGTCCCCGAACGCGGCGCGGAACGCCCTGCGCTTCCGGCACGCGATGCTCGACCACGCCAGGATGCGCGCCCGCGAGCTGAACCAGCTCGGCGCCCTCTTTCCGTGGCGCACCATCAACGGCCTCGAGTCTTCGGCGTACTACGCCGCTGGAACCGCGCAGTACCACATCGACGCCGACGTCGCCTATGCGCTCGGCCAGTACGTGGCGGCGACCGGCGATGAGGACTTCCTCTCCCGCGAGGCGATCGACATCCTCGTCGAGACCGCCCGGATGTGGGCGGACCTCGGCTTCTGGCGCGGCAACGGCAACGACGTCTTCCACATCCACGGCGTCACCGGGCCGGACGAGTACACCACCGTCGTCAACGACAACCTGTACACGAACATCATGGCCAGGGCCAACCTCCGCTCCGCCGTCACCGCGGTGCGGCGGCTGCGCTACATCGACATCGACTCCTACAACGCCATGGTCGCCCGGCTCGGCCTGGACCAGACCGAGGTCGTGGAATGGGCCTTCGCCGCCGAGGCGATGCACATCCCGTTCGATGAGACCCTGGGCATCCACCCGCAGGATGCCCAGTTCCTCGAGAAGGAACGCTGGGACCTGTCAGCGACGCCGGCGGCCAACCGGCCGCTGCTGCTGCACTACCACCCCCTCGTGATCTACCGCTTCCAGGTGCTCAAGCAGGCGGATGTCGTGCTCGCCCTCCTCCTGCAGGGCGACCAGTTCACGGCCGAGCAGAAGCGCGCCGACTTCGACTACTACGACCCGATCACGACCGGAGACTCGACCCTCTCCGACGTGGTGCAGTCGATCATCGCGGCCGAGGTGGGCTACCACGAACTCGCCCTCAAGCACTTCACCTCCGGGCTCTTCGTGGACCTCGCCGACCTGCACCACAACGCGGCGGACGGCGTGCACGTGGCCTCGGCCGGCGGCGTCTGGAGCGCGCTCGTCTACGGCTTCGGCGGCCTGCGCGACCACAACGGGCGGATCACCCTCGACCCGCGCCTGCCGGTCGACTGGGAGGAACTCACCTTCCGGATCACCCTCAGAGGCACCCGGGTGCGCTTCGATCTTCGCCAGAAGGAGATCGTGCTCACGATCGAAGAGGGCGACGCGGCCAGGCTCGCCGTGCGCGGGGTTGCCTTCGACCTCGTGGCCGGCCACCCGGTGACCGTCCCGCTGTCCCACCAGGGGCTGCGTGACGCCGGTGCCCCCTCGCCCGCGGCGATCGAGGGCGGCCGCCGCGCGGACGGCACCGTCATCACGTCGTCGATCCCCACGATCGCGCACGTGTTCGACTTCGAGGTCAACGACTGACCAGCGGGCTCAGCGACTGACCAGCGGCGCTCAACCTCGGCGCCGTCGGCTGCGGCATCGGCATCGGCATCGGCCTCGGCCTCGGCATCGGCATCGGCCTCAAACTGCGTCAATTTCAGACTCCCGCCGTTCCTGGGGCGTGAATTCAAGGAAACTGAGGCCGCGGAGGTCGACCCATCTGAGGTCGTCGTGATCGACCAGGCGCAAGAGCACTCCCTCGCAGAGCGAGCAGCGAAGCACCAGGCCGTGCGAGTCGGGGTACCACCGTGCGGTCGCCAGCGCCGCGACGGCCCCGCACTGTTCGCACCGCCCGCGTGCCATCGTCACGTCGAAGGTGAAGATCTCGGAGAGGGCCCCGGCCGCGGCGTTCCCGTCGAGATAGCTGTCCTTCCCACCGAGCCTGGCCGATGCGTCGCCGTCCATCGGTCCCCTGTCATGTGTCTCGATCACGAGGTGTCGCCCATCCCGCCGTAGCGTTCGGCCTTGATCCGGTCCGGGGAATGCCCGGCTTGAACGAGCCAGTCCGCCACAGCCTCCACGAACCCGGTTGCGCCGCACACGAAGACGGCCGGGGTGGACTCCGGCGCAAGCACGGCTGAGGCGAGGGTCGCCGCATCCAGTCGCCCGGCAGGGGTCGGCCACCCCTGAGGAGCACGCCGCGTGTAGACCCAGGTGACCGCGAACCGGCGCGACGTTCGGGACAGCGAGTCGAGTTCGCCGCGATAGAACGCGGATTCCGGGTCGCGCAGCGAGTACAGGAGCCGGAACTCGGACCGGTTACCGGATGCCTCGTGCGCGCGGATCATCGCCATCAGGGGCACGACGCCGGATCCGCCCGCGATCAACTGCACGGGAGAGCTGTCGCCCGGGTGCCAGACGAACCAGCCGCCGATCGGGCCGCGCACCTCGATCTGATCGCCCGTGGAGAGCTGGCGCACGAGATACGGCGAGACCTCGCCGTCGGGCAGTTCCTCGACGGTGATCTCCAGTTCGTCGCCCGGCAGTGCGGACGCCACCGAGTAGGAGCGCACCGCGCTGTAGCCGTCCGCCGCGGTGAGGCGCACGTCGACGTGTTGTCCGGCGACGTGGCCGGAGAGTCCCGGCACCCGCAGCCGGATCGTGCGCGCGCTCGCGGTCTCGGCGCGCACCTCGACCACCTCTGCCACGTTCCAGCCGCTTCTCACCAGTAGCGCTCCTCGCGCCAGGGATCGCCGCGCAGGTGGTAGCCGTTGCTTTCCCAGAATCCCGGCGCGTCCTGGCGGATCAGCTCGAGGCTGCGCAGCCATTTCGCGCTCTTCCAGAAGTAGAGGTGGGGCACCAGGAGCCGGGCCGGGCCGCCGTGTTCGGGCGCGAGGGGCTTGCCGTCGAATTCGTGCACGACCCAGGCCTTGCCATCGCGCAGGTCCGCCACCGGCACGTTCGTGGTGTAGCCGCCATAGCTGTGAGCCATGCTGTACTCGGCCGACGACTCGACCTGGTCGAGGAACGTGTCCAGAGACACACCGCGCCAGCCCGTGCCGAGCTTCGACCAGCTGGTGACACAGTGGATGTCGACGGTCGGCTCCTCTTGCGGCAGCGCCATGAACTCGGCCCAACTCCACCGATGTGTCACGCCGTGCTCCGTCGCGATGGTGAATTCCCAGTCGTCCTCCCGGATTCTGGGGGTGGGGCCCGCGGACAGAACAGGAAAATCCTCGGTCAGGTGCTGCCCCGGCGGCAGACCGGCCGCAGCCTTGCGTCCACGGCCGAAGAAGCCCGGCGTAATGATTCCCATGGTGTTCTCCTTCAGAAGGAATGGTCCGCGCCATCGGGGCCGGCACAAGGGAGCCTATCGGCGCGGACTCTCGAGGTCCATCGTGGTCGGCAGAGTCACTGAGGGAAGGGCGCACGGTAGAATTTCCTGCAAATCGGCCACGTCTCAGGAGAGGCTGCGCCGTGTTCCTGAGAGAGTGGATCCGCTATGCCTGAGCTAGGGACACCACCGGCCGTGCTGCGGTATGCCGCGTTCGCCGCCACACCGGGCGGAGGCAATCCGGCGGGAATCGTTCTGCAGGCCGGCAAGCTTGCCGCGCCGGCGATGCAGCGCATCGCTGCCGAGGTCGGTTACGCCGAAACCGCGTTCGTCACCGAACGGGACATTGCCGGCGATTCGCGGCATCTCCGCCTCCGCTTCTTCTCCCCCGGCGCCGAGGTGCCGTTCTGCGGTCACGCCACCATTGCCACCGCGGTCGCTCTCGCCGAGCGGGCAGGCACGGGGACGTTCGTCTTCGAGACCCTCGTCGGCCCCGTCACGATCGAGACCTCGGCCGATGGCGACGGGATCGTCGCGGCGTTCACGAGCGTCGAGCCGGAGGTGGCGCCCCTCGCGCCCGAGGTGGAAGGCGAATTGTTCTCCCTGCTCGGGCTCGAACGCGGCGACCTGGACCCGCGCTATCCGCTCCTGGCGGCGTTTGCCGGCAACTGGCATCCGATTCTCGTCCTGCGCGAGCGTGCCGCCTTCGACTGCTTCACGTTCGACCCAGGATCAATGCGCACTCTGATGGATGCCCAGGGCTGGCGCGGCACGGTTTCCGTCTTGCACGCGACCACGCCGACCGACTTCGCGGCTCGGAATCTGTTTCCCGTCGGCACCCTGACCGAGGACCCGGCAACCGGATCGGCGGCGGCCTCACTGGGCGGGTACCTCCGTGCCACCGATTCGATAACCGTGCCGGGCACGGTGGCCGTGCACCACGGGGAGCATGTCGGCCGGCCCAGCGTTCTCACGGTCGAGATCCCCCGCACAGGAGGCATCGTGGTGAGCGGGACCGCAGTTCCAATCATCTGAGAAGCCACCGATGGCCTCGCGCGAAACGATCCACCTTCACATTCCCCCGGGAATGACGAAAGGCCCCCGGTTTCCCGGGGGCCTTTCTCGTCCGACTGGGTTTCGCAAATAGATTCAACCTATTTAGCAACCCGCTGTGGGTGTTTCAGCTTATTGCTGCAGCCCAATCATGGCGCGGAAGCTGGCGGCTCTGGAAAAGGGCCATTCCAAGCTATGAGCGATTCCATTCCAGCAGGGTACGCAATCCAAGGATTCGCCCATGGCTTTGACGGCGGACCATGGTGTGAATCGCGCTTTCCTGTCTGAACTACTGAACGGCGACGAACACCTTGTCCGTGAGCAGGCCCGGAACGACGGCGAGGACACCCTGGCCAGCGGTGGCAGTCGGAACCTCAATGGCGACATCGCCTGTGGCGGTGCCATCTGTGTAGAGCGTACTCATGGTGTCGATGGGCGCCGGTGCGGTGACGAATTTGTCAAGCCCGTTGACGGTCGTGCCATCTGCCGTGACATATTCGACCGTCACGAAGGCGGGCATGTCCCCGTCAGGATCGGCGCCGATGTAGGTAACGGAGTAGTTCACAAGGATGTACTCCGACCCCTCGGTCGGTGACTCATTGAACTGGTTGCCAGCGAGAACGGCGTCTGTAGCGGCGAGGGTGACGGAGTTGATCACGACCCGCCAGTCTTTGGACTCGATGACCGAGCCGATCGGGTAAGGGTTCTTGCGGGTTCCTGCTTCGGCGGCCGGCTCTTCCTTCGCTGCTCCATCATCGACACCTGCGCCGTCAGACGGTTTGACGACCGTAGTGGTGCCGCTGCCGAAGGCGTCGTCGACCGACGTCGCGACGACGGCAAGAAACACGCTGACCCCGACAATCGTTCCCACGATCGAGACGATCAGGGCGGTGATGCTCATCCATTTGGCCCTGTCCTTGAGGAACAGAGAAACGAGAGCCAGCACGAATGCGATCGGCAGGAGTATCCAGCCGATGATGAGTGCACCGGGGATGCAGGCGAAGATGAACCCGAGCGCCGCTGTGATGAGGGCGATGAGTCCGATGACGTTCAACGGCTTCTTGACCTTTGCCGGCGGCGCTGGGGGCGTCTGGGTTGTGTCCTGCATGGAGGGCTCCGGTGAAACTGGAGCGGATTCGGTCGTGTGCGGATCAATGCTCATGATTACCTTTCAAAGCCGCCTCAACAAGGAGTCGACGTGATGATGTATGTGACAACTTGGGGGTCCGGCGATTCCAATCAGACGTTGAAATTAGCCATCCTCGCGGGCGCATCAAGAGACCCCCTCCCCCGGGGAAACGCTTCCGCCATGCCCGAAAACTAGCAGAGTGAGTGTCCCAGACTCGCCGTCCGTTGGCGTTTCGGACTGGGATGTGCCTCTCATTGGGGGTTCATAGAAAAAGTCAAGCAATCATTCAGACTGCGGCCCCGCATCACGCGTCTTAGCCGCACGCTAGGGTCAGATTAAGGCAAGTCGAACACCCCGTGCATGCATGCGAAGCCGTCTGCCGCCGCACGACTCGTTCTAGGGGGAACTATGACCAAATTCGTCACGGGGCTCATTATTATCGGAACGGCTAGGACAGCGGCTCTCGCGGGTTGCTCGAGCGCACCCGCCAGTAGTAATGCATCTATTGCAGAATTTGCATAAATAATAGGGCTCCCCTGATCACCGTTCCGCCGTGATCCACCATCAGCCCGCTCTCCCCTGGATTCTGCTGGACGATGTCAGTCACCTTTCAGTCGATGGCGAGTTCGCAGCCGCGTACCCGGCTGAGCCTGGCCTCAGCCTCAGCGGCGAAGTTCATGGTCGATAATCTGCATGCGATCGCTCGGCGCAGGCTGGGTCAGCGGTGCGCGAGCCGAAGGAATACCCGCAGATTACGGGCCGGTACAACGCCTCATTCGTCGAGGACGATAACGGCACACGGTCGGGTTCATCCACAATCCGCCTCGAAAGACGGTTGCAGGCTGAGTCAGCCTGCGAGCCCCAGAGCCGCTAATCGACAGGCCGAGGTCGTCGAGCGGATGCCACCCGGCCAACGCGTGGTCGTCGAGGGTCTTCAGCTGGGAACAGATTCCAGCCCGGCACTCATAACTGCAGGTTGATCTCGAGTCACCAGGGAAGGCGTAACCACGGGCAACGAAGTCAGCGCATCGGGTGACACTCCAAGCTCACGGTATGCCCGGTGTAGCCCCGAGACCGCGGCGCCAACAGCGCCAGACATATCACCCAGGCCGGGGAGAACCAGCTTTGGGCTTGAGTGAAGATTCTGTCGCAAGGCATCCTCGTACCGGGTGAGGCTGGATGCAAGTGACTTGGCTATTCCTCCGCCCAAAACGATAATCTCGGGTTCGCAGCTGACAGTGATTGCGGTCAGGACGATGAGCAGAGCGTGGTCGAAGTTGCCCCGGAGCGTGGTGATCGCGTTCGATGGATCGGACACGAACAGTTCCGCAGGGTCCGCCAGGGTGACTCCCGCCTCTGCTGCTTTGCGTAAGATTCCCGGGCCCGTGACCAGGTGTTCCAGCCGCGTACCCAGCGGTCCGATGGGTAGGTGACCGAATTCTCCAACGAGCCCACGCCGCCCATGAAGGATCGTTCCTTCAATCGCCAGGCCTGCTCCTAGGCCGGCGCCGAGTGTGAGCATCGCGGCGGTTGGATATTGGCTTGCGACCCCAAAATGTTGCTCCCCAAGAAGGGCGTAGTTGACGTCATTATCGATTTCGACGGGTATGCCGAAGCTTGATTCCAGTGCATCGAGAAAACGCCGGTCTTCCACTTGGGCGAGGTTAGACGCATTGGACACCGAACCATCGTCCTGACTCACGGCGCCCGGGAGCCCAACACTGGAGAACTGGATTCGATTCCACATATCGCCAGCAGCTTCTCGAACTTCAGCGACGACCCACTCCCCCAGTTTGGCTGGGGAGAAGTCGGCGGGCGTTCGTATCTCGCGTTCGACGACCGTGCTGCCCAGCAGGTCAACGATGGCAAAGCGAGTATTGGAAGCCCCCAGATCCACGCCCACAACATGCGCGGTATCTGCCTCCAAATCCAGCAGCACGGGCCGTCTGCCCCGGCTTTCCGAGACCAACGCCGACACTTCGCGGACGAGACCCTCCGAGATGAGCTGATCCACTGCCCGCGACACGGTCGCGGCGGAGATGCCCGTGACCTGGGCAATCTGACCACGACTCGTCGGCCGTGACCGAAGGAGCTCCGTTATCACCGTTGCCCGGTTGATCTCTTTAGTGTCTTGGACCATGCCCCTGCCTCACAATTATCTGCACCGTGAGATGAAACCTACCCGATCCGGAGGCTGACTGGCCGCGGTCCAGGCGAAACTGAAAAATTATTGGGAAAGGTATTGCTTTTGGTTGCAAGGTGAAAGTAAAGTGTGTCCTACTTCCTGCTGGAAGTTTCCTCACCAGCCGCACTACTGACCTCCCCACCACACGTTGAAAGGCAATGACGCCCATGAACACTTCATTCTCTCGATCCCGCGACAGAAAGCGACTGATCGTCGCTGGTGCATTGTGCGCGGCACTGTTTCTCTCCGGCTGCAGCGCCGCAGGTCAGGCCACGACCGGGGCCAAACCGTCACAGGCTGCGTCCGCAGAACCCTCGCTCTCGTTCACCGGTCCAAACGGAGAGGTTCCCGGAACGCTCGACGAACTCGCGCTGAGCGACTCCGATAAGTCAAAGGTTGCAGCCGGCAAGTTCACGGCTGCGTTTGTGTGGCACACAACGTCGGAATTCGTGACTGCCGTTGAACGGGGAGCTCGCGCCGAGTTCGAACGGCTCGGCATCAAGGTCGTTGCGAGCACGCAAGCCAACTTCGACGCAGCAACCCAAGCGAACAACTTGGAAACCGTGCTCGCTCTCCACCCCGACATCATTGTTACCACGGCCGTCGACCCGACATCCGCGGCAGCGGCATTCCAGCCGGCCCTCGACAAAGGCACGAAACTCGTCATCATGACAACGCCGCCGAAAGGCTACAAGGCCGGCAAGGACTTCGTGTCTATAGTCACCGTTTCTCTCACGCAGGCGGGCAAGTTCAATGCTGAGTTGCTTGGCAAAGCGCTAGGTGGCAAGGGCGAAATCGGATACATGTATCACGACGCCGACTTCTGGTTCACGAATCAGCGCGACAAGGCATTCAAAGACTGGACGGCCTTTGAATACCCGGACGAGAAGATCGTCGCCGAAGAAGGCTTCACTGACGAAGCCGCCACTCAGGCGATCGCCGCAGCCATGATCGCCCGCAACCCAAACATCAAGGGCATCTACGTTGCCTGGGCAACCGCCGCACAGGGGGTTCTCGCCGCACTTCGTGACGCAGGACGCACCGATATCAAGGTTGTGACCAATGACCTCGATGCAACCCTCGCCGCGGACATGATGCGCGACGGCAACATTGTCGGTCTCGTCGGCAACGGCTCCGTGGCGCTCGGAAAAGGTCTGGCCACGGCGGCCGCCTACGGCGCCCTCAACAAGACGGCACCCCCGCTCATCGCTGTTACTCCCAGCACTATTACCAAATCCACACTCGACGCCGGTTGGAAAGAAGATTACGGAACGAAACCGCCGGCAAGCGTAACCGGCTAGGCCCGAACTGAAGCCGGCCGCCTCCTCCGATGAGGCGGCCGGCACGCAGGCATCGCCACCTCGCGCCCAAACACCGCGCCCGGCAGCAGGGCCGACAACGTTGACCTCCGTGCTTCCCCGGCCAGAACCGTAATCTCTTCAGAATCCCAATATCAAGGAGCGCACCACATATGGCAGAGTTCGTTCAGACCGTGCTCGGACCGGTGGACCCAGCCTCCATCGAAAAGATCCTGCACCATGAACACCTCACGTCCCTTATAAATGGACAGTGGCTGTCGGGCGGCCGCAACTCTGACCCAACATCAGCCGCCGCAGCCAAGTCTGACTACGACGACCAGGCGGCATGGGCGGTGACAGCGCTCAGCGGCATCAAAGCCCTCGGCTTTAACACGGTTGTCGATTTGAGCCCATATAGCGTTGTCGGTCGTTCAGCCTGGGGGGAGAATCTTACGATCCTGCAGGACGTGTCTCGACGCTCCGACTTGCACATCATCGCTGGTTCCTCCGTCTACCTTGAGCCGTACAGTCCCGGTTGGGCGGTGGAAAGCACCCTGGTCGAGATGACGGAGCGTTTCACACGTGACGTCACCGACGGGATCGGCCAAACGTCAATCCGGGCAGGGATTCTAGGCGAGCAAGCGACCGGTCTTAACGAAATAACTCCGCATGAAGAAAAGTGCCTGCGCGCGGCGGCCCGGGCTCACAACGCGACCGGAGTAGCACTTGTCACTCACACCACCCACGGCACCATGGCCATGGAACAGGTCACAATTCTGCAGACCGAAGGCGCCGACTTGAGCCGCGTAGTCATTGGCCACATGGATATTCAGCCCGATCTGGACTACATCCTCAAGGTTCTCGACAGCGGAGCAAACATCGCGTTCGACACGATCGGCAAGCAGTTCTGGGATTTTGTCCTCGAACCGCCCCCCAAAACACGGCCTGAGGGAGAGTTCACCAAGCGCGCCTACTACCGCGCCGATAGCAGCCGTGCCACGCGCCTGAGCGAGCTGGTGGATCGAGGGTATGTGGACCAGATCCTGCTCTCCCAAGACCTTACGGGCGCCGAGGTCTACCTCAACGACAAAACGCACGGCGATTGGGGCTACGCCTACCTGGGAGCTGTTTTCGTACCGATGGCTCAGGAAATGGGAGTGAGCTCGACCGATCTCGACGCCATGCTTCGGGACAATCCGCTTCGCCTTCTCACCCGGAGCGAAGCATGACCCGCTCACACCCACGCCCGCGTCCAGAACACCAAACACGAACGGCTCCTAGACGAACGAGTTTCGTCCGGGACACGGAAGAACTGATGAATCATGCCGGATAACGACTTCACGGCTCGTCCCGATGACATCTTCGTCATCGGCATAGACCTCGGTGGAACAAAAATCCGAGGGGGCATCGCAACCCTCTCGGGCGATATCGTCGCCGACAAGAAGATCCTTACCAACACGAATGGAATTGACCTTGTCGATCAAATCGTGGACCTCGTCGCAGATCTATGTGAAACCATCGGCGCACGGCTCGACCAGGTCGCTGCCACGGGTATCGGCGGAGCCGGTGTACCCAACCAGGCGGGCAGCAGCTTCGATCTTGCACCCAATCTCACCGCACTTGACAACAAACCGTTCGCCCAAGGCCTGATCCGGCGCCTGGGACACCCGGTGATCCTGGAAAACGATGTCAATGTCGCAGCTATCGGGGAACTCCACCACGGAGTAGGTCTGAACACCTCCAACTTCGTCTTCATCTCGGTGGGAACCGGAATCGGTATGGGAATCGTGGCCAATGGCCAGCTCGTGCGCGGGGCCCGAAGCTCCGCCGGCGAAATCGGCTTCCTCCCATTTGGCTCAGACGAGCTAGTTCTGTCGAATCATGTGCGAGGCCCCTTAGAAGAGGCCGTCGCAGGAGATGCACTGGCCAAGACCTACCACGCTTCGACGGGTCACTCCCTCTCCGCCCAGGAGATATTCGCAAGAGCAGCTCACGGCGAACCACATGCGGTAGCCGCCGTGGACCACGAGGCGAAGTGGCTTGCTACCGCCATCGTTGCAGTGCGAGCCGTCCTCGACCCTGAAGTCTTCGTCCTCGGCGGGGGCATTGGCAGCAGAGCCGATCTTCTTCCGCCCATCCAATCGTGGCTAACCCGCCTTGGCGCGCACTCTCTCGATATCAGGTCAAGCGAACTTGGACACCGCGCTCCCATTGCCGGTGCGGTTCGACTGGCACTAGACGCAGCACTCCCCTCACTGGAAGGACAACCACGATGAGCACCACAACACCGGAAAGGCTCGCCCCCGCCGCCCGGATCCGGAGGGTGAACTGGAGCAACTACGTCGTCTACATTGGCTTCATTCTTGTCTTCGTCTTCTTCGCCAGCACGCAAACTCAGTATTTCCTCACCACAACCAATCTGTTCAACATCATCATTCAGGCGACACCGATCACGATCATGGCGATCGGGATGGTCTTCGTACTGAGCACCGGAGAAATCGACCTCTCGATCGGCTCGGTCGTCGCCCTCTCAGCGCTGACGTCGGCGGTCGTCCTGCAATCAACGGGCCAATGGTGGCTCGCAGCTCCGGCAGGCCTAGCCATCGGCGCAGTGGTGGGTCTCATCAATGGGATCTTCGTGACCTGGGTCCGACTTCCGTCTTTCCTCGTCACTCTCGCGACAATGGGGTTGGTTGCAGGACTCGCACGTCAAATCACCGAGCTGCAATCTGTGCCGGTGACGGACAGTGCCTTCGTCTGGCTCTTCGGCGGCGGAACTTTCCTTGGCCTGCCCATCATGCTGTGGTGGACTGCCACGGTAGCCCTGGTGGGCTGGCACTTACTGCGACAGAGACGATACGGCGCACACGTTCTGGCTGTCGGCAACAACCCGTCCGCCGCCCGGGTAAGTGGGATTCGGGTCAATCGAGTTCGCCTGATGGTCTTCATGGGCAGCGCCACGATGGCAGCACTCGCCGGCTTGCTCTACGCAGGACGGTTGCAGGGCGCCCGCTACACACTCGGTGAGACAGACCTCATGACGGTGATCGCCGCAGTCATCGTCGGGGGAACAAGCCTGTTTGGTGGGAAAGGAACCGTAGTCGGTGCGCTGATCGGCAGCCTCCTGATGAGCATGATCAACAACGGGCTCATCCTCGCCGGACTCAACGTTTCTCAGCAGATGATCGTGCGCGGCGTCATCATCCTCATCGCGGTGTCGTTCTCACTTCGCGGCAAGAAGAGCTAGGAGAACTGAACATGTTCCTCAGCCTGCTTCAACGGCGAAACGCGGCACTTCTGGACGCCGCCGCGATGCTCCACGCCCTCGGCGACTTACCCACGAACACTTACGCGATCGACCTCGATGCCGTCAAGAAAAACGCGTCTGCGTTCGTGAACGAAGCGACTCGGCTTGGGCTCAGAGCGTTTGCCATGACCAAACAAATCGGACGAAACCCGGATGTCTCCCAGGCGCTCGTCCAGTCCGGCCTGACCCACGCCGTCGGTGTCGACCTCGAATGCGCCATTGCGGCGACCACCGGCGGGTTACGAGTGGGCCATCTGGGCCATCTCGTCCAGATTCCCCGCCACCAGGCCGCCGTGGCCGCATCGTTGGAACCGCTCTACTGGACCGTGTTCAACGAGACCAAAGCGCGTGAGGCGGGAGCCGCCGCGCTCAACCAAGGGCGAATCCAGGACGTACTCCTCCGTGTCGTCGACGTCGGAGATCAGTTCTACACGGGGCACGAGGGAGGATTCGCCCTCGACGACATTGTCGCGGCGGCGAAACGAATCGACACCATCCCGGGCGTGCGATTCGCCGGCCTTACGACGTTTCCCGCCACTCTCTTCGATCCGGTCAGTGCCACAGCGAAGGCAACGCCGAATCGCCGAACACTCACCGAAGCGAGGAATCGTCTCCTTGCCGCCGGGCGCGTCGACATCGAGATCAATGCACCTGGGACGACCTCAGTGTCGATCCTGGAGAGTCTGGCGGCAGATGGGGCGACCCAGGTCGAACCCGGACACGGACTCACCGGCACCACTCCGTTGCACGCTGTTCAGGATCTCATCGAAGAGCCCGCGATCGCCTACGTGAGTGAAGTGTCGCATCTCTGGAATGGATCGGCCTACGTCTTCGGTGGAGGTCTCTACGTCGACCCTGTGCTCGGCGACAGTCGAACAGAGGCGCTCATCGTCCCCCCGACGGCGACCAGCACCAGCGACGCGATCAAACTCCGCGTCGACATGCCTGCCCCCGGATCAATTGACTACTACGCCTCCATCCCCCTGAGCCACAATCACGGCGTTAGCGTCGGAGACACTGTGATCTTCGGCTTCCGCCCACAAGTATTCGTCTCACGCGCGCTCACCGCCGCAATCTCCGGAATCTCTACCGGGCACCCCCACGTTGAAGGTATCTGGTCTTCTGACGGGTCCGCGCCCCTCTCCCCATCCCTCTCCAGAGCCAACCAAGAAAACAGGACACTCCCATGGACACCTTGATTTCGACGCCAGCCTCCCACACACAATCAGACTCACCAGCTCTCCGCCTGGTAAGTATTCACAAGAACTTCGGCGGCGTTGTCGCCGTCAAACGCTTTGACCTTGAGGTGCGAGCCGGAGAAATCGTGGCCCTGGTCGGCGACAACGGCGCCGGGAAATCTACCCTGGTGAAGATCATCTCCGGTCTCTACCAGCCCAGCGACGGTGAGATCTGGCTCAACGGCGAACGCGTCAATTTCCGTGACGCTTCGGACGCGCGAGCTAAAGGCGTCGAAGTGGTCTATCAGGACTTGGCGCTGGTCGAAGATCAGCCCGTCTACATGAACATGTTCCTCGGCCGGGAGCTCACCACGTCACCCCTCAAGGTGCTTGATCGCAAGAAGATGGCCAGAGTGACGCAGGAACTCGTGGACGCGCTCGACGTGCGCATCCCCTCCGCAAAAGCCACTCTCAGCGACTTGTCAGGCGGGCAACGCCAGGCCGTCGCGATCTGTCGAGCCACTCATTGGGCTGGTGGGCTGGTACTCATGGATGAACCGACCGCGGCCCTGGGGGTTGCCGAGACCGCCAAAGTCGAAGCCCTCATCTCCAAACTCCGTGACCGCGGGGCCGCCGTCCTCATCGTCAGCCACAACATGGACCAAGTGTTCAGGCTCGCTGACCGGGTCGCGGTTCTGCGCCGGGGAACCCAGGTAGCAGTCAAGCGCATCGCCGACACAACACACAATGAACTGGTCGCGATGATCACAGGACTCGCCTCATGAGCGGTTCCCTGAACACGACCGCGGGGAGCCACATGCGTTCCGAAATTGCAGAACAGCCTGACCGGTGGCTCGACCTCATCGCCAGACAACGCGAACAGATCGCGGCCGCGGCCCAGCTCATAGTTCTCACGAGTCCCGATCTCCTCATCTTCGCTGCCCGAGGCTCCAGCGACCACGCGGCAATGTTCGGCCAATACCTCGCCCACAACATGCTGGGAATCCCTGCCCTCCTCGCCACACCGAGCACAGTGACTGCATTCGGAACCCAGCTCAGATTTCCGAATTCTGTGATGCTCGCCGTATCTCAATCAGGGGAATCTCCTGACCTCCTCGAGACCGTGCAGGCGACACAACACGCAGGCGTTCCCGTGATCGGACTCACAAACGACAAATCGAGTTCGTTGGCGAAGCTGAGCGATGTGCACGTCGCTCTGTCGGCTGGCCCAGAACTCTCAGTGGCCGCCACGAAAACGTACACAGCAGAACTGCTCGCTCTCTATGCCACGATCATGCTGTCGTCTGGGATCACCTGGCTCACGATCTGCCAGCGAATAGAAGCTGCGGCAGAGGCCGCCAAGACGCTGATGGACGAGAGCATTCCCCTCGTAGCCTCGTTGGCAACATCGATCCTTGGCCATGATCGAGTACTCATCGTTGGGCGCGGCTACTCAATGTCGACAGCGAAAGAGGGAGCTCTCAAACTAATGGAGACAAACCGCATTGCGGCTTCCGGTTGGAGCGCAGCCGATGCAAAGCATGGACCCTTGGGCCAGATCGTGGCAGGCACCCCCGTCATATTTCTCACCTCAAGCCCCGGCGGCCGAGAATCAGTAGAATCACTCGTCGGCGATGTTGAAGGACTAGATGGGAGTCCCCTCTTCATCGGCCCTGACGAGTATTCCGCACTCAACTACCCCGGCCTCGACACTGCGCTTATCCCGCTCCTGGAAATTATCCCGCTGCAACTGTTGGCCCTTGAGCTCGCTGCCCTGCACGGGTTGGATCCCGACCGACCCGCCGGACTCCTGAAGGTAACGCAAACTCGCTAAGGCGCTGCAACTCTGAAGCTGCACTCAGAGTCTTTAGCCGACGATATCGAGTCGAGATAGGGAAAAAACATCTCTGCTTCGCTCGCTCACACCACAAGTAGACAAGCGCCGGCAGTGATCGCAGGTCGACCACGGTGCCCCGATGCTGGTGGTCAGTGCTTCGATGCCGTGTTGATTTTGGCGGCAAAAGTCCTAGCTTCCATGCCTCGATTTGCACCTACGACCACTGCCCAGGAATACAACTCGCCGTTTACGGTCATGCACAGTCCCCGAGTGTCAACGGTCTTCTTCGACTTGTCGCCAAAGATTCTGACATCCATTCCTAACATCACGGCCGCCGCGACGCGCGTGGGCGAGATCCTACGTTCGAGGCCGCCAACCGCGTCCACAAACGCGTGTGCCCCGCGAATTGTCTGAACCTGACCGCGATAGCTAATGGTGTCTCCACTGATTTCCAGACCGCAAAACCTCGACGGAAGTCTCTCGGCCCAAGTAGTCAGCCGATTTCCCGGAGTTCGCCCCGCAACCTCCTCAATCGCGATGGAGGGATCAGGCTTCCGCAGCCCTGCGGAGTCAACCCATCCGCTGCCAGCATGATGAGAGAAAATCGCAAGTGATCTCTTCGGAACGGCCCCTGCAATCGCAGCCTTGACCCTGAACGCAAAGGACTGCCATTCGATGTTCGAGGCACTACCAGAGAATTGAATCGTGTTGATGTCTTTCGCAGGCTTTGCCGGGGCCACCCAGCTCGCAACAAGATCAACGCGGAGATATCCCGAGCGCATTCCCGCTGCCGGCTCGAACACAGCCCCGCTCAATGCCGTCAATGGCAGTACTCGCAAGTCGCGCCCGGCACGAAGCGTCAGGTCGTTCGCATCGAGTTCTGCGCTCCCGAACAAACCCTTGATGCGAAGGGGAATGGCCACGATTGGCCGGCTTGGAGTAACGAACTGACCGTGCGCATGCTGCTTCTCGGGAAGAATCCCGAGGGACACGGTCGCAGTGGCCTTCTCCTTGGCTGCCGTGGCGAACTGCAACGAGTGCAGTTCTTGCAGAAATTGAGTGAGGAGCCGCCGCCTCTGACCCTCTGACAACTCGTGCACCGCATCGCTTTCCTGCGCTGCTTCAACCGGCGCTGTGGACTTCTCGCTAACACCGCGTGCGTTTCGGAGATCCTCGAGGAGGCTCGTCTCCCCGAGGTCCAACTCTTCTCCACCATGTGCTTCCACCTCCTCGGGCCTCGCCATTGAGGGCTGGTCCTCCCGACGGTGGCCCTGGTACTTCCCGTGCACTGTGTTGCGCACATCTTGCGGGGCACGTCTCCTCACGGCATCGAAGAACACCCGCGCATCCTGCAACTGGTCATTACGGAATCTGACACTTACGCGGCCCAGGCTGGTTTGAAATTGGATGGACCCGACAGTCAGAATCGTTGGCTCTGCGAATGCCAATCCAACGAGATCCTGGAACCCGATCACCAGGACGGATACACCAAGTGTTAATCGCTCCGCACCGCTTGTGGCCCGAATGGCTAGTCCACTATCCGTTACGTCCGCGTCGCAGCCTCGCCCGTGAAAGTTCATTTCTCTGCCGCCCCCTGTGTCACACGACACCTCGTCAGTTTAGATCGCGTCCAAAATGACCCCGTCAGCAAACAGGCCGCCGCGCCTGGATCGATTCCCTAACGCCCGACAGACAAAGCAACCGGCAGTTGCGTCCCTCGTTTCACCCGAAACCAGGTCGCGCGTAATCGGCGGCCTTGGGCACATGCCACCGGAGTCTTTCAAGTACCTTGGGCGTTTAACGCCCGGAAGCCCGACCATTCAGCGCCGATACGGCTGCCGAACGCGTCCAGAATCATTAAAAACAGAAGGCCGGCTGAGCATTTCTGCCCAGCCGGCCTGTTCGCTTGGATTTCATGAAAACCATTCCTGGATTTCCTGAAACACCCGCTGTGCGCGAGGGGGGACTTGAACCCCCACGTCCTTTCGAACACTGGCACCTGAAGCCAGCGCGTCTGCCAATTCCGCCACTCGCGCGAACTTAGGAAGATTAGCACTTTCTGGGGGCCATGCGCCATTCGAGGCGGTGTGGGCCGGTTTGAGCCCGTGCCACCACAGCGACCCGGCAGGCCAAACGCCCGACTCGATCGGAGAAACGGGTGATCTGGGCACCCTCCCGTAGGATGACAAACCGTGCCCCCAATTGCCTGGCGGGCGAGTTAACACTTCAGGCAAGTAACATGCAGATAGCCGAAAGGATCGGATCGGGAGACCTGTGGGCATTCTGGATAACTTTGAAAAAGGCTTGGAGCGCGCCGTCAACGGTGCATTCGCCAAGACCTTCAGGTCGGGGCTGCAGCCCGTGGAGATCACCTCCGCACTGCGCCGCGAGCTCGACACAAAAGCAGCGGTCGTGTCCCGCGATCGCATCCTCGCGCCCAATCGCTTCGTCGTTCGGACGAGCCACGCGGATTACCAGCGCATGACCAACCTCGGCCCGACCCTCATCGACGAGCTCACCGAGCTGGTCCAGCAGCACGGTCGCGAACAGCGCTACCAGTTCGCCGGCGGCGTGTCGATCGCCCTGTCCGACGACCGCGGCCTCAGCGAGGGCATGGTGCAGATCGACTCCAGCACGATCAAGGGCAGCGTCACCTGGACCCCGGTGGTCGACGTGAATGGCAAGCGCTACCCGCTCACCAAGTCCCACACCGTCATCGGCCGCGGCAGCGACGCCGACATCACCGTCGACGACACCGGCACCTCCCGCCGCCACGTCGAGATCCTCTGGGACGGCTCGCGCGCCCAGGTGCGCGACCTCGGCTCCACCAACGGCTCCCAGCTCAACGGGTCCCCCGTCAAACAGGCCATCCTCGAACCGGACTCGGTCGTCACCATCGGTCGCACCCGCATCGTCTTCCGGGTCATCGCCCAGGCCGCCGCCGGCGAGCCCATTGCCGACCGCCGCCACGAATCGCCCGCCGAACGCCACGACATGGGCGGATTCTGGGGGCCCTCCGCATGAGCGTCAGCGAGTTAACGCTGCTTGTGCTGCGCCTCGGCTTCCTGCTGGTGCTGTGGCTGTTCATCTTCGGCATCGTCTACGCGCTGCGCAGCGACCTGTTCGGCCAGCGGGTGCGCAAACAGCAGCAGGATGCCGCGGCATCCGCCCCGCCCCTCGCTTTCGCGGCCGCCGTGCCGACCCCGGTTCCCGCCGCCACCCTGCCGCCGGCCGCCGCCTCTGCCACGGCCCTGACCGAGCAGCTGACCGCCCGTCCGGCCGCTCCCCCGGCACGTTCCGGACCGGAACGGGCCACCGCGAAGAACGCGACCCGCCTGGTCATCACGTCCGGTCCGAAGTCGGGCACGGAGTTCCCGCTCACCTCCGACTCGGTCACGATCGGCCGGTCGGGAGACTCGAGCCTTGTCATCCGAGACGACTACACGTCCACCCACCACGCCCGGCTGATGCTCTGGAACGAAGAGTGGATGATCCAGGACCTGGATTCGACCAACGGCACCTTCCTGAACGGCTCGCGCCTCGCCGTGCCGACACCGGTTCCCCTCGACACGCCCGTCAAGATCGGCGCTACCAGCTTCGAGCTTCGGCGGTAGCTGCATGGCGACAGTCAGTCACAGCGCGGCCGCGTCCCACGTTGGAAAGATTCGGTCCAACAACCAGGACTCCGGGTATTCCGGCCGCCAGCTGTTCATGGTCGCCGACGGAATGGGCGGGCACGCCGGCGGCGACGTCGCCTCGGCGATCGCCACCAAGCGCATCATCGAGGCCGACCAGCCCTACCGAACCCCGCAGGACGCCGAGTTCGCCCTGCAGGCCGCCCTCATCGCCGCGAACTCTCAGTTGGCCGAGACCGTGTTCGAGCACACCGAGCTCACCGGCATGGGCACCACTGTCAGCGCCCTCGTCGTGCTCGAGGGAGAGGTCGCGATCGCCCACATCGGCGACTCCCGCATCTACCTGCTCCGCGACGGCGAGCTCTCCCAGATCACCGTCGACCACACCTTCGTGCAGCGTCTCGTCGACAGCGGCCGCATCACCGAGCAGGAGGCCATGGTGCATCCGCGCCGGTCCGTGCTCATGAGGGTGCTCGGCGACGTGGAGTCGTCGCCGGAAATCGACACGTCGATCCTGGCCACCCTCCCCGGCGACCGCTGGCTGATCTGCTCCGACGGGCTGAGCGGGGTGGTCTCGAACACCGCCATCGCCGCGGCCCTCTCCACCGACCTCGACGCCCAGGGCGTGGCGGACCGCCTGGTCAAGGAGAGCCTTGACGGCGGGGCGCCGGACAACGTCACCATCGTCGTCGTCGACATCGGCGCCCCCGACGAGCGCGTCGACGTTCCCACCGTGGTCGGCTCCGCTGCCGCCCCCCTCGCCTTCGGGGAGGAGCCGAGCCGCAGCCGCGCCCTGCGGATGTCCAGCCTGCGCCTGCACCCGGTGCGGGAGACCCACTTCGAACCTGACTCGCAGGACTACCTTTCCGAGCTGATCGAGGAAGACGAGCGCCGCGCCCGCCGGCGCAAGATCACCTGGCTGATGGGCATCATCCTGCTTGTCATGGGCATCGTCGGCGCCGCATTCCTCGGCTACCAGTGGACCCAGACTCGCTACTTCGTCGGGGTGGAAGGCAGCAACGTCGCCATCTTCCAGGGTGTGCAGCAGGATCTCGGCCCGATCGCACTGTCGTCGGTCTACGAGGACACCAGCCTGAAAGTGTCCGAGCTGCGGGTGTTCGACCGCCAGCAGGTGCAGCAAACCATCAGCGCGACCTCCCTGGAAGACGCGAAACTCATCGTCGAACGGCTCCATGATGCCACCCTCAAATAGCCGCGGCACGGCGACGGATGCCGCCCAGCGCCCGCAGGGCGCCAAACCGGTCCGTGTGCGCCGTCTCCATCTCCCGCAGAAGCTGCGCAACCTCGAGTTGTTCCTGCTGCTCATCGCCTGCGGAATCAACGCGGCCGCCGTGGTGCTCGTGCAGCTCGGCGCCCTCGGTCACGTCGACACCACCCTCGTGCTGCTCGGTGCGGGCCTGTCCGTGCTCGTGCTGTGCATGCACGTGGTGCTGCGTCTCGTCGCCCGCGACGCCGACCCGTTCATCCTGCCGATCGCCTCCCTGCTCAACGGCATCGGCATCGCCATGATCTACCGCATCGACATCGCCAACGGCGACGCCGGCTGGGACAGCTCCGCCGTGCGCCAGACGGTGTGGAGCGCCCTCGCCATCGCCTGTGCGATCGCCGTCCTGCTCATCATCCGCAACCACCGGGTGCTGTTCCGTTACACCTACGTCGCCGGTTTCATCGCCGTCGTCCTCCTGCTCCTTCCACTGGTGCCGGGCCTGGGCCGGGAGGTCAGCGGCGCCCGGGTCTGGATCGGGATCGGCTCGTTCGCCACCTTCCAGCCGGGCGAGATCGCCAAGATCGCCCTCGCCGTGTTCTTCGCCGGCTACCTCGTGCGTAACCGCGACAGCCTGTCGATGGTCGGCAAGCGATTCCTCGGCATGCGATTCCCGCGCCTGCGCGACCTCGGCCCCATCCTGGTGGTCTGGGCGCTGTCGATGTCGGTCATCATCTTCCAGCGCGACCTCGGTACCGCGCTGCTCTACTTCGGCCTGTTCCTGGTCATGCTGTACCTCGCGACCGGCCGGCTCAGCTGGGTGCTCCTCGGCATGACGCTGTTCCTCGGCGGCGCCGTGATCGCCAGCCAGACCCTCGAATACGTCAACGGCCGGTTCACCAACTGGCTGGACGCGCTCAACCCGGATGTCTACGGAGCCAACGGCGGCAGCTACCAGCTGGTCCAGGGCCTCTTCGGCCTCGCCAAGGGCGGCCTGATCGGAACCGGGCTCGGCCAGGGCCGTCCGGACATCACGCCGGTGCCGCAGAGCGACTACATCATCGCCAGCCTCGGCGAGGAACTCGGCCTGGCCGGACTGTTCGCCATCCTGGCCTTGTACCTGCTCTTCGTCGCCCGTGGTTTCCGGATCGGCTTCGCCGGCAACGACGACTTCGGCAAACTGCTCGGGGTCGGTCTTTCCTTCGTCGTCGCCCTCCAGTGCTTCATCGTGATCGGCGGCGTCACCCGGGTGATCCCCCTCACCGGCCTCACCACACCATTCCTCGCCGCAGGTGGTTCGTCGCTTGTGGCGAACTGGATCATCGCCGCCCTGCTGCTGCGCCTGTCCGACACTCTGCGCAACCAACCCAGGCTGGTGATTTAAGTGAATCGCGAACTCAAGCGCGTGAGCATCGTCGTGATGCTCATGTTCGTCGCCCTCCTCACCTCGACCACCATCATCCAGGTCTTCCAGGCCGACAGCCTCACCGCGGACGCCCGCAACACCCGCACGCTCTACGACAGCTATTCCGTCGAACGGGGGGCCATCCTCGTGGCCGGCAACCCGATCGCCCAGTCGATGCCCGTCGCCGACGACTACAAGTTCCAGCGCACCTACAGCAACGGGCCGCTCTACGCGCCGATCACCGGCTTCATTCCGATCAACGGTTCGCCGACGGGGCTGGAGCACGCACTCAACGGCGAGCTCAGCGGCACGTCCAACGCGCAGTTCTTCGACAAGATCAACTCGCTCATCACCGGCCAGAACGCCAAGGGCGCCTCGGTGGAGGTCACCATCGACCCCGCCCTGCAACAGGCCGCCTGGGATGCCCTGGGCGACCTCACCGGGTCGGTGGTCGTGACAGAGCCGAAGACCGGCCGCATCCTCGCCATGGTCTCCAAGCCCGGGTACGACCCGAACCTGCTCACCGTGCACGACAACCAGAAGGTCACCGACAGCTACGAGTCGCTGGTCAGCGACACGTCCAACCCCCTGATCGACCGGGCGATCAACGCGCTCAACCCGCCCGGTTCCGTCTTCAAGCTCGTCGTCGTGACCGCCGCCCTCGAATCCGGCAAGTTCACGCCCGAGAGCACCTTCCCGAATCCGGGCACCTTCCAGCTGCCTGGGTCGAGTTCGATTGTGATCAACTCGGGCGGCGGAACCTGCGGCGGCGGAGACACCGTCACCATCGCCACGGCGCTGCGCCTGTCCTGCAACATTCCCATGGCTGAACTGGGACTCCAGCTCGGCGACAAGGCCATCCGCGACACGGCCGAGAAGTTCGGATTCAACACGGATTATTCGATTCCGTTGAATGTGTCCCAGAGTGCCTACCCGCTCGAACTCGATGACGCCCAACTGGCCTTGTCGGCGTTCGGGCAGACCAGCGTGCGCGCCACTCCGCTGCAGATGGCCATGGTTTCGGCCACAATCGCCAACGGTGGCGTGGAAATGGCCCCGAACCTGATCGACCAGATTCTTGCGCCGAACCTGAGCCCGCTTCAGTCCTTCGAACCCCGAACCCTGAAACGGGTGATGAGCGCGGAAACGGCCGCGACGATCACCCAGATGATGGTGAATGGGGTCCAGGACGGTGCCGCCAGCAATGCAAGAATAGATGGGGTCAACGTGGCAGGTAAAACGGGTACGGCAGAGAATGCCGCCGATGATCCTTACACCTTGTGGTTTACCGGATTCGCCCCCGCGGAGGATCCGAAATATGCAATCTCCGTTCTCGTCGAGGATGGCGGGGGACTTGGCCAGACGGGGTACGGCAATCTCCTTGCCGCACCAATTGCAAAGCAGGTACTAGAGGCGGTGCTGAATAAATGAGACCCACAGCAGGGCTCACCTTCGGGGGACGATACGAACTGCAATCCCGGATCGCCATCGGCGGTATGGGAGAGGTGTGGCAGTCCGTCGACCTCGTGATCGGCCGCACCGTCGCCATCAAGATCCTCAAGGACGAATACCTGGGTGACCCGGGCTTCCTCGAGCGTTTCCGCGCCGAGGCCCGCCACGCCGCCCTCGTCAACCACGAGGGCATCGCCAACGTCTTCGACTACGGAGAAGAAGACGGCAGCGCGTTCCTCGTCATGGAGCTGGTTCCGGGCGAGGCGCTGTCGACCATCCTCGAACGCGAACATGTCCTGCCCACCGACAAGGTGCTCGACATCGTTTCCCAGACCGCAGCCGCGCTGCACGCCGCGCACGCCGCCGGACTGGTGCACCGCGACATCAAGCCGGGCAACCTGCTGATCACTCCCGACGGCCGGGTCAAGATCACCGACTTCGGAATCGCCCGCATCGCCGACCAGGTCCCGCTCACCGCGACCGGCCAGGTCATGGGCACCGTGCAGTACCTCTCGCCCGAACAGGCGAGCGGCCGCTCCGCCTCGCCCACCACCGACATCTACTCACTCGGAATCGTCGCGTACGAGAGCCTCGCCGGCCGCCGTCCGTTCACGGGCGAGTCCCAGGTCGCCATCGCGATGGCCCAGATCAACGAGACCGCGCCTGACCTGCCCGAGACGGTGTCAGAACCGGTGCGCAACCTGGTCATCTCCTGCCTGGCCAAGAACCCCGCCGACCGCCCGGCCTCGGCCGCGCACCTCTCCCGCGCCGCGGCAGCCCTGCGCCGCGGGGACATCGCCGCAGCGGCGGCATCCGTGCCCGCCATCATGAACGGGGTCACACCGACCGCCGCGACGATGCTCATGCCCGGTGCCGGCGCCATGGCCGCGACGACGGTGCTGCCCACCGGGACTCCGGCCACGCGCGCCTCGACAGCGGCCGCCGCCGCGGCAGCCACGAAAAAGCGCAGCCCGTGGACCTGGCCGCTGATCGCATTGATCGCCCTGCTCGCCATCGTGCTCACCGGAACCCTGATCGCCCTCTTCACCCAGCAGGGCGCCACCCCCGCGGCGACCACCTCGGCGTCCTCGACGCCGAAGGCGACGCCCAAGGCAACCGCCACGCCCACGCCCACTCCAACGCCCACCCCGACCAGTAACACGGTCGAGGTGACCCTGGCCGACTACGCCGGGCTGACGAGCACGGAGGCCCGCGACAAGCTCGCCGGGCTGGGCTTCGTCGTGGATGTGCAGACGGGCAACGCCTCCACCAAGCCCGAAGAGGTCGCAGACACCGTCTACTCGGTGAACCCCACCGGGCCGGTGCGCAAGGGCGAGAAGATCACGGTCAAGGTCTATGCGCCCGCCGTGACCCCGGACGCCCCCACCACGGCGCCCACGGCAACCCCAGCGGCCACGGCTCAGAACAAGCCCGTGACCGTCACCTGGACCGCGCAGTCCTGCCCGAGCGGGCAGGCCCTGTCCGGCTACGAAGTGCTGGCGGAGGGCCAGGGTGCCGTCTCGCCCGCCGCCGTCGGGCCGGACGCGACCACGGCGACAGTGACCACCGGTCCGGAATCCGGAACGTTCACGGTCAAGTTCCGGTACCTCTGCGGAGGGACCCCGTCGCCGTACTCCCCGTCGTCGACCGCCGTCACCGTCACCGCGGTGCCGTAATCGGTGCCGTCATCGGTGCCGGGAGTGTTCCGGTAAAGTAGCTGGGATCTGTGTCCGCGAACTGGGAGTAATGCTTTGACTGATGAAGGCCGTCTGCTCGCTGGTCGATACCGCGTGGGCGCACTCATCGGGCGTGGCGGCATGGCCGATGTCCACATCGGCACCGACTCCCGGCTCGGCCGCACCGTGGCCGTCAAGCTGCTCAAATCGTCGCTGGCCGCCGACCCGGCGTTCCGCACCCGTTTCCGCCAGGAGGCGCAGGCCGCCGCCCGGATGGCGCACCCGACCATCGTGCGCGTCTTCGACGCCGGCGAAGAAACGGTCGTCGACTCGAGCGGCAGCGAAACGCAGATCCCGTTCATCGTCATGGAATACGTCGACGGCCGCCTGCTCAAGGACATCATCCGCGAGGGTCCGCTCGCCCCGGCGGAGGCCGTTCGCATCATCGACGGTGTCCTGACCGCACTCGAGTACTCCCACCGGGCCGGCGTCGTGCACCGCGACATCAAGCCAGGCAACATCATGATCACCAAGACCGGGCAGGTCAAGGTGATGGACTTCGGCATCGCCCGCGCCATCTCCGACTCGTCGACGACGGTCGCGCAGACGACCGCCATCCTCGGAACCGCATCGTATTTCTCTCCCGAGCAGGCCAAGGGAGAGTCGGTGGATGCCCGCACCGACCTGTACTCCACCGGCGTTGTCCTCTTCGAGATGCTCGCCGGGCGCGCTCCGTTCCGCGGTGACAGCCCCGTCGCCGTCGCGTACCAGCACGTGAGCGAAACTCCGGTCAAGCCCAGCTCGATCAACGCCAAGGTGTCGCCGGCGCTCGACACGGTCGTGCTCCACGCCCTGGCCAAGGACCGGTTCGCCCGGTACCAGAGCGCGGTGGAATTCCGCAACGACGTCGAGACCGCCGGCTCCGGCCAGATTCCCGTGCGCCGCACCCTCGATGAGTCCGGGGCCGGACTGTTCGGGGCGCCGCCGACGTCAGCGTCCGGCTCCGAGCTCGCTCTCAAGCAGCTCTCCGAGGACGAGACCATGGTGCGCACCCAGCGCCGCCCCCCGGTCATCTGGGTGTGGGCCGGCATCCTGAGCGTCATCGTCATCGTCATCTCGGTCATGATCTGGGCGTTCAGCCTCACTCCCAGCAGCGACCTGCCCGACAACTCGCGCAAGGTGCCCTCGCTCACCGGGCAGACCTACGACAAGGCCCAGAACGAGTTGCTCGACCTCGACCTCGCGGCGACGATGGCCCAGGAGCCCAGCGCCACGGTCCCCAAGGACCGGGTCACTCGCACCGACCCGCCGGCGGGCACCATCGCCCAGCCGACCGACGTGATCAAGGTCTACGTCTCCACGGGCGCCCAGCCGGTCGAAGTGCCGGATGTCGCCAACATGCCGATCGCGGATGCCCAGGCGGCCATCACCGCCCTCGGCCTGGTTCCAGGTTCGGTCACCCAGGAGAACTCCCCGAGCATCGGCGCGAACCTGGTTCTCAGCACCGACCCGCCGGCCCTGAGCGCGGAGAAGACCGGCGTCACCGTCAACTTCATCGTGTCGAGCGGACTCGTCACCCTGCCCGACCTGGTGGATCAGTCCCTGGTTGCAGCCAGCGACCTGCTCGGCGGCGCGGAGGTCCAGCTGGTGCCGATGCCCACCCCGGATCCCGGCTGCCCCTCGAAGCCTGGATCGCCCGTGACCAAGCAGTCCTTGCCGCCCGGCGACGTTCCGCAGAAGTCCGAGGTTGCGCTGACCTACTGCTCCGGCTGAACGGACCTCCGCATCAGGCCGGCCACCGGCTGAGCGGTCAGTTCAGCTTGAGCATGGGCGTGAGACCCTTCGCGGTCTCCCTGGCCTCCGGCAGGCCGGCCAGTGCCAGCCAGTTGCCGAGCATCCGGTAGCCACCCTCGGTCAGCACCGACTCCGGGTGGAACTGTACGCCGAGGATGGGCGCGGAGACGTGCCGGAGTCCCATGATCACGCCGCCCTGGGTGCGTGACGACACGACGAGGTCGTCCGGTACGGTCGAGTCGACCACGGCAAGAGAGTGATACCGGGTGGCCGTGAACGGCTGGGGCACGCCCTCGTAGAAGGCGCTGTCGTCGTGGGTGATCAGGCTCGTCTTACCGTGCATCAGCTCGTCGGCGTTGGTCACGGTGGCACCGAAGGCCTCCGCGATGGCCTGGTGGCCGAGGCAGACGCCGAACAGGGGCAGTCCGGACTCCAGCGCCGCCCGCACGATCGGGATCGAAACTCCGGCGTCCGCCGGCTTGCCCGGGCCTGGCGACAGCAGCACACCGTCGAATTCGGCGATCCGGGAGGCGGCGTCCGCACCCGCGAACGCGTCGTTGCGCAGGACCACCGTCTCGGCTCCCAACTCCAGCAGGTACCCGTTGAGGGTGTAGACAAAACTGTCGTAGTTGTCGATGACGAGTATGCGGGTCATGGGCTTCCCACCGTGGCTTCCTGGTTGTTGACGATCGAGTCCACCCACGGGAACACCCAGGTGGAAAGAATGACGAGCACGCCGGCCAGCAGGACGAGCACGAACAGGATGCGAAGCCAGACCGGACCGGGGAGAACCCGCCAGAGCGCTGCGTACACGGTGTCTCCTAACCCTGTGCCTGGGCGGCGATGATGGTGGCGAGTTCGGCCGGTGCGCCGGCCGAGGTGGGCTGCCAGGACTCGAACACGCCGTAGGCGATGATGCGCTCGGCGGTGGAGTAGAACGGGTTGCAGCTCGTCAGAGTGATGATGCGGTCCACGGCGGGCGCCTCCGGGCGGTGCGGCACAGGGTCGAGAACCTCGACGGTGGCCGGGGAGACGTATTCGAGGTCGCGGAATCGGTAGGTGTAGAAACCGTCGCTGGTCTGCACATAGATGGGATCGCCGAGCTGCAACTGATGGATCAGGTGCATGCCGCCGCCGTTGGCGCTCCGGTGCGCGGCGACGGCGAAGTTGCCCACCTCACCGGGCATCTGGGTGCCCGGGTAGTGCCCGATTCCGAGCTGCGGACTGTTGAGCACGTCCAGCCCGATCCCCTCGGCGATCGAACGGTGGTAGTCGGCGCCGAAACGCGGGACGTAGAGCACGGCGAAGGCATCAGCGGGTCCCGGCGCCGCTGCCACCACCGGAACGCCGTAGCCGGTCGGCTCCGGCGTCGGCACGGCCGTGTGGCCCCGGGCGAGGCGATCCTGTTCGATCCAGGTGCGGCTGATCTCCGCCGCGGCGCTTGATTGCGACCCGGCCATGACGGCGTCGTTCCACCACAGCTGCCAGCCGAGGAACAGAAGCACCAGGACGCCCGCCGTGATGAGCAACTCCCCGAGGACCCCGGCGACGCCGGTCCGGCCGCGCGGGCGGGGGCGCCGGCGCCCGCGGCGGGTCTCCTCCGTGGCGGGCAGATCGGCTCGGTCGCGCATGGTCTCGATTCTAATCGGCGCGCGGCAGGCCGCCGACGGACCGCCTGCAGGCGGAATCGGGCATACAGGCTAGAATCGCAGGCATGGCACGCACGAATCCCCGCACCAAGCCCGCCCGCACCGAGGTCGTTCGCTCTGGCGAGGAAGCTCCCAACGCCGTATGGTTCAAACCGGTCATGTTCGGCTTCATGCTGATCGGGCTGGCCTGGATCATCGTGTTCTACGTGAGCCAGGGCACCCTTCCGGTCGCCTCGCTCGGTTCGTGGAACATTCTGGTCGGCTTCGGGGTCGCCTTCGTCGGCTTCCTGATGACGACCCGCTGGCGCTGACCACCCCCTTCAGGGGTGGCAATTACACCGGTGTAATTATCCCCATGTGGAAACACCTGTGGATAACTTCGGAATCGGCACCTAGGCCAGGAATTTGGCGAAGCTGAGGGCCACGAGCAGGGCTCCGAAGGCGACGATCAGCGTGGTTTGCAGCCGCTGGTCCCTGATCCGCCGGGTCTGCACGTAGATCAAGCCGATGACGGCTCCGCCGATCAAACCGCCGACATGCGCCTGCCAGGCGATGCCCAGCCCGGGGATGAAGCCGATTACGAGGTTGATGCCGACCAGGACCAGCAGCTGGGTCGAATTGCCGCCCAGTCGGCGCTGAATCACGAGGAACGCCCCCATCAGGCCGAAGATGGCCCCGGAGGCTCCAACCACCGGTATGCCCGGGTCGGCCAGGAAGAGCACGCCCAGGGAGCCGGCCAGGCCGCTGAGGATGTATAGAGCGAAGTAGCGCCCACGGCCGAGCATTCCCTCGAGGATCTGGCCGAAGATCCACAGCGTGTACATGTTGAGGGCCACGTGCAGGATCGAGCCGTGCACAAGGGCGGTGGTGAGCATCCGCCACGGCTCGAAATTGGCCGGGTAGGAGTAGGCGCCGGCGTAGAGCAGGAAGCTCGTGACCCGGTCACCAAGCAGGAACTGAAGCACGTAGACGGCGAACGTGACTCCGATGATGCCGTACGTGACGGTGGGGCTGCCCGCTCCGCCGAGCCGGGTCAGCACGGCCGGTTTGGTGCGGGGGGCGTTCTTTCGCTGCTCCTTCATGCATTCGGGGCAGATGACGCCGACCGCCGCCTGGGTCTGACATTCGGGGCAGATGGTTCGGCCGCAGCGTTGGCAGAGCACGAAGCTCTGCCTGCCCGGATGCCGATAGCAGGAATTAGCGGCGGCACCGGGCAGGTCACTCATGGGTGATGGAGCCTAAACCTGCTCGACGGTGACGCTCTCGATGACAACCTCGGTGAGGGGACGGTCACGGCCGTCGGTGGGAACCGTGGCCAGCTTCTCGACGATCGCGCGGGAGGCCTCGTCTTCGACTGCGCCGAAGATGGTGTGCTTGCCCTGGAGCCAGGTGGTCGGAACGACGGTGATGAAGAACTGCGAACCATTGGTACCACGACCACCCTGGATGCCCGCGTTCGCCATGGCGAGCACGTAGGGCTGGGTGAAGTCGAGGTCGGGGCTGATTTCATCGTCGAACTGGTAGCCCGGTCCGCCGGTGCCCTGGCCGAGCGGGTCGCCGGCCTGGATCATGAAGTCCTTGATGATGCGGTGGAAGACGGTCCCGTCATAGAGGGGAGCCTTCGAAACCTGACCGGTGGAGGGGTGCTTCCACTCGATCTCGCCGGTCGCGAGACCGACGAAGTTCTTGACGGTCTTCGGCGCGTGATTGCCGAAGAGGTTGACCTTGATCGGCCCGAGGGTGGTATTGAGCGTGGCGACGGCAGTGTGCTTTGACATGAAGACAATTCTTGCACAGCAGGATTGGCGCAATCTGACTGCCCAACAGGGGATACCCAGAGCCCTCCCAGTCGATTGCGTGGCAAGATGGAGGGAGTTAGCCACATGACATCGATGGAGGGTCCAGATGAGCCTGTCACGCAAGCGCCGCAAGGAACTGACACGGCTGCGCAAGAGCGCAGACGAATTGTGGAACCACCAGCAGGAAGTGCTTGAGCGCGCAAACGCGATTGCGCGCGAGGCCGGCCGCCAGGCCGGGGTGCTCACCCGCGAGGAAGTTGTTCCGCGGGTGCGCGAGAGCTACGAGAACATCCTCCGCCCCAGCGTGCACGCCACGCAGGAACTGGCAGAGGGCGTGCGCCATCAGGTCGTCGAAAAGGTCCTCCCGGGCCTGGGCACCGCGATCGGCACCGTGATGAGCGTCGGCGACGTCGCGCGTGACGCGCGCGTGCGCGCCGCGATCAACCGGGTGCGGTTCCAGAAGCCCGTCGTCATCGAGAAGAAGGGCCTCAGCGCCGGCAGCTACATCGCCATCGGTGTCGGCCTCGCAGCCGCTCTCGGAGTCGCCTACGCCGTCTGGCAGACGTTCCGCGCAGACGACGAGCTCTGGGTCGCCGAAGACGAGCCCGCAGCAGCCACCTCCGTCGAGGACTAGTCCTCCGAGGTTTTTCAGGAGGGGCCCGCATCCATCGGATGCGGGCCCCTCCTCTTGTCATCACCCGCTGTTGGTCGCGCCTGTCGAGGCCCGTGAATGAATCTTCGAATAAGTTATCCACAAGTAGTGACAAACGCTCACATTTGTGTTCGTGTTTTGGTATCTTCGTGGCATGGACTCACCGGCAGAGCAACTCAGACAGGCA
>NZ_SOFM01000021.1:0-133377 GCF_004402705.1 Cryobacterium mannosilyticum | reverse complement strand
GGCCCGCCGCGCAGGCGCCCTGGCAGCCCGAGGCCCTGCGCGCCGCGGTGCGGAAGCGGATCCCCGGCGAGCTGCCCGCCGTCGAGAAGACCATCGAGCTGCTCTCGGCCTGGCAGCGCGCGACCGACGCTCGCCCGGCATCCGTGACCGCCCGCCCGCCGGTCGGCCGGCCTGCCCGCACGGCCGCGCGGCTGGCCCGCGGCGGCGACCCGATCGAAGCCGAGACCATCGTCGCCTTCGGGGAACTGCTGCAGACCGGCGAGTGCCGCGCCGCCGTCTACGCCTTCTTCACCCTGCAGGCGGCCCGGAAACGCAGTCGGCCCGGCGGCCCGGCCGCCGGAGTCGGCCCGGCCGCCGGAGTCGGCCAGGTCGGTGTCGTCGGCGGCGGACGGATGGCCACCCAGCTCGCCCTGGTCTTCGCCGAGCGCCTCGACGTTCCCGTGCGGCTGACCGACCTCACGCCCGAGCAGGTCGCCCAAGCGCTGGACTGCATCGCCGACCAGCTCGGCCGGGCCGTCACCCGCGGCACCATGACGACGGAGACCCGGGACCGGGTCGCGGCGCTCATCACCGGCACCAGCGACATCGCCGACCTCGCCGGCAGCGACATCGTGATCGAGGCGGTCTTCGAAGACCTGGCCGTCAAACGCGGCGTCTGGGAGTCGATCGAACGAGTCGTTCGGGCCGACGCGCTGCTGCTCACGAACACCTCCTCACTCTCGATCGCCGACCAGGGTTCGGGCCTCCGGCATCCGGAGCGCCTGATCGGCTTCCACTTCTTCAACCCGGTCCCGGTGCTCCCGCTGGTCGAAATCGTGCGGGCGCCGCGCAACACCGATGCCGTCGTCGCGGCGGCGTTCGCGCTCGCCGGGTCGCTCGGCAAGACCGCCGTGCTGGTGAAGGACTCTCCAGGCTTCGTCGTGAACAGGTTGATCACCCGCTGGTTCAGTGACAGCCTCCGCCTGATCGACGCGGGCGCGGATGCGGACCTCGTCGACGGCGCACTCGTTGCCGACGGGTTGCCGATGACGCCGCTCACCCTGATCCGCCACATCGGCCCCCGCGTGCAGCTGCACATCCTCGCCCACCTGGAACGGGGTTTCGGCGACCGGTTCACGGCGAGCCCGAGCCTGCGCCGCATCGTGCAGCTGTCGTTGCCGAGCTACGTCGGGCCCGACGGCTGCCTCACGCCCGCCGCGACAGAGGCGATCCGGGCGATCCTGCCGCCACCGGGCGATCGAGTCGCGCCCCCGGTCGACCAGGCCGCCGTGCGCGCGCTGCTCCTGCACGGCCTGGCCGACGAGGCCGGGCGGATGCTCGCCGACGGCACGGTGCACAGCGCCGCCGACATCGACGCCTGCATGATCCTCGGCGCCAACTTCCCGCACCACACCGGCGGGCTGACCCCGCTGCTGGACCGCTCCGGCGCCTCGCTGGCCGCCCGCGGCACGCTCTTCCATCCCTGAACTCACCGCTTTCGCCCCGCTCCACTCCCCGCTTTCGCCCGCTCCACTCCCCGCTTCATTCCCCGCTTCACTCCACGAAAGGAAAAACCGTGGCCGACTACGATGTATCCCTGCCGCTCGACACCGACTACTACGGTGTCTTCGCCGACGTTCCCGCTGCCGACCGGGCATTTTGGGACCGCGCCCGCACCTTCGCCGAGGAGACCCTCGATGAGGTGAACGAGGCCTGGGACAAGGCCGAGTACCCGCTCCACCTCGTCCGCAGGCTCGGCGAACTCGACCTGCTCACCGACGGCGTCGTCGGGGAGGGGCTGACCCCGATGTCGCCCCTCGCGGCCGGGCTGGTCAACATGGAGATCTCCCGCGGAGACGGGTCGATGGGTACGGTCGTCGCCGTGCAGGGCGGGCTGGCGCTGCGCAGCATCGCCCTCTTCGGCAGCGAGGAGCAGAAGCAGCGCTGGCTCGTGCCCCTGGCCCGCGCCGAGAAGCTGGGCGCCTTCGCCCTCACCGAGCCGGACCACGGCTCCGACTCGGTCGGCCTCGAGACCACCGCGACGCGTGACGGCGACGAATGGGTGATCACCGGCGAGAAGAAGTGGATCGGCAACGGCTCGGTCGGCGACGTGACCGTCGTCTGGGCCAGGGACGACGACGGCAATGTGCGCGGCTTCCTGGTCGAACAGGACAACCCCGGCTACCACGCCACCACGATCACCGGCAAGGGATCGTTGCGCGCGATCCACCAGGCCCGGATCGTGCTGGACGCCGCGCGCATCCCGCTGGACGCCGTGCTGCCGGGCACCCGCACCTTCAAGGATGCCTCCGTCGTGCTCTTCGCCACCCGGCTCGGGGTGGCCTGGTCGGCGCTCGGGCACGCCACCGCCGTCTTCGAGGCCGCCCTGAACTATTCCACCCAGCGCATCCAGTTCGGCAAGCCGCTCGCCGGGTTCCAGCTCGTGCAGGAGCGGCTGACCATGATGCTCTCTCAGCTCACCTCGATGCAGCTGCACTGCCTCCGCCTGGCGGCCCTCGACGACGCCGGCACCCTGCGGCCCATCCAGGCCTCCCTCGCGAAGTACCACAACACGAGGGCGGCTCGGGAGATCGCGGCCATGGCCAGGGACATGCTCGGCGGCAACGGCATCCTGCTCGAGAACCACGTGATCCGGCACCTCGCCGACATCGAATCCCTGCACACCTACGAGGGAACCGAGAGCGTGCAGTCGCTCCTGATCGGGAGGGACCTCACCGGCATCAGCGCGTTCCGCTGATCCCCGGCACGACCGCTCCACTCCCGCACCAAACGACGGACAAAGGAGTCCCCGCGTGTTCGAACAGATGACCCTGCTTGACCAGACCGGCGGCCTCGAGCCGGCGACGGGTCTGGCCAACGACGCCCCGCTCACCCCGATGCGGTTCCTGCAGCGGTCCGCGGAGGTGTACCCGAACAAGGACGCCATCCTCTACGGCGGACGTCGCTACAGCTATACCGAGTTCCGGGCGGCCGCCGAACGGCTGGCGCGCGGCATCCGTGCCCGGATCTCCCCGGGGGACCGGGTCGTGTTCCTGGCGCCGAACGTGCCCGAGATGCTGATCGCGCACTTCGCCGTGCCGCTCGCCGGGGGAATCCTGATCGCCCTGAATTCCCGGCTCGCCCGGCCTGAGATCGAGTATGTGCTCACGCACTCCGAGGCGACGCTCCTCTTCGTCGACGCCGAGCTGGTTGCGACGGTCGGCGACGCCCGCCCCGTCTCCCCGTTCCTCACCGGCGTGATCGAGATGCCCGACGCCGAGTTCGGGCTTGCCGCCAGCGGCCTGGACTTCGGGCAGGAGAGCCTCGAATCGTTCCTGGCCGCCGCGGATGCCGCGGCCCTGGCCGATCCCCGGCCGCTCTGCTGGGACATCGACGACGAACGCTCTCCGCTGACCATCAACTACACCTCCGGCACGACCGGCAAGCCGAAGGGCGTCGTCTACTCCCACCGCGGGGCCTACCTGAACTCATTCGGCGAGGTGTTCCACAACTCGTTCACGAGCGACTCGGTCTACCTGTGGACGCTGCCGATGTTCCACTGCAACGGGTGGTGCACGCCCTGGGCGGTCACGGCGGCCGGCGCCACCCACGTCTGCCTGCGGGCGGTGCGCGCGGAAAGCGTCTGGGCGGCCATCGACACCCTCGGCATCACCAACCTCTGCGGTGCCCCCACGGTCTGCAGCCTGATCGCGAACGCCGCGGAGGCGCATCCGCTGGACCGGCCGCTGAGCATCACCACCGCCGGCGCCCCGCCCGCCCCGAGCGTGATCGAACAGCTGGAGCGCCTCGGCGTGAAGGTCGTGCACGTCTACGGGCTCACCGAGGTCTACGGACCGTACACGATCTGCGAATACCAGTCCGAGTGGGACAGTCTGCCGGGCGACGAGCGAGCCCGGAGGATCTCGCGGCAGGGCGTCGGAATGCTGCAGGCCGAGTCGGCACGCGTCGTCGACCCGGCGATGGCCGACGTTGCCCGTGACGGCAGCACGATCGGGGAGATCGTGCTCCGCGGCAACAATGTCATGCTCGGCTACTACAAGGACCCGGCTGCGACCGCCGAGGCGTTCAGGGGTGGCTGGTTCCACACCGGCGACCTGGGGGTGATGCACCCCGACGGGTACCTCGAGCTCAAGGACCGGGTCAAGGACATCATCATCTCCGGCGGGGAGAACATCTCCTCGATCGAGGTGGAAAACGCGATCCTCGCGCACCCGACCGTGCTCGACGTGGCCGTGGTCGGCATCCCGCACGAGAAGTGGGGCGAGCGCCCCAAGGCCTACGTCGTGCTCCGGCCGGACCACGCCGTGACCGCGGTCGACCTGCTCACCCACACCCGCTACCTGATCGCAAGCTTCAAGGTGCCCGACCACGTGCACTTCGTCGAAACGCTGCCGCGCACGGCCACCGGCAAGGTGATGAAGGTGATGCTCCGGGAGCTGCACCAGGACGCCGTGCCCGGCGACTGAGCCTCAAACACGATCCGCGCCTCACCCGGCCTGCCCGTCGAATTCGACGGAGATTTTCGCCGGAATCACCAGAATTCGCGCGTTTGGGCCCGTTTTGGGGAAAATGCCCGTCGAATTTGACGAGCGGGAGGGGCCTGGCGGCCCGGCGTTGGGAGGTGCAGGCCGTCGCGGCGGATACAACCCGGTTCATGGTTCTCGCGGTGATCGGTGATCTATGGGGCGATTCGCCGGGCGAGCACGTACCCTGTCATTCAACAATTCTGCCTCGCCCCAGTCTCCGAGTGTTTTCAGGCCGGCCGGTGCGAAAGCGAACCCCGGTCCGCCGCCAGCCGCGGACCAGCACGTGCACGACTGCAACCGAACAAGTTCCGCGCACCGACGCCGGAAACGGCGCAGGCAGCAGGTGTGACAGAACCAGAAACGCAGAGCCATGACCGACGACGAACTCGCGCTCGAATCCGACGACACCAGCTACGCGAATTCCTGCCGGGATCCTCACATCGCCCCGGGGGACGACCTGGTGGAATGCCGGCGGCAACGCGGCCACGACGACACCCACGGCACCCGCGCCGGCACCCGCGCCGGCGCGCGGGCCCTCCGCTGGCTCGCCCATCAGGGTCTGGGCACGCTGCCCGCCTGAACTTTCGTCCGCACTCGGAGATCAGCGGCCCGGACCCGGCCCACCGTCGCGGGCCACGCTCAGATCGGGGTCGGCGCAGTTATGCGGCGCCGACCGCCCAGGAGTGTGCCTCTCGGACGTCCTGCTGTTCGGCGAGGTCGCAATCGACCTCGTGCACGACGTCCGGCCAGGCGATCCGGTGGTCGTCATCGATGACGGCCGTGCCGTAGACGCCGCACGACCGGCAATAGGCGAGCAGCACCCAGTCTCGATCCCTCATGATTCAATGATGACCCTCGGGCGGGGGGCAAAGCAATGCCCGCGTTCGTTCGCGTTGCAGACCGGCTCCGGGCAGTGACGAACCGGCGGCGGGGCACCCGAAACGGGTCCGGCATCGGGGTCGTGGCCAAACGGGGGGAGGATGCCGACCGCCCGGTTAGGCTGGGAAGGGCACGATCGACGGCAACTTCGACGTGCTCACGCTTATTGAGCTGAGCTCGACGAACAAAGGCCCACCATGAAGAAGAACGATTCCGCCCTTCCCAGCATCCGCGCCATGATCCGGAGCGACGGCACGGGCGAACTGACCATCGACGGCGAGCGCCAGCAGATCACCGCCGTCGACGAGGCGGGCGTACGCGAGGAGATCATCAACCGGGTCGCGGCGACGGCCCGCACTCTCGGTCGCCCCGTTCGCCTCACCGCGGAAGACGAGCAGGGCCGGTCGCCCCTGATCGTGCACCCCGACGGAGACGTGGACGCGGACGGGGACTTCATCCCCGCGGCCGAACTGCCCAGTTCGACCCGCCCGCTCCTCCTGCCTGAGGATTCCGCGCCGGACTCCGGCGATCACGCCGACTCCGGCGATCACGCCGACTCCGGCGAGGTCGCCGTCGAACCGGCGGCATACCGACCGACGATGATCGAGTCCGCTCCGGATGCGGCGGCGGATGATGAACGGGCCGCCGACGAGAAAGCCGCTCCGTCCGCGGGCCCCGGCGCCGAGCTGTTCGAGAACCTCGTCTTCGACCGCGATCTCGACCGCGATCTCGACCGCGACGTCGACGACGACGAGCCGGCGGAACCGTCTGACCGTCTGGCGGCTGCCGGTCTGCCGGTGAGCGCTTCAGCGTCCGGCCCCGCATCCGTTTCCGGCAACACGCCCGGCACCGCGGGCCCGAACCTGTCGGATTTCATGAATTCGCGGCCGCCGATCGTGGAGGGCCCTGCCCTGCAGGGCTGGCAGGGCACGGTGCGCCGGCTGACCGGCGGGCTGGTCGCGCCCAGCCCCGGGAACGGTGAACGGTCGCGCCGTTCGGCGGTCGCCTCCGTGCAGCGCAGCCTGATCGGCCCGCGCACCATCGTCGTGCTGAACCCGAAGGGCGGCGCGCACAAGACCACTGCCACCCTGCTGATCGCGGCGACCTTCGGCATCCATCGCGGCGGTTACACCCTCGCCTGGGACAACAACGAGACGATGGGAACCCTCGGCGTGCGGGCGCAGACGGCGCACCACACCAACACCGCCGTCGACCTCCTCCGAGACCTGGAGAACTTCGCCTACTCCAGTTCGGCCCGGGTCGGCGACCTCGACAACTACGTGCGCAACCAGGGCGACGCCCGGTTCGACGCCCTTGCCTCCGACCTCGACCCGGCCGGGGCGGCCAGCATCGACGACGTGGCCTTCGGGAAGCTCCACGCCGCGCTCAGCCGTTTCTACCGCGTGCTGATCATCGACACCGGCAACAACATGCGTGCCTCGAACTGGGAAGCGGCCGTCGAGACCGCCGACCAGCTTGTCGTGGTCTCCACCATCCGTGAGGACACCGCCTACGGGGCGGCGTCGCTGCTCGACGGGTTGCGGTTGAAGGGGCATGGCGACAAGGTCGCCCAGGCCGTGACCATCCTCGCCTCGCCGGCCAAGACCGCGGACCGGGCGCTGTCCCGCCGCCTGCACGACCACTTCAGCCAGCTCACCCGCGCCGTCGTCGACGTGCCGTACGACCCGGCGCTGGTCGCCGGCGGGCCGCTCAACATCGAGGCTCTCGCACCGCGCACGCGAGAGGCCTGGCTCTTCGCCACGGCCGCGATCGCCGAAGGGCTCTGACCCCGGTTCGGGAGTCCGGTGACAGCGGACACAGCTAGCACGGATGTCGACAGGTCATACTGTTCGAGGCCCATTGTCGAACAGAGAGATCAGCGTGCGCAAACTCCCCGTATTCATTTCCGTTGCCACAGTGGCCGTTCTCGCTCTCTCCGGGTGCAGTGGTTCCCCGTCGGCCGGCTCGACCTCGACCGCGACGGCGCTCACCTGCACCGATTCCGGCAAGAGCTCGGATGCCGTCACGGTGACCGGCAAGGCTGACGCCGAACCCACCGTGAAGTTCACCTCGCCGCTCACCGCGAAGACCACCGAGCGCACCGTGGTCACCAAGGGCAAGGGCGCGGCCGTCAAGAACGGTGAAGCCGTTGAGATCGCCTACACGGCCTACAACGCCTCCACCGGGGCGAAGCTGAACGGCGGCGGGTACGGCAAGGCTGCCGGACTCACCGTGACGGTAGCCGAGACCGCCAGCATCATCCCCGGCATCCTCAAGGGCATCGCCTGCTCCAACGTGGGCTCCCGGGTCGCCGTCGTCGTGCCGCCCGCCGATGCCTTCGGCACCAAGGGCAACACCGACCTCAAGGTCGCCGCGACCGACAACATCATCTTCGTCATCGATGTCAAGGGCAAGGTGGCGACCCGTGCGAACGGCAAGGACCAGAAGCCCCAGGACGGCTTCCCGGCCGTGACGCTCGCCAAGGACGGCACGCCGACCGTCACGGTGCCGAAGGCAGACGCGCCCACCGAGCTCAAGACCGAGGTGCTCAAGAAAGGCACCGGCGGCCTCGTCGCCGACGGCGCGACCGTGACCGTGCAGTACACCGGCGTCATCTGGGGTAGCGGCAAGGTCTTCGACCAGAGCTGGGGCAAGGGTGGCCCCGCCACATTCGCCACGAGCAACGTCGTCCCCGGCTTCGCCCAGGGTCTGATCGGCCAGACGGTCGGGTCCCAGGTCGTCATCGTCATTCCGCCGGCGCTCGGCTACGGCACCACCGGCAACACCACCGCGGGAATCACCGGCACGGACACGCTGGTCTTCGTCGTCGACATCCTCGCCTCGGCGTAACGTTCGGCGGTCTCCACCGGTTCTCCTGTCGAAAGGGTTGCGCGCCGATGCAACGCACCATGTTCAAATCCAAGATCCACCGCGCCACCGTGACGCAATCCGACCTGCACTACGTCGGCTCGCTGACGGTGGACCTGGACCTGCTGGACGCGGCCGACCTGCTTCCCGGCGAGCTGGCGAGCATCGTCAACGTGAACAACGGGAGCCGGTTCGAGACCTACCTGATCGCAGGGGAGCGGGGAAGCGGGGTGGTCGGCGTCAACGGCGCCGCCGCCCGGCTGGCACTCGAGGGTGACCTTGTCATCATCATCTCCTACGCCCAGATGAGCACCGAGGAAGCCAGGGCGTACACGCCGACCGTGGTCCACGTCGACGGGCGCAACCGGATCGTGGCCGTGGACACGGACCCGGCCGGCACCCACGTCGACGGGCTGGTCCGGCCGCCGCTGAGCCTGCACTAGGCGACATTCTGCCGCCAGACGTCAGGCCCGTGCTGCCCGGCGTTACCGTTTCTCGAACCGGCCGGTCTTCTCGGCGAGCCGAATGCGATAGAGCACCGGCTTCTCGTGCACCGCGGTGCCGGAGTCGTGGGCGTGGGGCGAGGCCAGCGGAGTCCCGTCCGGTCCGAGGTGAGGCTGCGCGGTCGTGCTGGTCAGCAACGGCGACAGTCGCGTGGCGAGGGCACGCATCCCGGCCTCCGCCTCATCGCCGTGCAGCTCCTCGAAGGTTCCCCAGGCGATCACACTCTGCCGATTCGCCAGGTCGTCGACGTGTTCGACCTCGAAGCACACCGCAGGATTGGTGCGCATCATCCGCACCTTCCGGCCTGTGGCGCTGTGCCCGTAGACGCTGCCGTCGGAGTAGGCGTAGGTGATCGGAACGATGTAGGTGCGGTCGTCGACGTGGCAGCCGATCCGGCCGATCACGGCGGCGTGCAGCACGTTGTCGATCTGTTGGTCGTTCAATGCGCCGAGCATGCCGCAATTGTCACCCGGTTGCGGTCGGGGCACCAGTGCCTTTGGTCCCCGGCCGCCGCGTATCATCGGGGGATGAAACGCACCGCCTCCGCGCACCTGACCCTCGAAGCCCTGGCGCCGGCGCGTCTGGTCGTGTCGGTGGCCGTGGCCGCCGACGCGGGCGGATCCGGGGTGGCCGTGCCCGGCTTCACCGCGGTGGAGCGCCTCTCGGTCGGCCAGGCCGGGGTCCCCGTGGCGGTGCGTGAGATCTTCGACCAGCACGGCACCAGGCTGCATCTGGCGGATGTCCAGGCCGGCCCGGTCGACGTGGAGTACCACGTCGAGGTGACCGGGCAGGCTGCTCCGGCGAGCGTGAGCGAGGTCGACCTGATCCGGTACCTGCGCCCCAGCCGTTACTGCGAGTCCGACCGGCTCGGGCCGACCGCGCAGGCCGAGTTCTCGGGCCTGGCCGGGCTGGACCTGCTGGCCGGGGTGAGTTCCTGGGTCGGCAGCCGGCTGGCCTACGTGCCCGGGGCGAGCCTGCCCACCGACGGTGCCGTGCGCACCCTCCTCGCCCGGCAGGGCGTCTGCCGCGACTACGCCCACCTCGTGATCGCCCTGCTGCGTGCCAGGGACGTGCCGGCGCGGATCGTGTCCGTCTACGCCCCCGGCCTGTCGCCGATGGACTTCCACGCCGTGGCGGAGGCCTTCGTGGACGGCGCCTGGCACGTGGTCGATGCGACCACGCTCGCGCCCCGGCAGACGCTCGTGCGTATCGCTACGGGCCGGGACGCGGCGGACACCGCCTTCCTCACGACGATCGGCGGCGGGGTGCTGCTGCACACCCTCGAGGTGTCCGCCGTCGCCGACGAGCTGCCCAGGGACGACGTGACCGAGCTCGTGCAGTTGCACTGAGCCGTCGGAGAGTGCCGTCCGCGCCGGATTCGGCAGCCCGCGTCCGCGGTCGCGGGCGCGGCGTGCGGAATGGGGTGCGCCTAGAGTCCCTGCTCGACCATGTCGACGACCCGGCGGATGAGGGCCTCGGCCTGCTCCGGTCCGAGGGCGCGGAGCGGACCGGTGAGCAGCAGCATCGCCAGCCCGTGCACGGCCGACCAGGCCAGGAACTCGGCTCCCGGCCGACGCTCCGCCGGGAGGGCACCCACGGCGACGAGCCGGTCGAGGGCATCGGTGAGCAGCTGGAACGGGGTGCGGCCGGAGGTGCCGGCCCGTGACCCGCTGGTCGCGCTCTCCAGGTCGGTCGAGGCGGTGAACGCGGTCTGGAACAGCCCGGGCTCGGCGAGGGCGAAGTGCAGGTAGCCGGTGCCGACCGCGCGGAATCGCAACCGGGCAGCGGCGAGCGGATCCGTCGCATCCGCTACCAGGGCCTGTTCGGCCTCGATCGCCTCCGCCACCCGCCCCTGGCTGGCCGAACACACCGCTTCGACCAGGGCCCTGCGGTCGGCGAAGTGCCGGTAGGCGGCATTCGGGGAGACGCCGGCGCGACGGGTGGCCGCTCGCAGCGCCACCGCGGCCGGACCTCCCGCACGGGCGAGTTCGACGCCGGCCTCGACGAGGGCGCGGCTGAGGTCGCCATGCCGGTAGGTGTCCCGGCCGCCGTTGTTCGCGCCCGGTGGAATGCCGATGGTTGTCACAGCCCCGTTGCCTCGTTACGATGGTTAAGACAATGTGTACGACGTCTACATTAGCGCAGTAGGGCAGGCAGGCACACTCTCATGACCATCATCGAAGCCAGGGGCCTCACCAAGACCTATCGGTCGAAGAGCGGCCCGGTGCACGCTCTTGCCGGACTCGACCTCTCCGTTCCGCGCGGGTCGGTCAAGGCCCTGCTCGGCCCGAACGGGGCCGGCAAGACCACCGTCGTCAAGATGCTCACGACCCTGATCAGGCCGGATGCCGGCACCGCCTTCGTCGACGGGATCGACGTCGTCGCCGACCCGAAGGCCGTGCGGCGCCTCATCGGGGTGTCCGGCCAGTACGCGGCCGTCGACGAGAATCTGACCGGATTCGAGAACCTGGAAATGGTCGGCCGGCTCTACCACCTCGGCGGTGCGCTCGCCCGGCGTCGAGCGCAGGAGCTGATCGACCTGTTCGAGCTCACGGCCGCCGGAAACCGCCCCGTCAAGGGGTTCTCGGGCGGCATGCGCCGCCGGATCGACCTCGCCGGTGCGCTCGTGATCAACCCCAAGGTGCTCTTCCTCGACGAACCGACCACCGGGCTCGACCCGCGCAGCCGGATCGCCCTCTGGCAGGTGATCAAACGCCTCGTCGCCGACGGCACCACGGTGCTGCTCACCACCCAGTACCTCGAAGAGGCCGACCAGCTCGCCGACGACATCGTCGTGATCGACGACGGCCGGGTGATCGCCGAGGGAACCTCCGACCAGCTCAAGGCCCAGATCGGCGGGCACCGGCTGGAGATCGCCCTGGTCGACGCCGCGGACAGCGACACCGCCCGCAGCATCCTCGCCCGGCTCGGCGACGGCGAACCGCTCGTGACCACCGACGGTCGCGGCCTCGAGGTCGCCGTCAACGACGGTCCCCTCGTGCTCCAACACGTGCTCGCGGCGCTCGGCGAGGCGAAGATCGGCCTGCACGACGCCGGGATGCGCCGGCCCACCCTCGACGACGTGTTCCTCAAACTCACCGGCCACAAGGCCGACAAGGCCGCCCAACAGGCCGAAGACGCCGAATTGGAGACCGTGAAATGAGCGTCGCCGCGACCCTCCCCACCTGGAACCCGCTGTCGATGTGGTACTCCGACGGCTGGACGGTGACCAAGCGCAACCTGATCAAGATCAAGCGCTCGCCCGACATGCTCGTCTTCGCCGTCATCCAGCCGATCATGTTCGTGCTCCTCTTCAGCCAGGTCTACGCCGGCGCCATCTCCGTGCAGGGAACCGACTACGTGCAGTTCCTGATGGCCGGCATCTTCGCCCAGACCGTGGTCTTCGGTTCGACCTTTTCCGGTTCGGCGATGGCCCAGGACCTCAAGGAGGGCATCATCGACCGGTTCCGCAGTCTGCCGATGAGCTCCTCGGCCGTGCTGATCGGCCGTACCAACAGCGACCTCGTGCTCAACACGATCTCGATGGTGATCATGATGGGCACGGGCCTCGCGGTCGGCTGGCGGGTGAACTCCTCAGCGCCCGAGTTCCTGGCCGGGATCGGACTGCTGCTGTTGTTCAGCTACGCGTTCAGCTGGGTGATGGCGCTGCTGGGGATGAGCGTGAAGAGCCCGGAGGTCATCAACAACGCCTCGTTCCTGATCCTCTTTCCGCTGACCTTCGTCTCGAACGCCTTCGTGCCGAGCGACACCCTGCCGACCCCGCTGCGGATCTTCGCGGAGTGGAACCCCGTCTCCTCGCTCGTGCAGGCCGCCCGGCAGCTGTTCGGCAACGAGGGCACCGCGCCGGTGCCCGACATCTGGACGATGCAGAACCCGATCGCGACCGTGCTGATCGGGATCAGTGTCATGCTGCTGGTGTTCGTGCCGCTGTGCATCCGCAAGTTCGCCTCGATCAGCTCCCGGTGACCGGCGGCCCGGCTCAGACGGCTCAGACCCCGACCGACCCAGATCCCGACTGGCCCAGATCACACCGACCCAGATCCCACCGACCCATGGAGACCGACATGACAGAGCCACAGACCGCACCGGGCCTCGGCATCCTCGCCGCCTTCAGCGGTTTCGCCGTGCCCGACATCGACACGGCCCGCGCCTTCTACGCCGACACCCTCGGCCTCACCGTGCGGGACGGCGGGATGGGCCTGCTGCGGCTGGAGCTGCCCGGCGGCGCCGAGGTGATGGTCTACCCCAAGCCCGACCATGTGCCGGCCGTGTTCACCATCCTCAACTTCGCCGTCGGCGACATCGACGCTGCCGTCGACGCCCTCCTCGCCCGCGGGGTGAGCTTCGAACGCTACCCGGGGTCTCCCCAGGACGAGAAGGGCATCGCCAGGGACCCGCGCGGACCGCAGATCGCCTGGTTCACCGACCCGGCCGGCAACATCCTCTCGGTACTTCAGAACGACGTGCTCCAGAACGACGTGCTCCAGGACGACGGAGCTCCGGAATGAGCGCCGAATTGCCGTTCAGAACCGACCGGCGCACCGGCAAGCTCCGGGCGCCGCGGAACACCGCGCCGGCGGGCGCCGGCCCGTGGGACGTGAAGAAGGCGCTCAAACCCTTCTACGCGCCCGCGAACCGGGACTGGGAACTCGTCGAGGTCCCCGCGCTACGGTTCATCGCCGTCGACGGGAGCGGCGACCCGAACACGGCGCCCGCCTACGCGGAGGCCGTCGAGGCCCTCTACGCGGTGGCCTACGGCATCAAGTTCCAGGCCAAGCGCGAGCTCGGCCGTGACGCGGTCGTCGCTCCGCTGGAGGGCCTGTGGTACGCCGACGACGCATCCGTCTTCACCGCGGGGTCGAAATCGCAGTGGCACTGGACCATGCTGATCAGCGAGCCCGACTGGGTGACGGATGCCTTCATCGGCCAGGTCATCGCGGCCGCCAGCGCGAAGAAGAAGCTGCCTGCCCTCGCCAGGGTGCGCACCGAGACCCTCGACGAGGGTCTCTCCGCCCAACTGTTGCACCTCGGGCCCTACGATGACGAGGCGCCGGTGCTCGCCGCCCTGCACGATGACTTCCTCGCCGCGAACGGGCTGCGCCTGAACGGCCGGCACCATGAGGTGTACCTCAGCGACCCGCGCCGGACCGAGACGGCCAGGCTCAAGACGGTGCTGCGGCAGCCGGTCGCCCGGCTCTGACCCGCACCGGCCTGGAATGCCCGGCGCCGCCTACTCGGGGCGCCGGCGCAGCTCAGCCTGGATCAGCAGGGCGAGTTCGCGCAACAGCACCGTGTCGATCTCGTCGGGCGACCGAGGTGAGGGGTCGAACACGCTGAGCACGCCGATCCGCTCACCGGATTCCGCCTCCACCGGGAAGCCGGCGTAGAAGCGGGTGTGCGGCTTGCAAACCACGAGGGGATGCTCGCGGGTGCGCGGGTCGAGCAGCGTGTCCGGAATGACCAGCGCGCCGGGGGAGCGGACCGCGATGGCGGTGACCGAGCCGGCGAGCGGATACACCCGGGGTGCCTCGCCCAGGTTGGACTTGTCCCACAGCCGGTCCCCGTCGACGAAGGTGAACGCGGCCGAACGGGTGCCGTAGGAGCGCCGCGCCACCGCCACGATCCGGTCGAAACGCTCCTCCGGGTCGGTGTCGAGGAGGCCGAGGGCGGCGACGGCGCGCGCCGCGTCGGGACCGAGCCACTCGGGGTGGCCGGTCGGCGAACCGTCGTGGTCGCTCTCGGAGGACTGGGCCTCGTCGTGATGCTCCGCGTCGAGCGGGCCCTTCATCGAGTCGGCGAGGTTCTCGGCCCAGGCGACGTAGTCCGCCGCCGTGCGGATGCGGCCGGAGGTGCGGGCCAGGCCGGCCGCCATGGCGACGAAGCAGGCATCCGGATGAGAACTGCAGACGGTGCCGGTCAGCTCGTTGAGGCTCCGGGCGTGGGTGGCACCGAGGGTGCCCAGGGCCGAGTCGTAGGCCGCGATCGACCGGATCGGCTGCACGCCGAGCACGAAGATGCGGGTGGTCCGGGAGGTGCTGCGACTGAGCTGGTCCAGGATCGCCTGGAGTTCACGCCGCCAGACCCGGGGCGGCATCAGCCCGACGGCGTCGGTCGTGCCGACGCTGAGCACGATCGCGTCGTAACGCCACAGCTTCAGCCCGGCGAGTTCGGCGCGGGCGGACCTGATCGTGACTGCCGGACTCGGGACGGCGTCGACGTCGGTGCCGCGCCCCGTGCGCGCCGACAGTGCCCGCGCGAGCGAACCCGGGAGGGCGAGGTCGTGGCTGAGAACACCCCAGCCGACCGCAGGCCCGCTGCCGAAGAGCAGGATCCGATCGCTGTTGATGCCGGCGGCGTGGGCCTGCGGGGCATCCCGCGGTCGTGGCAGGGTGTCGTATTCGCGCGTCCTGGCGGCGATCCACGCGCGCATGACGGGTGCCATCACCCAGCGGATGACTTCCCCCACTGGAACTCCTCGAGACCGAAATGAACCTCCAGCCGGTAAATCGTGGAGCCCGTTGAGCTTATATCAGCTAACCGAAGAGTGCGAGTCGCCGCGGTTCCGCAGGCTGGTTCGCAGCGTCTGTCGGCGCCCGGCCCTTCGGCCCTCCGGCTAGCGGGAGCCGCGGCGCTTGCCCTTCTTCGGGCTGGCGGTGGGGCGGGTGCGGCCGGGCGCGCTCGGGGCCTTCCGGGACACGGCCGGCTTCGCCTTCGCGGCGGCGACGCGCACCGCCTTCGCGGCGGCCTTCGCCTTGTCGGTCTTCTTCTCCTTCTTGACCCGCTCGGCCGGCAGGGAGTCGATCCGCGAGCTGTCCTTCGTGCGCCCGCGCACGATGCCGATGAACTCCTCGACGTCCTCGGTCGTCTCGCTCGAGAGCCAGGCCAGGGACACCTGGCTTTCCGCCACGTCCTCAACCGGCCGGGACACGACATCCTTTCGGCCGTGCAACCGGGCGATCGAATGGGGGACGATCAGGATGCCCACCCCCGCCGCGACCTGTTCCATCGCCTCGTCGAGGTCGCGCATCTTCGGCAGCGCACGGCGCGTGCCGTCGCGCACCTCGGTCGCCACCGCACGCCACTCCGGCACGACGTCGGGGTCCTGCAGGAGATGCTCGTCGGCCAGGTCGGCGACGAGAACGCTGTCCTGGTCGGCGATGAAGTGGTCCTTCGCCGCGACGACGACGGGGATCTCGCGGTACAGGGCGATCAGGCTCAGGTCGGTCTCGTCGATGGGCAGCCGCACCAGGCTGACCTGGGCGCGACCGTCGCGGAGCACCTGGTCCTGCTCCCCGGGTTCGGTGCGGAAGACCTCGAGTGGCTGGTCGGGTCGGCGTTCGGCCCAGATGCGAGTCCACTTGGTGGGGGTCACACCGGCGACGAAGGCAATGGAAAAAGTCACCGGCATCCTCTCTGGTTCGCTTTCATCGGTGCCGACCCGCCGGATCGACACCGCTCTCAGGCTATACGCTTGACTAATGACCGAGAAGAAGACCCAGACCATGAAGCCCGCCACGGCGGCCCAGAAGCTCGGGATTTTGCTCGAAGCAGCCCCGGAGGAGTTCCAGTCGTCGCCCATTTCGCGCACCGAGCTGGCCGCGCTGGACGCGAACCCGCCGGAGTGGCTGCTAGAACTGCGCGCCAACGGACCGCACCCGAAACAGGTCGTGGCCGCCAAGCTCGGCGTGTCGATCTCCGGTCTCGTGCGCGGCAAGGTGACGGAGCCGCTCACCACGGCCGAGATCCTGGCCCTCCTGCAGCAGCCGCCGGCCTGGCTGGTCACCGAGCGGGCGACCCAGTTCGAGGTCCGTGAAGAGCAGATCCGGGTCAAAGACCGCGACGCCGAGCGTGCCCGCAAGGCGGCGCACATCGTTCGTCAGGCCGCCCAGAACGAAAAGGCCGGGCGCGGCCGCTAACCCCGCCCGCTAACCTGCCCGCTAACCCGTGCGGAGCTGCGCGGCCCGCGCGGAGCTGCGCGGCCCGCGCGGCGACTGGGCGGTGACGACTACCGGTGCGACGCCCAGCGCGCCTGGTTCGCCGCTGCGCGCCAGGCGCACCAGGAGCGTGGCGGCGCACCTGGCGCGTTCGGGGCAGAGGCCCTCCCTCAGGCGGCGAGCCTCGCGTACTGCGCGCGCAGGAAGCCGACGATCTCGCCGAGTTCGGCCTGCGAGATGGAGTGCCCCATCCCCTCGTAGATGCGCTCGGTGAGTTCGGAATGACCCGGCAGCCAGGCCTGGGTGCGTTCGATCGCATCCTGGGGGATCACCGGGTCGGCCGTGCCGCGGCCCCAGAAGACCGGGAGGCGCAGCTCGGCCAGTCGGGCGTCGCCCGGATGCTCGCTGCGGCCCACGAAACCCGACAGCTGTACCGCGAACGCGAACCGGTCGGGCGCCTGGCGCAGCAACTGGAGGGCCATCGCGCCGCCCTGGGAGAAGCCGAGCAGGCCCACCGAGGTCGGCTGCTCCGGCAGTGCGTCGAGCCAGGCCAGCACGCCGGCGGCGGCTGCGGTGAGGGCGTCGGCGCTCGGTGCCCCGGGGTTGACCGTGGCACCGGCCGCACCGATCGGGAACCAGGCCCAGCCGGGCCCGGCCGAGAGCGGCGCCCGGAGGGCCGCGATCACCGGGTGCAACGGAAGATGCGGCGCGAGGGAGAAGAGGTCACCCTCGTGCGAGCCGTAGCCGTGCAGGATGAGCAGCAGGGGACGGCCGCCCCGGTCCGCGGGGCCGGACGACCAGAGCACGGCATCCGGGTCGATCGCTTCGATCCGCTCGGGTTCGGTCGGCTCTTCGGTCGGTTCGATCCGCTTCGGTTCGGTCCGGTCTTCGGTCGGTTCGGTCCGCTGGGGTTCGGTCCGCTCGGGGTGGCCCTCTTCGTTGTTGCCCATCTCGGACCTTCCGTTTCGGGTCGCTGCCGGTTCGCGGCGACTGGTTCCAGTCTTTCACCGCGACGGGGGCGGGCGCGTCCGGCGATGTGATCGCGCGCCGGTGTGCCCAGATGTCGGGGTGCTCAGTCGCCGGTGCCGCTGGTGTCGCCGCCGGTGTGCTCAGGCGCCGGGGTGTTCAGGCGGCGGGGCGGACGGTGTCGCCGCCGGCGGGGTGCTCAGTCGCCGGGGCCGTCGGTGCCGCCGATGTCGCGCAGGAACGCGTCGATCGCGGCGGCCGGCGGCGCGGTTGCCGGTCCGGGCCGGGTCACGGCAAGGGCGGCCGCCGCGTTCGCGCGCCGGGCCGCCTCCAGCGGCGTCAGCCCACGGGCCAGCGCGGCGGCGAGAACCCCGCAGTGGGTGTCGCCGGCGCCGGTCGTGTCGACGACAGGCACCGTGAAACCCGGCACGTGCACGGGGAGCCGGCCGAGGTTGTCGCCGGCGAGCCAGCATCCATGCGGGCCATCGCGCACGACGACGAAGCCGCCGGGACGGATGCTGCCGACCAGGCGGGCGGCCGCGTCACCGGGCTCGCCCGTCCCGGTCAGGTGCCGGGACTCGCGTGCGTTCGCGCTGAACACGTCGGTGCGGGCCATCACCTCGGCGAGGGTGGCCGGGTCGAGGGTCGCGATGAGCGGCGACGGGTCGGTGATCACCCGGGCGGCGGGCGGCAGCTCGCGCAGCCAGCCGGGGATCGCGGCGGCGTTCGCCGGATGCGCGAGGCTGTACCCCGACACGTACACGATGTCGCCGGGGCGCACCTCGGCCAGGTCGAGGTCGGCCCGGCCGAGCCGCCCCTCGGCGCCGACCCAGGTCACGAAGGTGCGCTCGGCGGAACCGTCGACGAGCACGACGCAGTAGCCGCTGTCGAGGTCGGGCAGCGCCGGCTGGGCGGCCTCGATGCCTTCGGCGCCCAGTGCGGCGTGCACGATGGCGCCGAACGGTCCCTGCCCGTACCGGCCGAGGAACGTCACCGGCAGGCCGTCGCGCCGGGCGGCGGCCATGGTGTTGAAGCCGCCGCCGGCCGTGAGCCGGGACGAGGAGGCGAGGGTGTCGCTCCCGGCCTCGGGCAGCCGGTCGATGGTCAGCACCACGTCGACGATGACGTTGCCGGTGAAAATCAGGCGGGGAGGCTCAGCCACGGCGTTCCCGGCGCAGCTCGAGGAGCCCGTCGACCAGCGGGGCCAGGTCGAGGTCGTTGACCAGTCGAAGCGCGTCCAGTTCGGCCGTCGGCCAGGCCCGCAGACCGTGGACCGAGCCGAGCACCGCGCCGCAGATCGCGGCGATGGTGTCGGTGTCGCCGCCGAGGCCCGCCACGAGGCAGAGGGTTCGCCAGGGGTCGCGGGAGACCGCGGCCAGCGCGAGCGCGGCGACGACCGACTCCTGGGCGGCGACGGAGGTGCCGATCAGGGCGCACACGGCATCCGCCTGGTTGTCCTCGGGCAATCCCGTGAGGTGGCCGACGGCCCAGCGGATGCGCGCGGCGATCGACGCCCCTGCCACCCAGTGCCCGCGGCGTTCGCCCTCTGCGGCGGCGGTGACCGCGGCCGTGATGGCGCCTGTGAGGGTTGCCCCGGCGATCCCGGCGCTCACCGCGGCGCCGACCGCGGCCGCGCTGCCGATGCCGAGGGTGGTGTTGTGGGTGACCAGGTTCGCCTCGGTGACCGCGTCGACGAATGCGCCCAGCGGTTCGAGTCCGAACGCGATGCCGACCGGGGCGATCCGCATCGCGGCGCCGTTGGTGCTGCCGAACCGGCCGCTCGTCAGCGGTGACTCGCCGTCGGTGAGGCTGCGCAGCGCGGCCGTCGTCGACGGGCCGAGGAGGTCGAGCGAACCGCGGGCCCGCATCCCCTGTTCCCAGTCGAGCAGGCGGGCCGCGAAGACCCGCGGGTCGACGTGGCCGCGACCCTCGATGAGCAGCCCGGCCAGCAGCACGGCCTGCTCGGTGTCGTCCGTCACCGTGCCGGCCGGCATCCCGGCGGCGATCCGCTGGCGCGGGCCCGCGTCGCGGAATCCCGCGATGGGGCCGTAGTCGGCCAGGATCTCGGACCGGGACATCGACTGGGTCGGCATGCCGAGTGCGTCGCCGAGGGCCAGGCCGTAGAACGCGCCCAGGGCGCGATCCCGCTCCGCGACCGGCGTGTGACTGTTCACGAGGCCGACTGTACCGGGTGGCGGCGTTCGCCGGCGCGTTCAACGCGCGAAACCCGAGGTCCGACCCTGCTGGTCGGCCGTCCACGAGGACCGGGCCGCGCATCCACTCGCCGAGTAGGACAGAATGAACTCATGAGCGTGCGCACCCCTGACCCTGATCCGGACTGGACGCCTGGCCCCGACGGTGTACCGCCGCCGAACGTGAACCCGGGCTGGCTCACCGACATCGAACTGGCGGAGATCCGGCGCCGGCTGCCGATCCTCTACATCGAGGCCGTTCCGGTGCGGGTCGACGGTCTCGGCCAGGTCGTCTCGGTCGGAGTGCTGCTCCGGGCCAGGCCGACCGGCGAGATGACCCGCACGCTCGTCTCCGGCCGCGTCCTCTACGGCGAGACCCTGCGCGACGCGCTGTTCCGCCACCTGGAGAAGGACCTCGGCCCGATGGCGTTCCCGCAGTTGCCGACCAGCCCGGTGCCGGTCACGGTGGCCGAGTACTTCCCGATGCCCGGCATCACCGCGTTCACGGATGACCGCCAGCACGCGGTCTCCATGGTCTACGTCGTGCCGGTCACCGGCACCTGCGACCCGCGCCAGGATGCCCTCGAGCTCACCTGGATGACACCGGCCGAGGCCTCCTCCGAGGCCGTCTCCGCGGAGATGGAGGGCGGCCGCGGCGCTCTCCTGCGGATGGCGCTCGCGTCGGTCGGGCAGCTCCGCTAGCGCGGCGGCAGCGCAGCGCTCCGCTCCGCTCTCGTTCGGGTGGAGAAACTCGCGCCACGCCGGGTTCGCCGGCGAAGGATGCGGCGCGTCGCGAAAAACTCCATCCCTACCGTCCGCGCGCCGCCGGCGCGCGGACCCGCGCGGCGCGTTACCCGGCGGTGGCGAGTGACAGGCGCCGGGCGAGCGACCGGGGCCGCACCAGGCGTACCTCGTGCAACTCCTCGCCGAGGACTTCCTGGTCCTGCTCGTGGCCGTCCGGGGCATAGCCGTTGCGCTTGTAGAACGAGTGGGCCCGGGCGTTCTCGGCGGCGACCCACAGGCACGACGGTCCCTCGTCGATGACGGCGTCGAAGAGCTGCTGGCCGATGCCGGTGCCGTGGTAGGCATCCAGCAGGTAGATGAAATAGAGCTCCGTCGGTGCCGGCTTGTCGGTGTCGCGGGCCGGGCCGCTGCCGGCGAAGCCGACGATCTCGCCGTCGACGAGCGCGGCGACCTGCCGGTACTGCGGCCCCTGTGAGCTGAAACGCCGCCACATCGCGGCCAGGCGGGCGGGCTGGAGCTGCTCGAGAGCGGCGGCGCTGAGCTGGTTGTCGTACGTCTCGTGCCAGCAGGTGGCATGCACGCGGCCGAGGCTCTCGGCATCCGATTCGACGACGGGACGGATGAGCGCTGTGGTGACCATGACCCGAGACTAGCTCAGACGCTCGGCGCCGATTGACGCGGCTGCTCCCCGGCTCGCGCGGTCTAGCGTGGAGCGGCTGAACGGGGTACCGTTCGTCACGTCGAACGGACCGAGTTCAAAGGAGAGCCCCGGATGAATCAGAACAGCGGACCGCGTCATCCCCGGGTCGAGGCCACTCGAAAGCGGGTCCTCGTCGTTCTGGCGTGCGCTATTGCCGTGGCGGGGGTCCCCGCCACCGCTGCCGTTGCCGGCACCCTGGGTGCGAGTCCGCTCGTTCGGGCGAGTTCGATCGGCAGCCCGTTCGCCGGGGCCGACGCTGATGGTCCTCCCTGCAACGGCGTCCCAGGTTCCGCTCAGGTCGGAACCAACTTCCCCGGCACCGAGCTCGAACCGTCTGTTGCGGTCAACCCCGCGAATGAAGACAATCTCGTCGGCGGCTGGCAGCAGGACCGGTGGTCTGACGGTGGTTCCAACGCGACGTACTACGGGTATTCCACCAATGGCGGCGACACCTGGCAACCGTCAAGAACTCAGCCGGCGTTTTCGCGGTGCACAGGAGGCACAGTGGCGAACGGTGGCGATTACGAGCGCTCAACCGACCCCTGGGTCAGCGTTTCACCGGACGGTTCCGCCTATGCCTTCTCGCTCAGCTTCAACCAGACGCTGAGCGGTGAGAACGCGCTTCTGGTCAGCAAGTCGACCGACGGCGGCGCGACCTGGGGTCCGAATGCCGTGCTCAAGCGCGACACGGACCTCAACGTCTTCAACGACAAGAACTCAATCACCGCCGACCCAACCTCCTCCCGCTACGTTTACGCCGTGTGGGACCGGCTCGAGTTCCCCGTTGAACGGGCCTCTCGGGTGGCAGGCGAGCACGCCATCGGCTATCACGGGCCGACGTGGTTCTCACGAACCACGGACGGTGGCGCAACCTGGGAAGCCGCGCGCAAGATCTTCGATCCGGGAACCATCAACCAGACCATCGGCAGCGAGATTGTGGTCACCGGCACCGAGGACCTGGTGAACGGATTTGACCTCATCTACAACTTCAAGAACGCGAAGAAAGTGCGGGGCGACAACGTCGCCATCCAGCGCTCCGCCGACCGGGGGTCGACCTGGTCGGCCCCGACGATCGTCGACAAGCTGAACAGCGTCGGGGTCACTGACCCAACGTTCGGCAGCCCGGTGCGAACGGGCGACATCATCCCGTCCTGGGCGACTGATCCGCGTCCGGGACACCAGGAGGTCTACGCGGCCTGGCAGGACGCCCGCTCCACCGGGAACGCGAGAGACCAGATTGCCTTTGCCAAGTCCACCGACGGCGGCGCAAGCTGGGGCACCGTGTCCTACGCCATCAACACGGTCCACTCCTCGCCGGCATTCACGCCGCGCGTGCACGTCCTGCCCGACGGCAGCATCGGTGTGCTCTACTACGATTTCCGCAATGACGATGCGGGGATTCCGCTGGTCACGAGCACATGGTTGCTGCACTCCCACGACGGTGGCGCCACCTGGCAGGAGACACGGGTGGGTGCCGACTTCGACATGTCGAGCGGAGCCAGGGCCCGCGGATACTTCGCGGGGGACTACGAAGGCCTGACCCACTCGAAGGGTGACTTCCTGACGTTCTTCACCCAGATGAACGGTGCCGGGGCCAACCCGCCCGGCAGCATCTCACCCCGCCCGGCCAGCGATATCTTCGCCTCGCGGGTGGGGTAGGTCGCGGCCCGGATGCACGGAGGTACTGCGGCACGTGCAGCATCCCTGACACCCGGGCTCACCTATGACAACATTGAGCGCGTCCACACCGGCATCGGAACAACCCTGATCAGCCGGCGGTCACCTGCCTCGTGACTCAGTTCGGTTAGCCCTGGGCGCGGCGGGGAGCCGAGCGGCGTGCGCCGCCGGTGGAGCCGGCACCGCGCACGAGGCCGCCGACCTGCAGGCCGCCGGAGCGTCCCGAACCCTGGCCGGTGCGGGCCGCTCCGCCGTTCCCCTGCGGGGAGTGGCTGCGACCGGATGCCGCGGGGCGTCCGGCACGGTCCTGGCGGGCAGAGCCGCCGGCCGCCACGGAGTCGCCGCTGCGGCCGCGGCCGCCGTCACGGCCGCCGCGGGTACCGCTCTCGCGCTCGTCGCGCTTGCGCTGGGCATTGGCGCCCTGCGAGCGTCCGCCGCCCTGTGAACGGCCGCCCTGCGACTGGCGCTGCGGCTGCTCGGCGCGGGGAAGCGGCTTGACGTACTCGGCGACATCGCCGACGAGTGCGGCGACGGCGGGGGAGTCCGCGTTCACGCGCTGCGGGGTCACCTTGATGGCGGCCTTGCGCAGGAGCGCGTCGGTGTCGCGGCGCTGTTCCGGAAGGACCAGCGTGACGACGTCACCGGCGCTGCCGGCGCGGGCGGTCCGGCCCGAGCGGTGCAGGTACGCCTTGTGCTCGGCCGGCGGGTCGACGTGGATGACGAGTTCGATGTCGTCGACGTGCACACCGCGCGCCGCGACATCCGTGGCGACGAGAACGCTCACGTCGCCGGCGCTGAACGCGGCGAGGTTGCGGTCACGGGCCACCTGCGACAGGTTGCCGTGCAGGTCGACGGCGGGGATACCGGCCTCGGTGAGGGCCTTGGCCAGCTTCTTGGCGTGGTGCTTGGTGCGCATGAAGAGGATGCGGCGTCCGGTGCCCGAGGCGAGCTTCTCGATCAGGGCCTTCTTGGATTCGACGCCGTCGACCTCGAAGACGTGGTGGGTCATCGCGGAGACGTGGCTGGTGGCCTCGTCGACGGAGTGCAGAACCTCGTTGTGCAGGAAGCGGCGCACGATCTTGTCCACGCCATTGTCGAGCGTGGCGGAGAACAGCAGGCGCTGGCCGCTGTTCGGCGTCTTGTCGAGGATGCGCGTGACGACGGGCAGGAAGCCCAGGTCGGCCATGTGGTCGGCCTCGTCGAGCACGGTGATCTCGACGGCGTCGAGGCTCACGAAGCCCTGCTTCATGAGGTCCTCGAGGCGGCCGGGGCAGGCCACGACGATGTCGACGCCGGCCTTGAGGGCGGAGACCTGTCGGCCCTGGGAGACGCCGCCGAAGATGGTCGTCGTGTTGAGGCCGTACGCCTCGGCCAGCGGGGTGAGCGCATTGGTGATCTGGGTGGCGAGCTCGCGGGTCGGGGCGAGGATCAGGCCGAGCGGGCGGCCCGGGCGGCGCTTGCCGCCGGACAGCTTGCCGCCGAGGCGGGCGACCATCGGAAGTGCGAAGGCGAGGGTCTTGCCCGAGCCGGTCTTGCCGCGGCCGAGCACGTCGCGGCCGTTCAGGGTGTCGGGCAGGGTGTCGACCTGGATCGGGAAGGGGCTGTCGATTCCCTGCGCCGTGAGAACGGCGACGAGGGGAGCCGGCACGCCGAGCGTGCCAAAGGAAGTTTCAGACAAAGTGGTGCCTTTCGGGCATCAGATTCCTCACGTGGACCGGATTTGCGCAATGGCAATGGCCGGAACCAGGAGGATTCACATGGCGAAGGTGCCGATGGGCACATCCGTTCGCCGTAAGAAGGTTTCATTCGCAAAATCCGGCCGGCCCACGAGTGGGCGGACGGAGAAAGAAAGAAGAGGGCGTTCTACGACGCAGCAAACGCAACTACGCATTCGCAAGCTCCCACTCTAGCGGATGCTGTCAAGCGGCTTCCCAGGAACGGTGCCTCAGTCGTGTTCCGCGCCGGTGTACAGCTCGCCGACAGGCACCTCGACGGCCACGACATTGCCGGCCTGCGGCAGCGGGCAGGCCCACATCGGGTCGTAGGCGCAGGACGGGTTGTAGGCGAAGTTGAAGTCGAGCACGAGGGTGTCGTCGTCGGCGCCCGGACCGAGGTCGGCGCCCTTGACGGTGTCGAGCAGGTAGCGGCCGCCGCCGTACGTTCCGCCGGGCTTGCCGGACAGGCCGTCCTTGACCGGCAGGAAGAGCCCGCCGCCGTAGCTGGCCAGGCGCCACAGGTCGATCGCGCCGAGGTAGGGCAGGCGCACCGTGCCGACGAGGTCGAACGGCACCGTGCCGTCCGTGCCCGTGTCCACCTGGATCCGATACGGCTGCTCGGCTCGGTGGACCTCCACCTCGAACCGCCAGTCGGGGTCGTAGGCGGCGACGGGCAGGCCGGTGAACGCGGACCGGTCGTCGGGCATCAACGGCGACGACGGATGCCCCGCGAACAGGTCGTCGCGGCCGCTGCGCCACAGTTCGTGGCCGGCCGCGGGGTCGTGTGCGCTGAGCTGGCGCACCCCGGCGTAGAGGCCGAACACCCGGCGGCGCCAGTCGGCCACCTGGAGGGCGCCGAGCGTGGTGGTCATTCGGTCACCCCGGAAACGGCGGCGGAATCGGCGCCGGACACCGTGCCGGCCGAGGCGTCGGCCGCTGCGGACGCATCAGGAGAGGCGCCGGCATCGGCCGGCAGGTCGACGCCGAGGTCGAGCCGCCAGGTCGGGGCCAGACGCCGGAGCTGGCGCATCCGCCACTGCCAGAGGGCCCAGAACACGGGCCAGCTGGCGAGGGTGAGCGCACCGGTCCGGAAGATCAGCTGGTCGCGGAACAGGGTCTTCCCCGTGCCGGCCGGGTCGGCGGCGACAGCCATCCGGTGGTCCCAGAGGGTGACCGAGGCGAGCGCGCCGGAGACACCGCGGCCCGTGTCGCGGAGGATGCGCACCCCGTCCCTCCGGGTGGTCTCCATGGTGAGCCGGATCACCTGTTCGCCCATCGGCACGAGGCCGAGCGCGTTCAGGCCGACCGGGTGCTCGCCGGGTTCCCAGACGGTGGGGAACCCGCCTGCCTCGAGCGATTCGGCGCTCACCACGGGCGAACTCACCTCCCGGAAGACGGCGGGGCTGCGCAGGGCGCGCCACGCGGCATCCGGGGAGCAGTCGAGGATCTCTTTCAGCAGTACACGCATGCCCCTAGTCTGTGGCGCATCCTGATGCAGTACAACTGAGAGGGTGGCAATTCGATACTGGCTGGGCGTCGCGCCGCGTGAGCAGGTGCTCCGCGGAGTGTCGATGGGGCTCGCGCAGGCCAATCACGGGTCGCGGGCGGCCCTCGAGGAGATGCGCGAATCCGACGGCGTGGTCTACTACTCGCCGAAGACCGAGTCCGATGGCGAGACCCTGCGCGAGTTCACCGCGATCGGGTGGATCGCCGAGGGTGCCCCGGGCCGAACGGGCCAGGCCGGCCAGGCGGGGTCCGGGTCCTACCGGCCGTGGCGGCACCCGGTCGACTACGACACGGATGCCGTCGCCGCGTCGATCCGCCCGCTGCTCACCGTGCTCGAATTCACCCGCGACGATCCCGACTGGGGCTACCAGCTCCGGCGCGGCCTGATCGAGATCTCGCGGCACGACTACGACCTGATCCGCCGCCAGATGCGGCGCGGCTAGCCGGTCGTCCGACGCCGCATCCGGTGCCCTCCGCGGTGCCGGCGAATGGGCTCAGGATCGGCGGTTTCGTTGCGGAGACCTGGCCCAGGCGTTGGCTAGACTCGCCGGTATGACTGGCGAACTCTGGTGGGTGCCCTCGGCCATCGTTCTCGGGGTGGTCTGCGTCATCGTGGCGCTGCTGGTCGGCCTGGCCCGGCGCCGGGCCAGGGCCCGCGACCTCGCCCTGGCGGCGGCCGCCGCCGAACGTTCCCGTGCCGCCGCGATCGCCCTGGTCCGCGCCGACGACCTGATCGAAGCCAACGCCGACGAACTCGCCTTCGCCCTCGCCCAGTTCGGTGAGGGGGCCACCCGCGACTTCGCCGCCGCGCTCGCCCTGTCCACCCGCCAGCTCAAGGAAGCCTTCGCGCTGCAACAGAAGCTCGACGACGGCATCCCCGACAGCGAGACCGAACGCCGCCGCTGGACCGAGCAGATCGCCCAGCTCGCCGACGAGGCCACCGCCCGGCTCCAGGCCCAGACCCGCGACTTCTCGTCGCGGCGGGGCCTCGAACGGGATGCGCCGCTCTTGCTCGAGAAGCTGCAGCGCCGCCTCGACCGGGTCTCCGACCGCGTCGCCGCGGGGGCGGCCAGCCTCGCCCGCCTCTCCCACACGTACTCGGCGGCCGCGCTCGCCTCGATCAGCGACAACGCCGGCCGCGCCCAGACCGCCCTGGACGAGGCGCGCGCCGCCACGGACGCCGCCGCGGCCCAGCTTGCCGCCGACGCCGCCCGCCCGGTCGGCGATCAGCTCCAGGCGGCCGAGCACGGCCTCTTCCGGGCCGGCAAGCTGCTCGACGCGATCGAGACCGGAGAAGACCGGCTGCACCTCGGCTTCGCCGCCCTCACCCGGGCACTCGACGCTGCCGACGCCGAACTGGCCGAGGCGCGCACGCTGCGCGACGCGCACGAGGAGCCCGACGCGCGCACCGACCTGAACCGTGTCATCGCCGACGCGGACGCGGCGCTGGGCGAGCTGCGCCGGCCGTCCCGCCTCAGCGATCCGGCCGCCGACCTCGCCAGGCTCCGGGAGGCCATGGATGGGCTGGACGTCATCCGTTCGGACGCCCGCAACCGGCAGCTTCGCCTCGACAACGCCCGCGGCGCCCTGTCCGGCGCGCTGCTCGCCGTGCGAAGCCAGCTCACCGTCACCCGCGACTTCATCACCGGGCATCCCGGACGTGTCGGCGCCGAGGCACGCACGCGCCTGACCGAGTCCGAGCGCCAGCTCACCCTCGCGGTGGCCGAGACCGACCCGGTCGCGGCGCTGGACGGAGCCCGTCGGGCGATGACGCTGGCGACGGATGCCGACGCGCTGGCCCGGTTCGACGTCCAATAGCACGGCGCCCGCAGAGTTGCCGTCCGCCGGGCCGTTCCCGATATTCTGATGAGGTGATTGCCGCCGAGCCCCAGCAGAAATACCAGGTCCGTTTCGATGTCGGCCTCGTCGGCTTCCAGGCCCTCGCCGGGCAGGCGGACGTCGTGATCCTGGCCGACGCGCTGCCGCCCACCGGCTACGCTCAGGGCATCCCCACTCCGTTGGCCGCGCACCAGGTCATCCGGGCCGATCTCGGCACGGTCGAGCGCGTCGCCGAATGGGTGCTCGATCGGCAGGCGGAGAAGGGCGACCGGTTCGCCGTCGCGGTGATCGCGGTGGGCGAGCGGCGCAACGACGGCACCGCTCGGTTCGCGGTCGAGGACTTCCTCGTCGCCGGCGCGGTCATCGACGCCCTCGCGGGCCTCGGGATCGACCACGTCTCGCCGGAGGCGGCGGCGGCCGCCGCAAGCTTCACCGGGCTCCGGCAGGCGCTGCGGCACCTGGTCACCGCCTCGGAGACGGCCCTCGCCCTCGTCGCCGACGGGCGGCAGGCCGAGGTGGCGGCCGCGGTCGGCGCGCCGGACCGGGCGACGGTCGAGTCGGACGCCGGCCGTGAATCGGCTGGGATCCCGCTGCTGCGGGAATTCACCTTCCCAGCCTGACGTTTTCCCCAGCACGGCCGGAGCACGGCCTCGGCCGACTGCCGAGACGCCCGGCACCGACCCAAGGAGAAGCTCCCATGAAGGCAGTACTCAACGGCACCGTCCTCGCCGAAGCGCCGCAGGACGACCTGGTCAGGATCGAAGGCAACTGGTACTTCCCGCCGGCGTCGGTGAACGAGGACCTGCTGGTGAAGAGCCCGACCCAGTACACCTGCTCCTGGAAGGGCGAATGCCAGTACTTCAGCGTGAAGAACGACGACGCCCTGCTGCAGGACCGCGCGTTCAGCTATCCCACGCCGTACCCGGCCTCATTCGAGCGGGTCGGCCAGGACTACAGCAACTACGTCGCCTTCTGGAAAGAGGTCACGGTCACCGACTGACCGTCACCGACTGACCGTCACCGACTGACCGTCACCGACTGACGGGTGACCGCTGACGGGTGACGGTTGCCGGTGACAGCCACGGGGTGATGGTCCGGGGGTGTTCGTCACCGGGTGTTCGTCACCGGGTGTTCTGGGGTGTTCGTCCCGGGTGTTCCTCACATGGTGTCCCGGGGCGTTCGTCCCGGGCGTTCGTCACCTCGTGCCTGTGCCCGTGGCTGCCGCCGCGCGGCGCCGTGCCGCCGCCGTGATCTCCCTCCGGTTCCATTTGATCAGGTGCGCGCGGTTGAACCCGCGCCCGCACAGCCCGCAGGCGAACGCCCGGGTGGGTTGCCGGTAGCGGTAGTGGATGTGACCGGCCGGGCACACTCCCACCCACGGAGCGAGTTCGTCGGCGATCTCGCCGTCGTGCGTGCGTTTGCCGTCGTAGCCGAGTCCGCTGGCGACGGCCTTCCACTTCGGCCCGTGCCCGGCGCGCGGGCCGGCCAGGGCGTGCGCGACCTCGTGCAGCAGAATCTGGTGCACCTCGTCGTCGTCGTATCGGGCGGCCAGGTACCGCGACACGGTGATCCGCCGCACCGTGTAATTGCACAGTCCCGCGCGCTTCTTCGCGTTGTCGAAGGCGAAGGTCCAGGTCAGGTCGAGGTGCAGCGCGATGAGGGCGTCGGCCCAGCGCCGCACCCGGTCGAGGTCGGCCATCAGGGAGCCACCCGTACCTGGTACAGCCGGTCGTCGCCGGGAGACGGGTCTCCGCGGCCATCCGTGTTATTGCTCACAAACCACAGTGTGCCATCCGGGCCCGACACCACGTCGCGCAGCCGGCCGAAGCTGTTGACAAACCACGCACTGGTCTCCCCGGTGGAGGGATCGATGCGCCAGATCCGTTCGCCGCGCAGCGCTGCCAGGAAAAGGGTGTCGTTCACGATGGCCAGCCCGCTCGGGCTCGCCTCGCTCGTGCGCCACTGCTCTGCCGGGTCGCGGTAGTCGGGGTTCCCGGCCGCACCCTCCACGACCGGCCAGCCGTAGTTCCCGCCGGGCACGATGAGGTTGAGCTCGTCCCAGGTGTTCTGGCCGAACTCGCTCGCCCAGAGCCGGCCCCGGGAGTCCCAGGCGATGCCCTGCGGATTGCGGTGCCCGAAGGAATAGATGAGCGTGCCGAACGGGTTGCCGGCCGGCACCTGGCCCGTCGGCGTCATCCGCAGGATCTTCCCGCCGAGCGAGCCGAGATCCTGGGCGTTGGCGGTGTTGCCCGCGTCACCGGCCGTGGCGTAGAGCAGGCCGTCGGGTCCGAAGCCGAGCCGGCCGCCGTCGTGGTTGCCGGCCTTGGGGATGCCCGAGAGCACCGGCTCGGCCGAGCCGAGGCCGAGGCCGCCCGGAGTGCCGGACAGCGGCATCCGCACGATCTCGTTGTCGTCGGCGGCCGTGAAGTAGGCGTACACCCAGCCGGTTCCGCCCGGAGCAGCGGCGTCGGCGAGGAACGCGAGGCCGAGCAGGCCGCCCTCGCCGCCGGGGCGCACTCCCGGGACCTTGGCGGCATCCCGCAGGCTGCCGTCGGGAAGGAACTCCCGCACCAGCGCGGTGTCGCGTTCGCTGATCAGGGTGCCGGCAGGCAGGCGCAGGATCGACCAGGGGGCATCCAGCCCCGACGCGATGACCACGGGGTCACCCACCGGATGCACCGGCAACAGCACCGCGTTCGGCGGCACGCTCCGGGAGGGCGTCGGCCGGGCCTGGGCCGGCGTCTCGGTTGCCACGGACGGCCGCGGCGCGCTGGCCGAGCATCCCGCCAGCGCCGCCGCCAGCAGCAGCGCCGCCAGCAGTGCGAGGTTCCGGCGGCCGGTGGGTCGCAAGGTTCGGTCCCGTCCCCGATCGTCGGTCATCTCCTGCCTCGCCTCAGTCGTCTCTCACCAACATTTCGCACCAACCGGGGGCTCCGCACCAGGGGCTCACCCGCCGTGAATCCAGCATGCCCCCGATGCCCCACGTGCGTAACTCCTGCAGATTCGGTGCCCGCAGCCGGACTTCCGCGTGAAACCGGGGGCGGGCATCCCGACCACAGCCGATCTGCAGGAGTTATGCCCGGAGACGGGACGGGACGGGAGAGAACGGGACGGGAGAGCGGATGCCGCGGGCTAGCGGGCCTCGCGCTGCTCGGCGATGAACGACTCCACCACGGCCACGGCGATCAGCGAGCTTTCGAGGTGCTCCGAGGAGGCGCCCGCCTTCTCGCGCAGGAACACGGCGGCCGTGAAGTCGGCCAGGGCGCCATCGAGGTCGCCCTGTTCGAAGTAGACCTTGCCCCGGTTCTCCCGGGCGAACGCGGCGACGCCGGCCCACTCGTGGGTCTCCGACTCCAGCACGCAGTGCGTGAGTTCGGCCGCGGCCTCGTCGAGCTTGCCCTGGAACTGCTGCACCTGGGCGCGACGGATGCGACTGGCTGCGAGCTCTTCCCGCGACCCGGTGAACCGGGCCTGGCGGAGCGCCGTATTGGCGATGTCCCAGGCCTCGTCGAGGCGGCCGGTCAGCCGCAGCAGGGCGACCTTCTCGTTGAGGGCAGACAGGCTGCGCAGTTCGCCGAGTTCGTCGAGACGGAGGCCGGCAGCGCGGAGATCGACTTTTTCACGCAGGGTGACGGCGTCGTAGCCAATGATGATGGGCAGGGTGTGTTCCTGAAACGAGGGCGGCCAGGGCGTGCCGCGGGTGAAAACGGGTCGCCTCCAGAGTAACCCGGACCGGCACCTGCCGCCCCCAGTGCGGGGGCGTTTCGCGCCGGGCTTCCTGCCGGGCCTCACGCCGGGCTTCGCGCCGGACGCCACGCCGAGCCCGCACCGCGCCCCGAAGTGTGTGGCTAACTCAGGAGATCCCGGATGCCGCCGCGCCCCGCCACAGCCATTCCGGCTGTCAGGCCGGGGGCCGGCTCCGGATCTCCTGAGTTAGCCACGCGGAGGCGAGATGTACCGCACGGGGAACAGCGAGGCAACGCCCTCGCCACCGGGTTATTAACAGGGAAGCGCGGTTATCAACAGGGAAGCTGAGTTATCCACAGGGAATGTGGAATCGGAAGGGCCCTGGCCGACTCAGTTGCCGATCTGGAAGACCGTGCGGCCGGGCAGCGGCGACGGGGTGGCCGTCGCATCCGTCGTCGCGAGCGCGCTTGCCATGAACTGGCGCAGCTCCGCCCCCTCGACCACCTTCGACGGGTGCGGGCCGCCGGCGAGCAGCCGCGACACCCAGCTCAGGTCGATCGGCGTGTGGGCGGCCACGAACACGATGTTGCCGAACCGGCGCCCCTTGAGCACCTGGGTCTCGGCGAGCCCGAGCACATGGTCGAACACGGCCGACAGCGTCGCGGCCTGGGCGCGGGCGAAGGCGAGGCCCGGCCCGTCAGCGACGTTGACCACCACGACGCCCCTCGGGCTCAGCAGCGGCGCGGCCAGCTCGTAGAACTCGCGGCTGGTCACGTGCGCGGGGGTGCGCGCCCCGGAGAAGATGTCCACGACGACCAGGTCGACCGAGCCGTGCAACCCGGCGGGCAGCTTGCCGAGCACCTCGCGAGCGTCGCCGTGCCGCACCCGCAGCTGCGCGCGCTTGTCCCAGGGCAGTTCGGCGCGCACGAAGTCGATCAGGTCGCTCTCAAGCTCCACCACCTGCTGCCGGGAGCCGGGCCTGGTCGCCTCGACGTAGCGGGGGAGCGTCAGAGCGCCGGCGCCGAGGTGCACCGCGGTGATCGGCTCGCCGACTTCGCCGATCAGGTCGATCACGTGCCCGATCCGCTGCACGTACTCGAAGAACAACTCGTCGGGGTGGTCGACGTTGACATGGGACTGGGGCGTGCCGTCCACGATCAGGTTGAAACTGCCCGGGGTGAACCGGTCGGGTTCGATCACGGCCAGGTGCCCGCTGAGTTTCAACGTGACCGACGGATGCTGCGCTTCAACCCTGCTCATCCCCCCAGTCTGCGCCCTCCACCAGCCGCGTCTCCGCCCATCCGACCGACACGAAGGTGGGTTATACCTGAGAATTCCGGGAAGGTCAAGATTGAGGTGGACACGGCGTGGGAAAGCGCCTATGCTTGATCTTTGCGCTCCCAGACAAATCTCTGCCTTCATATTGCGGTCGGCTTTGCGTGCTCAAGCCACCTTGAGGCATACCTCGTTTCAGTTATATCAGCGGGTTCAGATATACGGAGGGTCTGTGGAGTTCGTACTCGGTATTCATTACTAACAGTGACTAGACCTGACGGGGTCCACGGAGGTTATTTCCTTGGCTGCTGCGCGCAACGCAACCACCAACTCACCCAAGAACGGACGCGCCGCTGGGCGTCTTTCGTTCGCAAAGATCAGCGACAATCTGACTGTTCCGGATCTGCTTGCTTTGCAGACCGAGAGCTTCGATTGGCTCGTAGGCAACGACAAATGGAAGACCCGTGTCGCGGAAGGCCAGGCGGCCGGCCGTCAGGACATGGCGACTCGCACCGGCCTCGACGAGATCTTCGAAGAGATCTCCCCCATCGAGGACCTGGGCGAAACGATGCAGCTGTCGTTCACCAACCCGGAGCTCGAGCCGGAGAAGTACACGATCGACGAGTGCAAGGAAAAGGGTAAGACCTACTCCGCACCGCTGTACGTGAACGCTGAGTTCATGAACCACCTCACAGGTGAGATCAAGACCCAGACCGTGTTCATGGGCGACTTCCCGCTGATGACCCCCAAGGGCACCTTCGTGATCAACGGCACCGAGCGTGTCGTCGTCTCGCAGCTCGTGCGCTCGCCGGGTGTCTACTTCGACCGCCAGCAGGAGAAGACGTCGGACAAGGACATCTACTCCGCTCGTGTCATCCCGAGCCGTGGTGCCTGGCTCGAATTCGAGATCGACAAGCGCGATCAGGTCGGCGTCCGCATCGACCGCAAGCGCAAGCAGTCCGTGACCGTCTTCCTCAAGGCGCTCGGACTGACCAGCGAAGAGATCCTTGAGGAATTCAAGGGCTTCGCGTCGATCGAGCTCACCCTGGAAAAGGACAACATCCTCACCAAGGAAGAAGCCCTCAAGGACATCTACCGCAAGCTCCGTCCGGGCGAGCAGGTGGCCGCCGAGGCCGCGCGTGCGCTCCTGGACAACTTCTTCTTCAACTCCAAGCGCTACGACCTGGCCAAGGTCGGTCGTTACAAGATCAACCGCAAGCTCGGCCTCGAAGCCCCGCTCAGCGATTCCGTGCTCACCCTGCAGGACATCCTGGCCACGATCAAGTACCTGGTTGCGCTCCACGACAACCAGACCACGATCGCCGGGATCCGCGACGGCAAGCCCACCGACATCCGCATCGACATCGACGACATCGACCACTTCGGCAACCGTCGTATCCGCGCCGTCGGCGAGCTCATCCAGAACCAGGTGCGCACCGGCCTGTCCCGCATGGAGCGCGTCGTCCGCGAGCGGATGACCACGCAGGACATCGAAGCGATCACCCCGCAGACCCTGATCAACGTGCGCCCCGTCGTCGCCGCGATCAAGGAGTTCTTCGGCACGTCGCAGCTCAGCCAGTTCATGGACCAGAACAACCCGCTCGCAGGCCTCACGCACAAGCGTCGGCTCTCCGCGCTGGGCCCGGGTGGTCTGTCCCGTGACCGTGCCGGCGTCGAGGTCCGAGACGTTCACCCCTCGCACTACGGCCGCATGTGCCCGATTGAAACCCCGGAAGGCCCGAACATCGGCCTGATCGGTTCGCTCGCCTCGTTCGCGCGGATCAACGCCTTCGGTTTCATCGAGACCCCGTACCGTCGCGTCGTCGACGGCAAGGTCCTCAACGACCAGATCGACTACCTCACCGCAAGCGAGGAAGACGAGTACATCGTCGCCCAGGCCAACGCGCCGCTCACCAAGGACTCGCACTTCGCCGAGGCCCGCGTGCTCGCCCGCAAGAAGGGTGGAGAGGTTGACCTCTTCCCCGCAGAAGACATCGGCTACATGGATGTCTCGCCCCGCCAGATGGTGTCCGTCGCCACCTCGCTGATCCCGTTCCTCGAGCACGACGATGCGAACCGCGCCCTCATGGGTGCCAACATGCAGCGTCAGGCCGTCCCGCTCCTGATGAGCGAGAGCCCGCTCGTCGGAACCGGCATGGAGGTCTTCGCGGCCATTGACGCCGGTGACGTGCTCACCGCCGACAAGGCCGGCGTCGTCATGGAGGTGTCGGCTGACGTCGTCACCATCCAGCTCGACGAGGGTGGAACCCAGGACTACTACCTGCGCAAGTTCGCGCGCTCCAACCAGGGCACGAGCTACAACCACCGGGTGATCGTCCAGGCCGGCGAGCGGATCGAGGTCGGCGAAGTCATCGCCGACGGCCCCGCCACCGAAAACGGAGAACTCGCTCTCGGCAAGAACCTGCTCGTCGCGTTCATGCCGTGGGAGGGTTACAACTTCGAGGACGCGATCATCCTGAGCCAGAACCTGGTCAAGGACGACACCCTCTCCTCGATTCACATCGAGGAATACGAGGTCGACGCCCGCGACACCAAGCTCGGCAAGGAAGAGATCACCCGCGACCTGCCGAACGTCTCCCCGGATCTGCTCGCAGACCTGGACGAGCGCGGCATCATCCGGATCGGCGCCGAGGTTCGCCCCGGCGACATCCTCGTCGGCAAGGTCACGCCGAAGGGCGAGACCGAGCTTTCCGCCGAGGAACGCCTGCTCCGCGCGATCTTCAACGAGAAGAGCCGCGAAGTTCGCGACACGAGCCTCAAGGTTCCCCACGGTGAGCGCGGCACGATCATCGGCGTCAAGGTCTTCGACTCGCAGGATGGCGACGACGAGCTCGGCTCGGGCGTCAACCAGCGCGTGGCCGTCTTCATCGCCCAGAAGCGCAAGATCACTGAGGGTGACAAGCTCGCCGGCCGTCACGGCAACAAGGGTGTCATTTCCCGCATCCTGCCGATCGAGGACATGCCGTTCCTCGCCGACGGAACCCCGGTCGACATCATCCTCAACCCGCTGGGCATCCCCGGTCGAATGAACTTCGGCCAGGTGCTCGAGACCCACCTGGGTTGGATCGCCAAGCAGGGCTGGCAGGTGGAAGGCAAGCCCAAGTGGGCCGGCCGTCTGCCCGAGCAGGCTCACAGCGCAGCCCCGAACACCAAGGTCGCGACCCCGGTGTTCGACGGCGCGCTCGAGGTCGAGATCGAGGGTCTTCTCGACTCCACGACCCCGACCCGCGACGGCGACCGCCTGATCGGCAGCTCCGGCAAGACCCAGCTGTTCGACGGCCGCTCCGGCGAGCCGTTCCCGAACCCGGTCTCCGTGGGCTACATGTACATCCTGAAGCTGCACCACCTTGTCGACGACAAGATCCACGCCCGTTCCACCGGCCCCTACTCCATGATCACCCAGCAGCCGCTGGGTGGTAAGGCGCAGTTCGGTGGACAGCGTTTCGGTGAGATGGAGGTGTGGGCGCTCGAAGCATACGGCGCCGCCTACGCACTGCAGGAACTCCTGACCATCAAGTCGGATGACATCCTCGGCCGCGTGAAGGTGTACGAGGCGATCGTCAAGGGCGAGAACATCCAGGAGCCCGGCATTCCGGAGAGCTTCAAGGTTCTGATCAAGGAAATGCAGTCGCTGTGCCTGAACGTCGAGGTTCTCTCGTCCGACGGAACAGCAGTCAGCCTGCGCGACACGGATGACGAGGTCTTCCGCGCAGCGGAGGAACTGGGCATCAACATTTCCACCAGGTTTGAGTCGTCGTCCATCGACGACATCTAAGCCCGGCCACTGACGAAAACTTCGAAAACTTTCCAAGGAGAGAAATTGCTCGACGTAACAACATTTGACGAGCTTCGCATTGGCCTGGCCACCGCCGACGACATCCGTCGCTGGTCGCACGGTGAGGTCAAGAAGCCCGAAACCATCAACTACCGCACGCTCAAGCCGGAAAAGGACGGCCTGTTCGGAGAGCAGATCTTCGGACCGTCCCGCGACTGGGAGTGCTCCTGTGGCAAGTACAAGCGAGTGCGCTTCAAAGGCATCGTCTGTGAGCGCTGTGGCGTAGAGGTCACGAAGTCGTCGGTGCGCCGTGAGCGCATGGGCCACATCGAACTCGCCGCCCCGGTCACCCACATCTGGTACTTCAAGGGTGTCCCCTCCCGTCTCGGCTACCTGCTGGACATGGCTCCGAAGGACCTCGAAAAGGTCATCTACTTCGCGGCGTACATGGTCATCACGGTCGACGAAGACGGCCGCCACCAGGACATGCCCGGCCTCGAGAACGAGCTGCGCCTCGAAATCAAGACCATCGAGGGCCAGCGCGATTCCCGGATCGCCGACCGCCTGCAGCGCCTCGAAACCGACCTCGCAGCACTGGAGGCCGAAGGCGCCAAGAGCGACCAGAAGAAGCGCACCAAGGACGCCGCCGAAAAGGAGATGAGCCAGGTCCGCAAGTCCCTCGACGAGCAGATCGCTCACCTCGAGCGTGTGTGGGAGGACTTCCGCACTCTCAAGGTCGGCGACCTCAAGCCTGAGGACTCGGTCTTCCACGAGCTGCAGGACCGCTTCGGCATGTACTTCGAGGCCTACATGGGCGCCGAAGCCATCAAGAAACGCCTGCTGGCCTTCGACCTGGTCACCGAGAGCGAAAACCTGCACCTGCAGATCGCCGAGGGCAAGGGCCAGAAGAAGATCCGTGCGATCAAGCGTCTCCGCGTGGTCAACGCGTTCATCATGACCGGCAACTCGCCGGCCGCCATGGTGCTCGACGTCGTCCCGGTCATCCCGCCCGAACTGCGCCCGATGGTGCAACTCGACGGTGGCCGTTTCGCAACGAGCGACCTCAACGACCTCTACCGTCGTGTGATCAACCGCAACAACCGCCTGCGTCGTCTGCTTGACCTCGGTGCCCCCGAGATCATTGTGAACAACGAGAAGCGGATGCTGCAGGAGGCCGTTGACGCGCTCTTCGACAACGGTCGTCGTGGCCGCCCCGTCACGGGCACCGGAAACCGCGCCCTCAAGTCACTGAGCGACATGCTCAAGGGCAAGCAGGGTCGTTTCCGCCAGAACCTGCTCGGCAAGCGCGTCGACTACTCCGGCCGTTCGGTCATCGTCGTCGGCCCGCAGCTCAAGCTGCACCAGTGTGGTCTGCCCAAGCAGATGGCACTCGAGCTGTTCAAGCCGTTCGTGATCAAGCGCCTGATCGACCTGAGCCACGCTCAGAACATCAAGGCCGCCAAGCGCATGGTCGAGCGCAGCCGTCCGCAGGTCTGGGACGTGCTCGAGGAGATCATCCGCGAGCGTCCGGTGCTGCTCAACCGTGCACCGACGCTTCACCGCCTCGGCATCCAGGCGTTCGAACCGCAGCTCGTCGAGGGTAAGGCCATCCAGCTGCACCCGCTCGTCTGTGCCGCGTTCAACGCCGACTTCGACGGTGACCAGATGGCTGTGCACCTGCCGCTGTCGATGGAGGCCCAGGCCGAAGCGCGCATCCTCATGCTCGCCTCGAACAACATCCTGAAGCCGTCAGACGGTCGCCCGGTGACCCTGCCCACCCAGGACATGATCATCGGTCTGCACCACCTGACCACGCTCAAGGAAGGCGTCATCGGCGAGGGGCGCGCGTTCTCCTCTGTCGCGGAAGCGATCCTCGCTTTCGACCAGAAGTCGCTCGACCTGAACGCCAAGGTGCGCATCCGCCTGACCGACAAGTACTTCGAAGAGGGCACGCAGCCTGAAGGCGTCGAACTGGTGGGCGGTCAGGCCGTCGGCACCGTGCTGGTGACCACGTCCCTCGGACGCGCCATCTTCAACGAGGCCATGCCGGTCGACTACGCGTACTTCGAGAAGGTCGCCGACAAGGGCACCCTCTCGGCGATCGTCAACGACCTCGCCGAGCGGTACCCCAAGGTGGAAGTGGCCGCAACGCTCGACCGCGTGAAGGATGCCGGTTTCTACTGGGCAACCCGCTCCGGTGTGACCGTGGCGCTCAGTGACATCCTGACCCCGCCGAACAAGCCGCAGATCGTTGCCGGCTACGAGAAGCAGGCCGCCAAGGTGCAGTCGCAGTTCGAGAAGGGTCTCACGACCGACCTCGAGCGTCGCCAGGAGCTCATCCAGATCTGGACGAAGGCAACGGAAGACGTTGCCAAGGCCATGCAGGAGAACTTCCCCAAGGACAACACCATCAACCGCATGGTCACGTCCGGTGCTCGTGGTAACTGGCTGCAGGTGCGAAACATCGCCGGCATGCGAGGCCTGGTGAACAACCCGAAGGGTGAGATCATCCCTCGCCCGATCATCTCGAGCTACCGCGAAGGCCTGTCCGTCGCCGAGTACTTCATTGCTACTCACGGTGCTCGCAAGGGTCTGGCCGACACCGCTCTCCGTACCGCCGACTCGGGTTACCTCACCCGTCGTCTCGTGGACGTCTCGCAGGATGTCATCATCCGCGAAGACGACTGCGGGACGACCAAGGGCCTCGAGCTGCCGATCGCCGAGATCAACCCGCTCGGAGAACTCGTTCGCCACCCCAACGTGGAGAACGCGGTCTACGCCCGCAGCCTGGCCGCACCCGCGGTCAACGCCAAGGGCGAGGTTGTCGCGGAGGCCGGTGACGACGTGGGCGATGTGCTCATCGAGAAGCTGGTCGAGGCCGGCGTCGAGACCATCAAGGTTCGCTCGGTGCTCACCTGTGAGTCCGCCGTCGGTGTGTGTGCGGTCTGCTACGGCCGTTCGCTCGCGACCGGCCTGCTCGTGGACATCGGAGAGGCCGTCGGCATCATCGCCGCGCAGTCGATCGGTGAGCCCGGCACGCAGCTGACCATGCGTACCTTCCACACCGGTGGTTCGGCATCCGCCGACGACATCACCCAGGGTCTGCCGCGCGTCCAGGAGCTCTTCGAGGCTCGTACCCCTAAGGGTGCGTCGCCCATCGTCGACACCGCGGGCCGCATCACGATCGAGGACACCGACCGCAGCCGGAAGGTCATCCTGACCCCCGACAACGGCGACGAGCCGATCGCCTACCCGGTGCTCAAGCGCTCCACCCTCCTTGTCGAGGATGGCCAGCACGTCGAGCTCGGCACGCAGATCATCATCGGCGCCGTCGACCCGAAGGAAGTTCTTCGCGTCAAGGGTGTTCGCGCTGTGCAGAAGCACATCGTCGGTGGCGTGCAGGATGTCTACCGTTCGCAGGGTGTGCCGATTCACGACAAGCACATCGAGGTCATCGTTCGCCAGATGCTTCGCAAGGTCACCGTCGTCGAGCACGGCGACACCGGCCTGCTCCCCGGCGAGCTGGTCGACCGGCTCAAGTACAACGAGCTGAACCGCACCGCGCTCACCGAGGGCAAGAAGACGGCTTCGGCTCGTCAGGAAGTCATGGGTATCACCAAGGCTTCGCTGGCCACCGAGTCGTGGCTGTCGGCCGCTTCCTTCCAGGAAACCACCCGGGTTCTGACCCAGGCGGCCATGGAAGGCAAGAGCGATCCGCTGATGGGCCTCAAGGAGAACGTGATCATCGGAAAGCTGATCCCGGCCGGCACCGGTCTTCCCCGCTACCGCGACGTCACTGTCGAGGCAACGGATGAAGCCAAGGCTGAGCGTTACCCGAACCGCATCTTCACCGATGATGCGACGTTCAACGAGGGTGACCTGAGCTTCGTCGACTTCGACAGCTTCTCGTCGGACGACTTCACGCCCGGCACCTACAACTAGCATTCGCTAGGTACGACGGATGGCCCCCTGCTTCGGCAGGGGGCCATCCGTCGTTGAGCCCCGGTGATTTCGACGAGCCCAATGGCCGATCATCGGACCCGCCCGGTGATCGAGCCTGTCGAGACCACCGTGCCCGATAGGCTGGCCCCAATCTGCCAGGGGGTTCGCCAATGACCGCACCAGCTCCGTCCGCTCCACCGCGCGCCCGGCGCCGGCTCTGGTTCCTGCTCGGCGCTATCGGCTCGGCGCTGGTCGTGACCCTCGTCGTGCTGCTCATCGTCTGGCGCGGCGGCGCCGGCCTGCCCGGTGACGCTGCCGCGGGCGCCCGCCCCCAACCGAGCAAGACCCCGGCGCCGGTGGCCCTGGCCGCGGCGCCTGCCCCGGCGGCCACCCCGGCCGGGCCGCATCCGTCGACCTGCGGCGAACTCTACAGCCCGGCGATGGTGGCGGCATTCGGCACGGCGGTGCTCAACCCGGCCTGGACCGAAGCGGCGGACTCCGAAGTGCGGCACGGCACAGCGGATGCCGAACTCAGCACGGTCATCGACACGGCCGACAAGCTCACCTGCGTCTGGGGAAACCCGAAGGGCGGCTCCGACAGCGGGCTCACCACGAACCTGGTCTGGGTCACCGCGGAGCAGAGCGCGGCCGTGAAGGCGCGCCTCGCCGCCGCCGGGATGACCTGTTACGAGGAGCTCGGCGGGCTGCGCTGCGTCACCGAGACCAGCGGGGATGCCGGCACCTCCGGTGAGTCGCACTTCGTCCGGGACGGGATCTGGCTGGCGACCCACTACGTCAACTCGGGCCCCGACGGTTACACCCACGACATCATCGCCAACGTCTGGGCCGGGGCGTAGCCGGACAGTTCGCCGGCGTCCGATTCGCGGATAGGGTGGTGGAGTCAACACATCACCACGGGAGCTCGCACCAGCGAGCTGAGAGGACGGCCGGGGCCGTCGACCGTTGAACCTGTCCGGGTAATGCCGGCGTAGGGAGATCTGCCGAATGAGCACGAACGACGCTATAGCCATGTCCACTGTCACCACAGGAGCCGTCTGGGGCAGCACGAAGAGGCACGAATCAGTTCCCGGATTCCCGGGAATGGCCACCCCGGTTCGCCGGGTGAACCTGAGCAACGGAGAGCACTTCGATCTCTACGACACGTCGGGCCCGTACACCGACGAGAGCGCGGAAATCGACCTGGACGCGGGTCTGGCGAAGACCAGGGACCGCTGGATCCGGCCGGCGCCCATCGACGGGGCGGCCACCCAGCTCGTCTGGGCGCGAGCCGGACTCGTCACTCCGGAAATGGCATACGAGGCAGCCAGGGAAGGCCTACCGGTCGAACTTGTGCGAGATGAGGTCGCTCGCGGCCGCGCCGTCATCCCGGCGAACCACCGGCACCCGGAGAGCGAGCCGATGATCATCGGCAAGGCATTTGCGGTCAAGATCAACGCCAACATCGGCAACTCCGCGGTCACGTCGTCGGTCGGGGAAGAGGTGGAGAAGATGGTGTGGGCCGCCCGGTGGGGAGCGGACACTCTGATGGACCTGTCCACCGGCAAGGACATCCACCTCACCCGGGAATGGGTCCTCCGCAACTCGCCCATTCCCGTCGGCACGGTGCCGATTTACCAGGCACTGGAGAAGGTCAACGGCGACCCGACGGCGCTCACCTGGGAGCTCTACCGCGACACGGTGATCGAGCAGTGCGAACAGGGCGTCGACTACATGACCGTGCACGCCGGGGTTCTGCTCCGGTATGTGCCGCTCACGGCCAAGCGCGTCACCGGGATCGTGTCCCGCGGCGGGTCCATCATGGCGGCCTGGTGCCTCGCCCACCACAAGGAAAGCTTCCTCTATACGCACTTCGTCGAGCTCTGTGAGATCCTGCGCCGCTATGACGTGACCTTCTCGCTCGGTGACGGACTTCGGCCCGGGTCCATCGCCGACGCGAACGACGAGGCACAGTTCGCCGAACTGCGCACCCTGGGCGAGCTGACGAAGGTCGCCAAGTCCTACGGCGTGCAGGTGATGATCGAAGGCCCCGGTCATGTGCCGATGCACAAGATCGTCGAGAACGTCCGGCTCGAGGAGGAACTCTGCGAAGAGGCTCCCTTTTACACGCTGGGTCCGCTCGCCACCGACATCGCCCCGGCCTACGACCACATCACCTCCGCGATCGGCGCGGCCATCATCGCCCAGGCCGGCACCGCCATGCTCTGTTACGTGACGCCCAAGGAACATCTCGGTTTGCCGAACCGCGACGATGTCAAGACCGGAGTGATCACCTACAAGATCGCCGCCCATGCCGCAGATCTGGCCAAGCAGCATCCGAGGGCACAGCAACGTGACGACGCGCTCAGCCTGGCCCGGTTCGAATTCCGGTGGAATGACCAGTTCGCGTTGTCACTCGACCCGGACACCGCCCGCAGCTTCCACGACGAAACGCTCCCCGCCGAGCCGGCGAAGACGGCGCACTTCTGCTCCATGTGTGGGCCGAAATTCTGCTCAATGCGCATTTCAGCGGATGTTCGTGCTTACGCCGAAGAGAACGGCCTCACCAGCGCGGCAGCCATCGAGTCGGGTATGGCCGAGAAATCGGCCGAATTCACCCGCTTGGGCAACTCCGTGTACCTCCCGTTGCGCGCACTCTGACATTGCCTTGCCGTCCGCGCCTGGATGGTGCCGAAGCGCCATCCAGGCGGCCGGTCGGGCCGGTTGACGTCAGAGCATCTCGGAGACGCAGATGAAGTTGCCCTCGGTGTCGCGGAACCAGGCGGACTTCATCTCGTCCGTAGTCGCGACCCCGTTGACGGTCTTCATGCCGGGAATGTCGTAGTCCTCGAAGACCACTCCGCGGGCCCGCAACCTCGTCATCTCACTGTCGAGATCGTCGGTCACCCAACCCATCTGGGTGTTCTTGGCGGTTCCGGCATTGCTCGTCTCATAGATTTCAAAGGCCTGGCCGGAATCCAGGCGGTAGACGAGAACGCCCTGATGAACCTCGGCAGGGTCGAGGTCGAGAGCGTCGTGATAGAAGGACTGCGCGCGCTTGAGATCTGCCGCGGGCAATACCGTGTGTACTTCCTTGAACATGTGAGAATCCCTTCTCATCGATGAAGGAACGGGCCGAACAGGAAGAGCGCCGTGGGGCCCCAGCCGCGGACCCACGCCGTCTCGGCCGACCGCTGGCGCCTGCTTCCGAGTGGGAGTGCCGGCCGCGGTGGCGACGAACGCAGTGGCGGACTGGAACTCCTCGTCCCCCGACCGGGCTTTCCTCGGATCGGTGGGCGGTGACTATCGCATATAGAGGTGATCCTACGCCTCCCGAGACCGCCACGACAGAGGAATCCGTGGCGAGGGACGGCGAGGATGCCGGAACCCCGTATTCTTCTACTGGTGGCGGCATTCTCGCCCATCGCGAGCTGGGAGCACCATGGGTTTGGCAAGTCGGATCGGCGCGGCCTTCGTCGGGGCTGTCGGACTCATCGTCCTGATCGGCTGGTACACCGGCACCGCCGCGTTGACGACCGTGCTGCCGCATCTCGCGCCGATGAAGCCGATCACCGCCGTCGCCCTGATCGTTTTGTCACTTTCCGTCGGGCTCGCGCATCGGTGGGCGGCCGTGAGCCTGGCCGCCGTCACGGTCGCCCTCGCACTTGCGACCCTGGTCGGGTACGCGCTCGGGTCCACGTTCGGCATCGCCGGGTGGGTGCCGGGGATCGACCTGGCCGGCCAGGACCCGCGGATGGCGCCGCTCTCCGCGGTGGGGCTGATCCTCCTCGGCACGGCCGTGATCGCCGTGCGACAGGCCCGCACCACCCTGGTGCAGGTCTTCGCGCATGCCTCCCTGCTGATCAGCCTGATTGCCCTCCTGGGCTATGCCTATGGCGTGTCGTCCCTCTACACCGTGGCCGGGTTCACGAGCATCGCACTGCACACGGCGTTGAGCATCGCCATCCTGTCGGTGGCCGTGCTGCTCCAGCAGCCCACGGTGGGCCTGGTGGGATTGCTTCGCGATCAGGGCAGCGCGGGGCAGCTGATGCGCCGTGCCGTGCCGTTCCTCATTCTCGGCCCTTTCCTCCTCGGCTGGTTGCGGCTGTGGGGTCAGCACCAGGGTCTGTACGACACGGTGTTCGGCGTTGCCATCCTGATTTCGAGCATGACGGTGCTGGGTGTCGCGCTGATGTGGATCGCGGCCCGGAGACTCAGGGAACTCGACCGGCAACGCAACGAAGCCATGCAGGCCCTGGCCGAGGTCAACCACACCCTCGAGGAGGCTGTTGGCTGCCGCACCCGGGAACTCGGCGAAGTCGCCGACAAGCTCCACACCTTCATCAAGATCGCCCCCGTCGGCATCGTAGAGCTGGACTCCGAGGGAGGGCTCCTCACCGCGAACGACCAGTGGCTGGCCCTGAGCGGTCTGACCCTCCACGAGTCTCTGGGGGACGGGTGGGCGAAGGCGATGCACCCCGACGACAGCGATCGGGTGTCCGCGGAGTGGGGCGCTGTCGTCGCCGCCGGCACAATCTACGAAACCACCCTGCGCTTCCGCACCCCGCAGGGCCAGGTGCGCTGGGTTCAGGTCAGCACCGCGCCGATCCACGGCCTGGACCCCGAGACCGTCACCGGACACCTGGCCACCGTGACCGACATCACCGATCTTCGCAACGCCGAGGAAGCGGCCGCAGCAGCGCGAGCACGCTTCGAGGCGGCCTTCGCCTCCTCGCCGCTCGGCACGGCGATCGTCTCCCTCGACGGAGAGGTGCTGGAGGCGAACAAGCGGCTCTTCGACCTCGCAGGTCGAGCGACATCCGTGGTCAAAGGGCACATCGACGAGATCTTCATGCCGGCCGGAGCCGGCGGCGGCGATCGACTCAGCCTCGCCGACGGGCCGTCCACCCGGCAGCGGATGGACCGGCGGATGCGGCGCGGCGACGAGGAGGAGGAAACGTGGGTCAAGGTCAGCATCGCCGAGATCAACGAGGGCGAGTCGGCCGGGGGGCTCCTCTACCAACTGGAGGACATCACCGCCCGCCGGCTGGCCGAGGCGCGCGTGGAACACCTTGCCTTCCACGATCCCCTGACCAATCTGCCCAACCGCCTGCTGCTTCTCGACCGGCTCAACCAGGCCCTCCTGCAGGCGTCAGGTCATGGACAGGGCGTCGCTGTGCTCTTCATCGACCTCGACCGGTTCAAGTTCGTCAATGACAGCCTCGGCCATCACGCCGGTGACGCCGTGCTGACCGAGGTCGGCATTCGGCTGCGGATGAACGCGCGCTCAACCGACACGGTCTCCCGCATCGGCGGCGACGAGTTCGTCGTGATCTGCCCGGATGTCGGCAACAACAGGGACGTGCACAAGATCGCCGAGGCGCTGCAAAAGGCCATCGCCGAGCCGATTCTGGTCGGCGACCAGGTCGCATCCGTCGACGCCAGCATCGGCATCGCCTTCGGTCTCGGCCACGACGACGCCGAGTCGCTGCTCCGGAACGCCGACCAGGCCATGTACCTGGCGAAGGGCCGCGGAAGGGCACGCTACGAGGTTTTCGACGACGACCTGCGCGGGAGGATCGAGCGCCGTCTCGATACCGAACTGGCGCTGCGTGACGCCGTGGAGCTGGGCGAGATCGAGACCTGGTACCAGCCGATCGTCGACCTGCAGCAGCGCACCGTCGTGGCCACCGAGGCGCTCGCCCGGTGGCGGCGACCAGACCGGGGCCTGGTCTCGCCAGGGGAGTTCATCGCGATCGCCGAGGAGGTCGGCCTGATCATGGGGATCGGCACCACGGTGCTCGGCCAGGCCTGCCAGGCCGCCGCCTCCCTCGACGGGCGCATGGCCGTCAGTGTGAACGTGTCACCGCGGCAGTTCGTGCAGAACGACTTCGGGGCCGTCGTGAAACGGGCTCTCGCGGAGAGCGGACTCCCGCCGGACCAGCTCTGGCTGGAACTGACCGAGAGCGCCGTGCTCGATGCGATCGACTCCGCCGCCCGCACCTTCCAGGAACTGCGCTCCCTCGGGGTGCGGCTGGCCATCGACGACTTCGGCACCGGCTATTCCTCCTTCACCCACCTGAAGGCGTTCACCGTGGACCTGCTGAAGATCGACCTCACCTTCATCCGCGACCTCGAACGCTCCGAGCACGACCGGGCGATCGTCGAGGGCATCCTTCGCCTGGCCGATTCCCTCAACCTCGACGTCGTCGCGGAAGGCATCGAGACCACCGGTCAGCGAGACCTCCTGACCGAGATGGGCTGCCGGTACGGCCAGGGCTACCTGTTCTCGAAGCCCGCACCGGCGGCATCGCCGAACGTGTTCTTCGGCGACTGATCGTCTCCGCCCGGTCGACCGGGCGCACGCCGACGCGGACGGTCAGTCGTGGTTTGGGGCCGACCGGTCGAACTGCAGGCCGGCCTCAAACCGTAAACCGCGACGCTTGACCCAGCGCACCTCGGCCCCCTCAGGAATCGCCAGGCTTCCGGGGATCTCAACAATGACGAGCGATCCCGGTTGCAGGCGGTGGCGCATCGAGAGCCGACAGCCGCCGAAACCGATGTCTTCGACCACTGCGGTGAGCGTTGTGGGGTCCGAGGGCGATGGCTGGTCAGCGACCTGTACGACGACGGCGCCCTGGGAACCGTCGGTCAGACCACCGACGGCACGTTCGGTCGATCTCTTCCGTGCCCGTTGGAGGGCCGATTCGATCTCCACCGAGGCAACAGGGTGCAAGATGGCCTGGGCGCCGCTGGCTACCCGCACCTGGGACCGTCGCCAGGGCGCGAGGGTGCGGGAGGCTCCGCGCACTGCCCGCCAACCTGCGGTTACGAGGAGTGCCTTCTCCTCCTCGTCTCCTCGGACCCAATTCGGTGACTCGGTGATTACACGCACCAATTCCACGGTCTGCTCCGGAGTGAGCGGATCAAACCGAAAGCCGACGCTGACTCCTTGAGGCGTGGTGGCTATCCAGCTTCCGGTTCCGCGCACGGCTCCGATGTCAGGTAGCCGCAGAGCGGTGACCGCGGCGGTCTGCGAGGCGAATACGTCAGGTTCCAGCCGATCGGACCAGGGAATCGTAACCCGCGCACCCGTGAGACTGAGATCGACAAGGACTCCCGGGTGACTCCCGATTCGCTGGAATTCGGCGGTCACCATCGTCCCCATGCGTGTGCGCTCGGCCGACCGCAGACGGGGGCGCTCCACACAGAGGGCGACCGACAATGCCAGGCCGACAACGAAATACAGGCACCAGAAGACATTGATGAACAGAGCGGCGGTGCCGGCGAGCTGTGGAGAAAAGACAAGAGCGTTGAGCAGGCCGATTGCCGAGAGCACCAGCAAAACCAGGTGGGGGAGCGCGATCCGCCAGTGGAATACCTGCCGCTGCAAGCCGACCCCCTTGGGTGTGACGTTGAACGCCTTGACCTTCAGTCCGAGTGTTTCGGCCGCGGCGGAGAAGGCGATGGCGGGGGTTAGCGCCAACTCGTAGATGTTGCTCCACGAGTGGCTCCGTCGCCGGCCGACGACGATGACGAAGCACATCGTGACGCAGAGGTACGACGGGAGCCAGAACACGATCAGAGCCTCCACGCTCGTGTCCAGTGCGGTGACTCCGAATAGCAGGAACAGGATGGGCGCCAGGATGTAGATCAGCTTGAAGACGCCGAAGTACCAGTACACGACCGCGTCGGAATACAACCACCGTTGCATGGGAGTGAGACCCGGCAGCGTCAACGGGTTCCACTTTCGAGCGGTCTGGATATTCCCGCGACACCACCGGTCGCGCTGCTTGAGCATGTCGGCAAGATTCTCGGGGGCCAGACCTGCGGCGATGATCTCCGGCACGAACTCGGTCCGGTACTTCGCCGCCTGGATGAGCATGCCGGTGGCGAGGTCTTCAGTGATCACGCCGACCGCGAATCCTCCGACCGTCTCGAGCGCCGTGCGTCGGAAGACGGTGTTGCTTCCGACATACATCACGGCGTTGAATCGGGACTTGCCGCCCTGGAGGGTGCGCATGAAGAAGTCCTGCTCGTTCGGCAGGGCCTTGCCGGAAAAGAGGTTGTACTGAAACGGGTCCTCGTTGTAGAACGCCTGCGGTGACTGGACGAATCCCAGTCTCTCGTCCTGAAAACGGCCCACGGTGTGTTCCAGGAAATCGGGTCGTGGCACCATGTCTGCGTCCAGGGTCACGATCAATTCGCCTTCGCTCAGACCGAGCGCGTTGTTCAGGTTGCCGGCCTTGGCATGCGCGTGGTCCTCCCTGGTGATGTGGGTTGCCCCGTATTGCTCGGCCAGCTGACGCACTTCGTCTCGTCCGCCGTCGTCGCACACGTAAATTCGTACGGCATCGCGTGGGTAGCGCATGCTCACAGCACCGGCGATCGTCATGCGGAGCATGGACACGGGTTCGTTGTAGGTTGCGATGAATACGTCGACGCTGGGGAGTTTGTCCGCCGGTGGCAGCGGCACACTGACTCCGGCGTGCGGCCGCCACAAGGTCGCATAGACCGTCACGGACTGGGCAAAACCGATGACCTCGACAGCCAGCAATACCAAACCGGTAGCCGTGTTCCACCACGCATCCGTCGGAATAGTGAAGAGCACCCGCCAGACCAGGTAGATGAGCCGGACGAGGAGGCTGATCACGATTGCGGTCCGGTGCCCGAATCCGGGTCGTTTCCGGGAGACGATCCAGAGGGTCTCCATGATGGCCAGAACGACCGCCGGGTAGACAAACATCCACTGCCAGTTTTGCAGGATCATCGCATTTCCCCCGGTCGCTTCTGGGACAAAACCTAGCAGCAACGATTGACCGGCAGGAGGTCTTGCGCGTCGCGTCTACGACTTGATGAAGGGGCGCTACTCTTCAAGTACGGTTCAGCGAAGTGAATCCCTGGGTACGTACCGTTTCACCCCCGTACCCCCTGATCGCGGGACTGGTCGGCGGCACCCCGGCGGGATACCGTTTTTCGTTACCCATTACATTTCGAGTGCCGCTTCACCCTGCTGCAAGCACTCGCAGTTCCAGCAGCGCTCTACAGTCCGGGAGAGGTTCGCGTGGCCAGCCTCACCGAGATTCTGATCCTGCACGGTCTGCTCCCGATCGAGGAACTCGACCATTTGATGGCGGGCGACCCGGCCGACGAGACCGCCGTGCGCGCCCTCGTCACCAAGGGCGTCATCACCGAGGTGCAATTCGCCAAGGCCCGAGCGCAGCAGGCCAACCTCCCCTTCGTCGAGCTGGCCGACTACCCGGTCGACCGCCTGGCGGTCTCGCTGGTGCCGGTCGCGGTCTGCAAACGCCACGAGGTCATTCCGATCGCGGTCGACAACGGCCGGCTCATCCTGGCCATGGTCGACCCCGGCAACGTCTTCGCCGTCGACGACGTGCGCGAGGCGTCACGGATGCGCGTCACCCAGGTGGTCGCCGAACGTGGCGACCTGCTCGCCGCGATCACCCGCTACCACCGCGCCGACGACGAACTCAGCGACCTGACCTCCACCCTGGAGGAAGAGAACGCCGCCGCCGAGAGCTCATCCTTCGGCGTCTCGGACTCCATTGACGACGACGCCCCGATCGTGCGGTTCGTGAACCTGCTGGTCAGCCAGGCCATCCAGGACATGGCGTCCGACATCCACATCGAACCCGGCGAGCACAGCCTGCGGGTGCGCTACCGCATCGACGGCGTGCTGCACGAGATGCAGACCGCGCCCAAGAGCATCCAGAACGGCGTCATTTCGCGGCTCAAGATCATGAGCGACATCGATATCGCCGAGCGGCGTAAACCGCAGGACGGCCGCATGACCGTGCGCCACGCCGGCCGCCAGATCGACCTGCGCGTCGCGACCCTGCCCACCGTGTGGGGCGAGAAGGTCGTCATGCGAATTCTCGACAACTCGAACACGACCCTGGACGTGCGCGCGCTGGCTCTCCTGGACTACAACTTCGAGGCCTACAAGACCTCCTACTCCAAGCCCTACGGCATGATTCTGATCACCGGTCCGACGGGTTCGGGCAAGTCGACCACCCTCTACACGACCCTGGGAGCCGTCGCCCGCCCCGAGATCAACGTGATCACAGTTGAAGACCCGGTCGAGTACCGCATGGCGGGCATCAACCAGGTGCAGGTGAACCCGAAGGCCGGCCTCACCTTCGCCAGCGCGCTCCGCAGCATCCTGCGCAGCGACCCGGATGTCGTGCTGCTGGGTGAGATCCGCGACCACGAGACCGCGCAGATCGCCATCGAGGCGTCGCTGACCGGGCACCTCGTGCTGTCGACCCTGCACACCAACGACGCGCCGAGCGCGATCACCCGGCTCACGGAGATGGGCATCGAACCGTTCCTGGTCGGGTCCGCCCTGGACTGCGTGGTCGCCCAGCGGCTGGCCCGACGCCTCTGCGACAAGTGCAAGAAGCCGTCCGTGCTGACGGCGGAGTACCTGACCCGGTTGCGCTTCGCGTTCGACCCGGAGCGACCGCTGCCGACGATATACGGACCGGTCGGCTGCTCGCATTGTTCGAAGACCGGCTACCGCGGCCGGATCGCCGTGCACGAGGTGATGACGGTGACCGAGGAGATCGAGCGCCTCGCCGTGTCCCGCTCGTCCAGCGCCGAAATCGGCCGGGTCGCGCGCGAACAGGGCATGATCACGCTCCGCGAAGACGGCTGGGCCAAGGCGCAACTGGGTTTGACATCGATCGAAGAAATCTTGCGAGTGGTCGCATAGTGCTGAAGGGGACATCTGCATGAGCCAGCCAATTTACGAAATCCCGGTGACACCGCCCGGGGCTGCCGGCGGCAGCTGGAGCCTCGGCGATCCCGAACCGGACGGTCTCGACGACTCGACTGAAGTTCTTGCCGAAATTCCGGTTGTTGAAACGCACATTACGGATGTCGCGCACGCCCACCCGCTGGAGACCGCCGTTCTCCCGGCGGACTCGGACACCGGTCCGGTCGAGACAACAGGCCGACGCTCCCGCACCAGGAGCACCGACAATGAGGTCTCGGACCTCGATCTGCTGAATGCACTGGCCGAGGTGCTCGACACCGGTGCGTCCGACCTTCACATCACGGTCGGCGCCCCGCCGAGTATCCGCGTCGACGGTGGCCTCCGGCCGATCGAGGGTGAGTCCCGCTGGATGGGTGACAAGGTCACCTCGGCGCTCTACAGCATCCTCTCGCCCAAGCAGCGCGCACAGTTCGAGGAGGAACTCGAGCTTGACTTCGCCTACACGGCCGGCGGGGCGCGCTTTCGCGTCAACTACTACTACCAGCGCAACTCGATCGGCGGGGCCTTCCGGCTTATCCCGCGCGAGATCAAGCCGCTCAAGGACCTCGGTATCCCCGAGACGGTGAGCCAGTTCGCCAAGCTGCCGCGTGGGCTCGTGCTGGTCACCGGCCCGACCGGTTCGGGCAAGTCCACCACCCTGGCCGCGCTGATCGACCTCGTCAACCGTACGAGAGCCGACCACATCGTGACGGTCGAGGACCCGATCGAGTTTCTGCACAGACACCAGAAGTCGCTGGTGAACCAGCGCGAGGTGGGCCACGACACCCACAGCTTCGCCGCTGCGTTGAAGCACGTGCTGCGCCAGGACCCCGACGTGATCCTGATCGGCGAGCTGCGCGACCTGGAGACGATCTCGGTCGCCCTGACCGCCGCCGAGACCGGCCACCTCGTCTTCGCCACCCTGCACACGCAGTCTGCTGCCCAGACCATCGACCGTGTCATCGACGTGTTCCCGCCGCACCAACAGGGGCAGGTGCGCGCGCAGCTCGCCGCCACCCTGCAGGGCGTGGTCTGTCAGACCCTGGTCAAGAAGATCGGTGGAGGCCGGGTCGTCGCCACCGAGGTGATGGTCACGACTTCCGCCGTGGCCAACCTGATTCGCGAGGGAAAGACCTACCAGGTCGCTTCCTCGATGCAGGCCGGTAAGGCCCTGGGCATGCACACCATGGATCAGCACCTGGCCGAGCTCGTAGACGCGGGACTGATCTCCCGGGCATCGGCCGAGGAGAAGGCGCAGGACCTAGAGGGTCTCAACCAGCTTATCCGCCGGGTCGACCATGTCGAAGCATCCGTCAGCGGGGCGAAGGGCATCGACTTCGGCGATTCCTACTCGCCCAGGGCTCAGTGATGGCGACCAGCCTGGCGTTCGCCTACAAGGGACGCAACGTCGCCGGCAAGGTCGTCAAGGGGCGCCTGGATGCCGGCACAGAGAGCATGGCCATGTCGCGGGTGCGGGCGATGGGGTTGACGCCGATCTCGGTCGCCGAGGTTGAGGTGGGCACAGGCCTCAACATGGACATCAAAATCCCCGGGTTCAACAAGAGCATCAGCCTCAAAGACCTGGCCATCATGAGCCGGCAGATGGCGACCATGACTTCGGCAGGGCTCTCGCTGCTCCGCACACTGAATATTCTTTCGGAGCAGACGGAGAACAAAGACCTCGCGAAGATTCTCACGTCGATCCGCAATGACGTCGAGACCGGAGTCTCGCTTTCCGAAGCGATGGGCAAGCACTCCACCGTGTTCCCGCCCATCATGATCAACCTGATCAGGGCCGGTGAGACGGGCGGATTCCTTGAGAACTCGCTCAACTCAGTAGCCGGCAACTTTGAGTCAGAAGGGAAGCTGCGTGACACTATCAAGTCGGCACTGGCGTACCCGATCATTGTTCTTATCATGGCTGTTGTCGCCGTCATCGGCATGCTGACCTTCATCGTTCCGGTCTTCGAGAAGATGTTCAAGGGGTTTGGCGGTGAGCTCCCGCTGCCTACCCAGATACTCGTCGTGCTCTCGAAAACCATGGTTTGGCTCCTTCCTGTGCTCATTGTCGGCGGAATCGCCTTTGCGGTTTGGTGGCGCAAGAATAAGAACACTGATCGAGTGCGCAAGGTCCTGGACCCGGTGAAGCTCAAACTTCCCGTCTTCGGGCCCTTGCTGACAAAGCTGGCTATCGCCCGCTTCAGCCGCAACTTCTCGACAATGATCGGCGCGGGCGTTCCAATTCTGCAATCGCTCAACATCGTCGGCGAGACGTCAGGAAACTGGGTCGTGGAGTCGGCTCTGCATAAGGTGCAGGAGTCCGTACGCCAGGGCAAGTCGATCGCCGGGCCCCTTGCGTTGGAACCTGTCTTTCCAGCAATGGTCGTCCAGATGATCGCGGTGGGCGAAGACGCCGGCGCCCTCCAACAGATGCTCGGCAAGATCGCGGACTTTTACGACCAAGAGGTGCAGGCCACGGCTGAGCAGCTCACGGCGCTGATCGAACCCCTGATGATCGCCTTCATCGGGGTCGTGGTCGGTGGAATGATCGTGGCTCTCTACATGCCCATGTTCAGCATCTTCGAATACATCAAATAGCCAGCCCCGGACTGGGGGTGCGTTCTGCACCAAACACCCCTGTTCGTGGGCTATAGCCCCAACCGCAGGACCATAAGCTCAATACAGGCAACGCAGTCGCCTTTCCCAGCACCCATCCAGCAAAGGACATTCACATGATTCGCAGCATCACGGAAGCGCTTGCCCGCAAGCGTTCAGAACTCGGCCGGAAGGAAAAGGGCTTCACTCTCATTGAGCTCCTGGTCGTCGTCATCATCATCGGGATTCTCGCCGCGATCGCAATCCCGATCTTCTTGGGCCAGCAGGACTCGGCCAAGGACGGTGGGGTCAAGTCAGACCTCGCGACGGCGAAAATCGCCGTCGTCTCCTACTTCACTGACGGTGCGACTGTTGCGCCGACATTCGATGCGGCAGCCGGAACGGGCCTTGCTAAGTACGGGTTCGCCAAGAGCGACAACACGCTCTCCATCGCATTCAAGACGCCCGCGCCGGCGGCATCTGGCACCGCCTTCTGCATCGACGGGGTGAGTAAGAGTTCGGGTGCCACGAAATTCCGCATCACGGACAGCACTGGGGTGACCGCGGGCGTGTGCCCGTAACCACCAGGGGCTGGTCCTGAATAGATCCGAATGGGGGACTGCATGCGGTTCCCCATTCGGTTCTCCCACTCTTGCATCTCCTTTAGCTACCTGGCAGACCGGACCCGACCGTGAAGAAGCTCCAGATCACCTCCGTTGAGCACCCCCAGCGGGCCGAGCGTGGGTTCGGTCTGATCGAGATCGTGATCTCGATGCTCCTCCTCGGCACGCTCGCCGTTGCCTTCCTCCCGCTCCTGATCATCTCGTTGCGGTCCTCAGAACGAAATTCGACTGTCGCCACCGCAACCCAGATGCTGGATCAGGAGCTCGTTCTCGTGAGGACGGCAGGCGACACCTGTCTGGCCTTGACGGCGTATGGGTCCTCACCCTCGGTTCCGGCCACTTCTGACGGCCGGGGCACGAGCTACCAGCGGGCGCACACTGTGGCCTCCTGCCCGTCCAGTGCGGCGAGCTATCCCAGAACGGTGAGCGTTACAGTGACAGTGTCGATCTCCGCTCCCGGCCAAACGTACACTCCGGTGACCGCAACCACCCTGGTGTATCTGAGGGTTCCCTGATGGCTCCGAAAGCACGACACGCGATTCCCCGGCCCACAGACGCCGGCACGACGCTGATAGAACTTCTCGTCTACATGGTGCTTGCCGTAGTTGTGCTTTTGATCGTCGGTGGTCTCCTGATCAACTCTCTCAGCTCCGAACGCAGAGTCCGAAATGCGACTCAGGCGAGCAACGCCGGTCAGCTCGTCGCCCAATCAGTCGGACAGGGTGTGCGCAACGCCAGTGCGCTCAAGATCACGGCGCCGAGTCCAGGTACCGAGCTTCTGACTGTCCGAACCGCCAGCCTAACTTCGCCGCAGACTTGGTTTTGCCAGGCCTGGTACTTCGGTGGAGGAGAAGTGCGCACGACGAGGTCGGCCGCACTCATCCCCGCGACGGCAGCGAATATTGCCACCTGGACTCTGCTTGGCACTGGCATGCAACGGGTTTCGACAGGGGCTGTCTTCACGTCGACCCCCGCTGTGAACCCCCGAGGTGTCACTCTCAATCTCGATGTCAGTACTGTTAATGGTCGGCCCGTGCGCATCAGCAGTTCGTCGACCAGTCTTCAACCTCTGCCCGTGCCTGTACCCGTGACCGGATTGGTGGGACTGCCATGCTTCTGACCTCGAGACTTGACGCTCACCGAGTTCGTGAACGTGGGAGCGCGTTGATGGCCGTGATCGGGGTGATGGCGGTTACCGTGGTGATCGGCCTGACGATCACTGCCGCGACCGTGAACGGGCTTGGCGTTACGAGTAGCAACAAAGCCCTGGTGCAGTCGCGCGCTGCGGCGGAAGCGGGCGTCTCGGTCGTCGTAGCCGGAATGTCCGGCGCTGGGAGCTGTCCGGCGACGTTTGCCTCGAGCGCGAATCCAAAATACTCCGCCACAGTCGAATACCTGAACGCTGCCGGCACTCCGGTGAGTTGCACGGTAGCCTCGCAGGTCAAGATCACGTCCACAGGTACTTCGCAATCCTTAGGGGTGAGTGGGGCGTCGTCAGGTGACACCAGCACGGTCGAGGCCATCTACCCGTATACCCCGGCGCTGACGCCGGGCACAGTTTCTAGCGGAGCGGCCATCTACCTGGCCAACGGCGCGAACTTCAACAACGGAGGGCTCATCACCTCATCGGCCACCGTTCCGGCCATTCAGGTCAAAACCGGCAATCTCGACTGTGACAACAACACCGTGATCACCGGAAGTGTGGTCGTCGTCACAGGCTCAATCTCGCTCAAGAGCTGCACCGTCACCCAAGACGCATGGGCATTCGGAACGACGACGTTCCCGCCGCCCGGGGGCACGATCGGGGGGATCTTGAGGGCATCGGGCAGCAGACCCCCTTCGCACCCGCTTGCACGGTGGAACCCAACAATGCCAATGCCTACCGTGCCGGTGTGGACCGAGTTCGGCTACAACCGCAACGACTGGATGACCTCAGCGGGGGTGCTCTTCGACGAGAACATTCGACCGACAACGGCCGGAAACTGCCCTCTCCCGCAGAATAACGGTGCGAACCCGATAATCTTCAATGCGCTCAACTGTGGCGGTGTGTCCGACTCAGGTGATGTCACGCTATCCAATGACCTCGTGGTGGTCGCAAAGAAATTCACCTTTGCCAACAGCATGAATTTCAGGTCATCGACTGCTGCCGTGCATCGCGTGTGGTTCATCACGCCTGACCTTGTTCCCGCTGGGAACACGGCGACCTGCAGCCCGGGCCAGGGCAACTTCACGATCGGGAACAATCTGCAGATTGACGCGCCGATCATCGCGATGTTGTACACGCCGTGTGGCATCAGCACCGGGAATGGGTTCACCTGGCGGGGACAGATGTATGCGGGCACCATCTCCAACTGGAACAACGCGGTCTTCGGGTACATCGGAGTTGGACTCCCGGGTGCCGACCTCGGTGCCGGCACCTATACTCCCGGTGGATCCTCGGGGTCGCCGCCGGTCTTGGGCACTCTGGTCTCGTCTCGGGATCTCGTCGGGTGATGATTGTTCCGGCCGTTCTTCTCGGAGGTTTCGGGCTACTCATCGGGTCATTCCTGAACGTCGTTGTATTCCGGGTCCCGGCCGGACGATCGATTGTGTCGCCACCCAGCGCCTGCGGGTCGTGCGCGGCCCAGATCCGTCCGTGGGACAACATCCCAGTGCTTTCCTGGCTTCTGCTGCGTGGGCGCTGCCGTGACTGTGCGACGGGGATTTCGGCGCGATATCCGCTGGTCGAATTGGGCACGGCGGTGTTCTTCGGTGTTGTTGCCTGGTGGGTGCTGTCCGGGGTCTCGACAAGCTCGACCACCGGGCTCAGCTCGACCACCGGGCTCGGCTCGTTCGGAGAGCTCGTATCCGCCGCCGGAATGATTGACACAGTGGTAGCGGCGGCGGCCCTCACAATGGTGGCCTTCCTCTACCTCGCTGCGGTAAGCGTCGCACTTGCACTGATCGATCTCGACACCCACACACTGCCGAACCGGATCGTTCTGCCGGCCTACCCGGTGGGCGCTGTGCTGTTGACCTCGGCCGCGCTTCTGGCCGGTGCGCCCGAACGACTGCTGTCGGCTCTAATCGGCGGGGGGGCACTTTTCGGCCTGTATCTCTTGATGGCACTTCTGTACCCGGGCGGCATGGGGTTCGGAGATGTGAAGCTCGCCGGCATTCTGGGACTTTTTCTGGGATGGCTAGGCTGGGCTCCGCTGGTCGTCGGCGCGTTCGCCGCGTTCTTGCTCGGTGGACTGTTTAGTCTTGTCCTAATCATGACCCGCAGGGCGAATCGGAAGAGCGGCATCCCGTTCGGTCCGTGGATGCTCGCCGGGGCATGGCTGGGAATATTCGGTGGTGGGGCGATAGCGACGGGTTATCTCTCTCTGTTCGGTTTGGCATGACCGCACGTCTGTATTGGGAGAATCAATGACTGCAAACGTCGTAGGAATCGACATCGGAAGTGTCGCCGTGCGCGCCGTGGAGGTGAGCGACGCGGGCAAGGCCAACCCGCTGCTCGTGCGCTACCACCAAGTGCCCCTTCCGGAAGGCGCGGTCAGCCGCGGCGAGGTGCTCGAACCAAACACCGTAGCGGCCGCAATCAAACAGCTATGGTCGAGTGGCGGGTTCAAGAGCAAGAACGTGGTTCTCGGCATGGGCAATCACCGGGTGCTCGCGCGCGATCTGACCGTGCCGAAAATGTCGATCAAACGGATCCGGGAGTCTCTGCCGTTTCAGGTGCAGGACATGCTCTCCGTTCCCGTTGCTGACGCTTTGCTTGACTTCTACCCGATCTCCGAAACCGAGGGTGAAGGCGGCCCTCAGATCAACGGTTTGCTCGTGGCCGCGGTGAAGGACGCCGTGCTCGGCAACGTGAAAGCCGTCGAGCTTGCCGGGCTCACGCCGGTCGAAGTGGACCTGATCCCGTTCGCTTTGAGCAGGTCGATTTTTCGCGGTGCACGAACGGATGACCCGGTCGTGCAGATCGATGTCGGCGCGGGCACCACGACCGTCGTCGTCAGCTATGCCGGCGTGCCCCAATTCGTGCGCCTCATCCCCACCGGCGGGGACGACCTGACGCAGGCGCTCATGCTGCGTCTCACGATCACGGCCGATGAGGCCGAGGAACTCAAACGGTCCCTGGGGCTGGCGGAGGCGGCTCCCGGCAACGAGGCGGCCGTCACGGTGATTAGGGAAGTCACCACCGAATTGCTTAATAGCCTCAGGAACACCGTCAACTACTTCGTGAACACGCGTCAGAACGTGCCGGTGACCCGAATCGTTCTCACTGGGGGAGGTGCCCGGCTGAGGGGCTTCGCCGAGGCGCTGACCGAGGTGACACGGCTGCCCGTACTGGCTCCGGACGTGGCCGGCACGATCGGGCTTGGCCGGGGTGTGAACGCGGAAGCCCTCAAGGAAACCCAGGGGACATACCTCGTCGCACTGGGCCTGGCACTGGGGAGTAACGCATGAGCCGCAACGTTTCCGGCGACGAGCTGCTCATCGGCGGGGAGCCCCGGGTCGACCTGCTGCCTCCCGAGGTCCTCAAGCGCCGCAAGGCAAAGGCCATCAGGCGTGGCCTGGGAATCGGCGTCGTCGGTCTGCTGGTTGTCGTGGCCGCGGGCATCGGTGCCGCTACAGTGCTCTCCGCCCAGGCGCAGCTTGGGCTGCTGGCCGAACAGTCGCATACGGCCGGACTGCTCGCCGAACAGACAAAGTACGGCGAAGTGCGCACGGCGCAGGCTCAGGTCGACCTCGTGAAGGCGGCGCAAAGGGTGGGAGTGTCGACCGAGATCGACTGGAAACCCTACCTTCAGGGAGTCCAGGCCACGCTGCCGCCCAGCGTCTCGATCAAGTCGGTCACGGTTGATTCGGCCACCCCAATCCTCGTCTACGAACAGCCGACCGCTCCGCTGCAGGGGGCACGGGTCGCCACCGTGACGTTCAGCGCGACCAGCAATTCCCTGCCCGACGTGCCCACCTGGCTGACCGGGCTTGCAGCGCTCCCCGGGTTCGCGGATGCCCTGCCCGGCCAGCTGCTCCTTGACGAGGCCACCGGGATATACACCGTCGACATCACGATGCACATCAACGACGCCGCATTTGCCGAACGTTTCGCCGCGAAGGAGAAGTAGCTGTGGATAAGAACAGACTCTGGGTCATCGGATCCGTGCTGCTCATGGGGGCCATCCTCGCGTTCGGATTCCTTCTCGGGATCCAGCCGCAGCTCAAGGTCGCCTCGACCGCGAATGCGGAACGCCTGTCCGTGGAAGCCTCGAACCGGGCACAGTCCGTCGTGCTTGCTCGACTCAAGGACGACTTCGCCGGCATCGACAAGGTGCGGGCAGAGTTGGCGCCCCTCAACCTGTCGGTTCCGGACGGCACCGAGATGCCGGCCTTCGTCGATCAGTTGTCATCCCTCGCTGTCCAGTCCCAGGTGTCCATCACCGGGATGGTAGTCGCGGACGCCGTGGCGTACGCACCGGTCGTGGCGCCGGCCGCCATCGCACCCGCCGCTGAGGCGCCAGCCGCTGGCGCGGCGGCTAGCCCCGCACCGGCCCCAACCGATGCCGCGGCCGCGCCGGCAGTTCCCGCAACCGGAGGAATCCCCCCTGTCGCAGACCCGCGGATCACGGCGGGGAATTTTGCCTCCCTCGCCCTGCAGATCACGATCAAGGGCGACTACGACCGCGTTCTCGATTTCGTCAGTGGGCTCCAGACCGGCCCGAGGCTCTTCTTGCTTTCGGGATTGACCACGACTGAGGCCGACCCGCTGGCGGCAGTTGCTTCAACAGAGAAGGGCAGTGCTGGCGCCGCACCGTCCGCCCGAGGAATACTCAACGCCACGATCTCCGGCCTCGTCTACGTGCTGGTCCCGCCCGCGACGCCCGCGTCCGCTTCGGCCCCGGCCCCGGCCAAATAGCCCGCCATCTCCCGAGACCTACCTTTTCGGTCGAAACCGACCGGCGTGCAAGCCGGGTTTGACCGAAAAGGTAGATTTCGACGCGGGGTGGGCGCTGCGAGGGTCAAATGCGCGCCCAGACGCGACCCGACGGACCCCGCCACCAGACTTTGCCCTGCGCTTCACCGGCGCGCCGCACGCGCATTGCTATGGTTGCTGCAGAGAACTACGGCCGCCAGGCCCGTGAGGAGTGCAGCATGAGCGACACCACGCCCAACGACGGCAACACCAACCCCGACACGGATGCCTCGGCAACCACCACCGGACGCCACGAGACCGGCCCCGTCGGCGTCGACCCCGAAACGGCCCGCCGCGAGGCAGACGCCCGCGACGGCGCGGCACCCGCGGCATCCGCCCACCCTGCCGAGCAGACCAACCCCGAGCAGGCGCACCCGGGCGCGCCGATCGGCCAGCCGATCTCCTACGATGCGCCCGATTCGGCCGCCACCCAGGCCTACGCTCCCGCGCCGGTCTCCGCCGACTCGGTCAAGCGCGACACCTACGTGCCGGCCGCCACGGTCGGCGGCACCGGTGCCGCCACGCTCGCCAGCGACGACGCGCCCACCCGCGAACAGCCCCCGTACACCCAGTCGACCGAGCCGACCCAGGCCTACACGCCGACGAACACCACCGTGCAGCCCCCGGTGTACATCCAGGCGCCCACCGCGCCCAGGTACAAGGGCAACCGCGGCGCCGGCATCCTGATCGGGCTCCTCGGCACGGCCGTCTTCGCGGCGCTCTACGCCCTCGTCGCACTGGCGCTCTCCGGCATCGGCAGCGGCTCGCTCGCCGACACCACGGCGAAGTTCACCGACTTCATCGTGCTGCCGATCTTCTACGTGCCGGTGATCTTCTTCTTCCTCGGCTTCGCCCTGCTGGTCGCGATCGTCAACCGCGGCGGCTGGTGGGCCTACGTGCTCTTCGGCTTCCTGGTGGCCGTCGTCGTCTACTTCTCCTACATCGGGGCGGCCCTGCTCAGCGTGCAGGCGTGGAACTTCACGCCCGACGAGGCCTACCGCTTCGTCAGCCAGCAGTGGCTGAACCCGGGCGCGATCGCCGCCGCCGTGGTGGCCCGTGAGGTGCCGATCTGGACCGGCGCCTGGATCGCCCGACGCGGCCGCTCGGTCACCGAGCGCAACGCCGCGGCGAAGGCCGAGTACGACCGCGTGCTCGCCGACGGACCCCAGGGCATCCGCTCCAACTGAGCCTCCTGCGGCGTGCGGCGCTCCTCCGTTAGGCGGGAGCGCCGCGCGCCACCGCAGGGAATCAGCCGCCCGATGTGAACGGCGAGTAGGGGCGACGCCCGTCCGTCACGTCCCGGTTCAGCTGCAGCAGACGCTCTAGAATCTGGGCGGGGTGGGCCGAGATCGACGGCTCCCAGCCGTAAGCGTCCGCCACGGCGTCGTCGAGGCGTCGGTGCAGCTCCGCGAGATCGGGGTTGTCCTCGGGCCAGGTCATGCCGTACAGCCGACTCAGCCCGATGCCGTGTTCCCGGCAGAGCTCACTCCGGCGCCGGTACAGGGCGATGCAGGCTGCCGCGACAGCGTCCCGGCGGCCGGCTCCGACCGGATCCGGCCAGGGGAAGGCGGCCAGGGCCGCCGTCGGAGTGTTGAGCAGGGCGCCCGCCAGGGTGCCGGCGCGGGCCCAGGTGTCGTAGGCGCCCGACAGCAGAATGCCCATGCTGTAGTCGTCGGCCCCGGCGAAAATCAGGGTCGAATTGCCGGCCACGATCCACGGATGCGCCCACGCCACGAGCATCCGTCTGCCGAGTGATCCGAGCACCGCATAGCGCGCGAGCGGCTCGAGGGCTGCCCGCATGGGAAGCCGCGGGCGTCCGAAAAGCCACCAGCGGGCTCGGAAGATCTCATCCGCGTTGGTCTCGCGCTCAGGCTTCACCCGCTCCTGAACGATCACGAGTGCCCGCGGAAACCGTGCCGCCTCGTCCAGCTCTCTCTGGCCGAAGTCGATGATCCAGCGTCGGGGTCGCTGGCCGGGATCGTCGGCCAGGTCCTCACTGGTCAGGTACGGCCGCACCACGTCGGAATACGGAATGGACCAGTCATCCAGGACCGCCTTGGCCTCGTCGCGCTCGAGGATGAATCCCGTGCCGACCGGAGTCGGGCTCTGGAAGAAGCGGCCGCGGTTGGCGGCCAGGGGAACGGGCTGCCAACCGGGCTCGGGAATCGGCACTGGTGCGATCCCGAGATCGACCTCGGACTCGGGGGAGGCCGGATCGGGGGGCGTGAGGTGCTTGCCGACCAACGCATTGGCGGCCCGGTGCCGCAGGGCCTCAGACTCCAGGTCGCCGACCTTTACGGCGGGCACCAGGAGATGGCGCGGAGGTGCGGGAGTCGGCTCGGTCTCCGTGATGGCCGTGGCGCGGTGCTCACCCGCCCTGGGCAGGGCTTTCGTGCGTCGGAACAGGTTCACGCTCAGTCCTCCGCCCGGCCAGGGCAACCGCAACGACCGCGGTGCTGGTGGGGGCAAGACTAGCCCGTGGGCACAGCACACGTCTGCACCCAGAACGGGCACAGGCTCCGCGTCGTCCGGCTACACTCGCACTAGACGCGGACAGGGGGAGCGATGCGTGACTACCAGAAGTACGCGACGGTCGTCGCGGTCTTCGCAGCGGTGCTCTACGGCGCGTTGATCGTGGCGGCCTTCGGCATGATCAGCCTCGCCACGAACCTTGACGTGATCAGCGAACCGGATGCCGGCCCGCTTGTCGGCCCGAGCATGGCCGCCGCCGCCGTGCTGCTGGTGTTCGTGCTCATGCTCACGCTCGGCGTGGCCACCCGGCCCGACCGGCAGCGCGTCGCCGTCGGCTTCTCCTTCGCGGCCGGGATCGCCGCATTCGGCATCTTCATCGTCACCGGCGCGATTCTGTACGCGGCGGGCGACGGGCAGCCGTTCCACGTGCTCACCTTCAGCGCGACGATGCTGCTCAGCCCGTTCTCCCTGGCCACCGGCATCCTCGCCGTCGTCGTCACACTGGCCTACTCCTGGCTGCTCGCCTCCCGTGTGGGCGAGCACGGCCGCCCGCTCTGGCCGTGGGAACGCCGCGAAGACTAGTTCGGATGTAAACGCATGCGCCTGAAACTCACCTTCGTTCGCCCGTCGGGCTCGTCGAGCGACATCGTCGTCACAGCGGATGCCGCGGCGACCATCTCCGAGATCGCGACCACCATCAGCCGGGTCGATTCTGAGGTGCCTCACTCTGCCGAGCGCAACCTCACCCTCCGGGCCACCCTGCCCGGCCAGGGCGACCCGATCATGTTGCCGCCGGACGCCCCGGTCGGCGAGGCGTGGATCGGCTCCGGCGCATCCGTGAGCCTGGCCGACGCCGGTGTCATGTACCAGGCGCCGTCGCAGGTGAAATCGCAGGCCGTCGCCACCCTGCGCGTCATCAACGGCCCGGATGCCGGGCGCGAGTTCCCTCTCTCCGCCGGGAGCTTCGTGCTCGGCCGCGACCCGTCCTGCGACATCGTGCTCGACGACAACCTGGTCTCCAAGAAGCACGCACGCCTCGAGGTCGCTGACGCCGTAGAGGTCATCGATCTCGGTTCTGCCAACGGCGTGGTCGTCGACGGCGGCATCGTCGGGCGCGTGCGCATCGCGAAGGCGGAGCGCCTTCTGCTCGGCGACTCCGAGGTGGAGATCAGCAAGATCGCCGGAGCCTCGGCGGACGCCGCGCCGAAACCCGGCCCGATCTTCTTCAACCGGTCGCCGAAGGTGGAGACGCGCTACACGGGCCAGGAGTTCAATGCGCCCGACGTTCCCGCGGAGAAGGACGAGCAGCCGTTCCCCCTGCTCGCCATGATCACCCCGCTGCTGATGGGCGGCGCGATGTTCGCCCTCACCCGCCAGCCGTACACGCTGATCTTCTGTTTGATGTCCCCGATCATGCTGATCGGCAACTTCCTGACGTCCAAGTCGCGGGAGAAGCAGCGGATGAAGAAGGCCGTGGCCAGGTTCGAAGCGCGGCTCGAGGTGCTGGCTACGCGCCTGGCCGCCGAGCGGGTGCGCGAGCGTGACCTGCGCCTCGGCGAGTCGCCATCCACGCTCGACGCCTACGACGACGCCGGACGGCGCGGCCCGCTCCTCTGGACCAGGCGCCCTGAGCACTGGTCATTCCTGAACGTGCGGCTCGGCGTGGGAACGATGAACTCCCGCAACACGGTCGCGGAAAACAGCACGGGGGAGATGCTGCCCCAGTTCCAGGAGAAGCTCGACGCCGTCGTCGAGGCGAACCGCCGAATCGAGGGCGTGCCGCTGATCGACAACCTCTTCGATTCCGGCGCGCTGGGCCTGGCCGGCTCGCCCGACCAGACGATGGGCTCGATCAACTCGGTCCTGGTGCAGCTCACCGCGCTGCACTCGCCCGCCGAACTCGTGGTGGCCTCGCTGGTGACCCCGCGATGGTCGCGCGAACTGGGGTGGCTCAAGTGGATGCCGCACACCTCGTCGCCGCACAGCCCGATCGCCGGCAGCCACCTCGCCGACAGCGCGGCGAGCGGGGCCGCCGTGCTCGCCAGCATCGAGGAGGTCGTCGCTCAGCGCCTCGCCAGGGCGAAGTCCGCGAGGCGCCGCGGCGCCATGGTGCAGGACGACGCCGCCCTGGAACGCGGCGCAGAGGTCGGATCCGCGAAGACCGTGCAGGGCGCACCGGCGCCGATCCCCGCCATCGTGCTGCTCATCTCCGACGACGTGGCCGTTGACCGCGCCCGGCTGGTGCAGCTGGCCGAGGTCGCCGCCGACGCCGGCGTCTACCCGATCTGGATCGCCCCGACCGTGGCCGCGTTGCCGGCCGTCTGCCGCACCTACCTCGCCCTGGGCGACGAACCGGGCAGCGCCACCGCCGGGTTCGTGCGCCTCGGCGAGACGATCACGGATGTCGTCACCGAGCAGGTCGACTCGGCAACGGCCCTCAGCTTCGCCAAACGGATGGCCCCGGTCATCGACGCCGGGGCACTCGTGGCGGACTCCAGCGACCTGCCGCGCACCGTCTCGCTGGTCACGCTGCTCGGGCACGACATGGTCGAGACGAGCGCCGCGGTGATCGACCGCTGGCAGCAGAACATGTCGATCCACGACCGCAGCGGCGGCAAGCCGAAACCTCGCCGCGCCGGCAAGCTGCGGGCCATCATCGGCTCCGCCGGCGTCGACGCGATGCACCTCGACCTGCGCAGCCAGGGCCCGCACGCCCTCGTCGGCGGCACGACGGGCGCCGGCAAGAGCGAATTCCTGCAGGCCTGGGTGCTCGGCATGGCCGCCGAATACAGCCCGGACCGGGTCACCTTCCTCTTCGTCGACTACAAGGGCGGCTCAGCCTTCGCCGACTGCGTCACCCTGCCGCACTGCGTCGGCCTGGTCACCGACCTCAGCCCGCACCTCGTGCGGCGCGCCCTGACCAGCCTCCGCGCCGAACTGCACCACCGGGAGCACCTGCTGGGCCGCAAGAAGGCCAAGGACCTGCTCGAACTGGAAAAGCGCGGCGACCCCGACAGCCCGCCCGCGCTCGTGCTCGTCATCGACGAATTCGCGGCCCTCGCCACCGAGGTGCCCGAGTTCGTCGACGGCGTCGTCGACATCGCCCAGCGCGGCCGCTCCCTCGGCATCCATCTGATCATGGCCACCCAACGGCCGGCCGGCGTGATCAAGGACAACCTGCGCGCCAACACGCCGCTGCGGATCGCCCTGCGGATGGCCGACGAGTCCGACAGCACCGACGTCATCGGCACCAAGGACGCCTCGCACTTCGACCCGGGCATCCCCGGCCGCGGGGTCGCCAAGACCGGCCCCGGCCGGTTGCAGCAGTTCCAGTCCGCCTACGCCGGCGGGTGGACCAGCCGCGAACCCGACCGCGCCGGGATCGACGTCGCCGAACTCCGGTTCGGGGCGGAGAGCAAATGGGAGGATCCGAGCACCCACGGCCACATCGACGAAGACCGCGACCTCGGCCCCACCGACCAGCAGCGCCTGGTGACCACGATCGTCGCGGCGGCAGCATTCGCGAAGATCCCCGACCCTCGTCGTCCCTGGCTCGACGAGCTGGCCCCCGCCTACGACCTCGTCAAACTCCGCCAGCGCACCGACTCCGAGCTCCTGCTCGGGGTGTCCGACCTCCCGCACCGCCAGGAACAGCAGGCCGTCTACTTCCGCCCGGATGCCGACGGTCACGTCGCCATCTTCGGCACCGGCGGCTCCGGCAAGAGCGCGTTGCTGCGCACGCTTGCCGGCGCCGCGGGGATCACGCCCCGCGGCGGGCCGGTCCAGGTGTACGGGCTCGACTTCGGCACCGGCAGCCTCCGGATGCTCGAGGACCTCCCACACGTCGGATCGATCATCTCCGGGGACGACTCAGAACGCATCGTGCGGCTGTTCCGCCGACTCAAGGCGGTCCTGGAGGAACGCGGCCCGCGTTACGCGGAAGCCAACGCGTCGAACATCGCCGACTACCGCCAGCTCACCGGCAAGCGGGACGAGCCCCGCATCCTTCTCCTCATCGACGGCTATCCCGCCTTCCGGGACGAATGGGAATCCACGAGCGGACGCATGCCCTGGTACGGCGTCTTCAAGGACATCCTCACCGACGGTCGCCAGCTGGGCATCCATATCGCGTTGACCGCCGACCGGTCAGGGGCTATCCCCACCTCCGTGGGGTCGAGCATCCAGAAGCGAATCGTGCTGCGACTGGCCGACGAGGGTGGCTATGGGATGCTCGACGTTCCCTCCGACATCCTCGGCTCGAAGTCGGCCGCTGGGCGTGCGATCGTCGACGGGATGGAGACCCAGATCGCGATCCTCGGCGGGTCGAGTGCGGTTGCCGACCAGTCGGCAGCCACGAAGCGCCTCGCCGAGTCGATGCGCAGAGCCGGCGTACATTCAGCTGCCGGAATTGGGTCGATGCCCACCGAGTACTCGGCGGCCGAACTGCCGGACGCCCTCGACGGTAACCCGGTCCTGGGCATGAGCGATGTGGATCTCGGCCCGTACGCCTTCGATCCGTCCGGGGTCATGCTCGTGGCCGGGCCGCCCGCGAGCGGCCGGACGACGGCGTTACGCGCGCTCACGCAGGCGTACGGCCGGGCACGCCCGGCGGCGAGACAGTACTACCTGGGCAATTCCCGGTCGCCGCTGGCGCAGGGCGACTGGTGGGCCGGAACCGCCACGACGATCGAGGAGGTCGCGGCCCTGGCCAGGGACCTGGCCGCGGCCGTCGCCGACCCCGACACGGAGGGAAGCATCGTGGTGATCGTGGAGACCATCTCCGATTTCCTGCAGACCCCGGCCGAGACGCCGCTGACTGAACTCGTGAAGGCGGTCAAGCGCAGCGACCATACCATCATCGCCGAAAGTGAGACTTCGACCTGGAGTTCATCCTGGGGCCTCTTCAGCGAGATCAAGACCGTGCGGCGGGGACTGCTCCTGCAGCCGGACTACACGGAGGGCGAGTTCCTGCTGAAGACACCGCTGCCGCGCTCCAACCGGGCAGAATTCCCGCCGGGCAGAGGCGTCTTCGTCTCGCGCGGGAAGTTCGTGCGGGTGCAGCTGCCCATGCCGCTGCCCGACGTGGAAACGCGCATGGATAATCGTGCCCATCGAGCGGTCTCGGCAATCCCGATAGGTTGAGAACAGTCGGTCGGCTCATGGGGGTTGGCCTCGATGTTTGAAGGAGTATTCCATGGCGAACATGAACGTAACGTACGACGAGATGACCACTGCCTCGAACAACCTGAAGGCGGGCCAGGGGCAGATCGAAGACACCCTCGTGCGCCTCAGGGGACTTGTTGAAGGCCTGATCAGCCAGGGCTTCCAGACGGACCGTGCCTCGGGGCAGTTCGGAACGTCCTACCAGAGCATGGACAAGGGCCTCAACGAAGCCCTGGCCGGCATCTCCGGCATGGCCGATTTCCTGGTGCAGGCGCGCGACGCCATCCAGGGCGTCGACGACCAGCTCGGCTCCGGGCTGGCCGGCTAGTCGCCAACTGAATTCGTGTGCTCGGCCGGCCGAACGTGGCCGGCCGAGCACACCGGGGGAGGAGAATTCGATGTCTGACATCGTCATTCAGATGCACTTGCTTGAGCAGCTGGAGAGGGATCTGCTCGATATCGCGACCGAGTACAGCAATGCCGACACATTCACCGGGGAGATGGCCGATGTGGTCGGACACGACGGTTTGGGGGAGCGCGTGCGTGAGTTCTCGCGCAGCTGGAACGACCGGCGCAAGAACATGACCGAACAGGTCACGGCCCTGCACGAGCAGGTCAAGGCCATTCGGGATGCGTTCACTCAGGTGGATGAGGAACTCGGCAAGGCCCTCGTCGAGGCCGCCGAAGACAACAAAGACAGTGGAATCGGGCCGGGTGCCGGTTCGCCGGGTCACCGCGTTGTCTAGGGGAATCGAGCGAGGAACACGATGAGCAACAGCGATACTGCGTTCAACAACCTGACCGGCGACGCCGACGTTGTGCTGGCCAAGGCCCGCCGCTACGAGGAACTGGGGCTGGCCATCGCCCGCTCGGTGACGACGCTCCATCGCATATCCGAGGCCGACGAGAACAAGAGCAAGGCCGTTGCCGCACTCAAGGAATCTGCTGAGAATGTTGCGCGGGACATCGGCAAGGCCCAGGAACGCTACAGCCTCACGGCAACGGCCCTGATCGCCTATTCGGGCAAGCTCAAGACGGCCCAGGACGACGCGGTCACCGCGATCTCCACCATTTCCCAGGCAGAAGGCGAAGTCTCCGCCGCCCGCACGAACAAGACGCAGGCCGATCAGAAGGCCGAAGCGGTCGGTGACGACCAGGCGGTCAACCAGAAAAGCGCCGAGAACATGGCGGACCGTTACGACGCTCGGGTGCACGAACTCGGCGTCGCCCAGGGACTCTGGCACGCCGCCAGCGCGGCCAAAGATGCTGCCGCGAAGTCGGCCGCGGATGACATCAATGACGTTGTCACCGGTGACGTGGGCGACAGGCTCAATGACTCTCGCTGGGACGACTGGGGCTCGGTGCTGGACGCGATCAAAGTAGTCTGCGAATGGGCGGGCGTGCTGGCGATCTTCCTCTCGTGGGTCCCCATCCTGGGCGCAATCCTGATCGGTCTCGCCGTCCTGGGCGCGGTGATCGCGCTCATTGACGCGAGCTTCAAACTCCAGCGGGGTGAAGGCAGCCTCAGCGACGTGATTTTCGCGGCGGTGGGCGTAGCACTGGCCGCGTTCGGCGGCAAATTGGTCACGTACCTTGCCAAGGCCGCGAAGGCCAAGTCGGCCGGGGCGCTCGCATTCCGGGCGTCGAAATCGAAGGGCCTCTATGCAGGCCAATTCAAGAAGGTATTCGGCGTAACGAAGACCGCCGCACGAACCGAACTGAAGAGCCTCACGAGTTTCAAGGGCGCCGCAAAGGAAATCTTCCAGAACCCGTTCGAATCCAAACTCGGCACCGGGTCCAATCTCGCCGAGAAGTGGCTCGCCGGGGCCAGGACGGAAGGTCTTGACGCCCTCAAAAACCCGCTCAAGCTCAAATCCGTCGACATGCCCTGGGGAGACCTGACCGCGGGGGCGAAGGTCACCCTTGTGGTGCTGGATGCCAGACAGGTGGGCGGTTCGATAGAGAAACTGATGAATGATCCCGGCAACCTGAACACCGAGGGAGACATCAAACTGAGACCGGAAAGCCTGCTGAAAGCCGCGTCCAACGGCGTCGAAGGCCTGGTCACGCGGTGACTGCCGGTGTCAGGGCGCTGCAGATCGTCGACTACGACTTCGACGTGCCGTCCAATTTCTATACCGTGCCGCTCGACCCGGCGGAAAGCGTGGATTCGACGCGCTGGGCCGAGAGCGTCGTCGCCGACGTCGCCCAGCGTGACCCGAATCCGGGTACCACAGGAGACTTCGCCGCCGAACTGGCCGAGCTTCGCACCCGGCTGCTGGGCCAGCGGAATCCGTGGCTCACTGCGGCGGTCTCGGTGCGGCCCGAGAAACAGCTGACCATCGGTGCCGTTCTCACCGTGCAGCAACTCGCGATGGACGACGACGATGGGCCAGCGGCCTATGAGCGGATAGCCCGGGAGGAATCCACTCGGATGCGCCCCGGGGCTCGGTCACGCGACCTGGAGCTCTGGCGCGCCGACATCCCCGCCGGCGAAGTCGTTGGACTGTTCCAACGGATCGAATTCACCGAACTCGGCGCGGCCGAAGGCCGGCTTTCCGAGCGCACCGTCTTCGCGGTGTTCCCCGTGGGGTCGAGCGAGATGCTCCAATTCGCTTTCACCTGCGATGACTTCGGGGCCTTCGCCAGCATGCGTGAAGAAACCCAGGCGATCGTCGAAACACTCCACATCGTGACGGAGGCACTATGACCAGGCAAGTGGCCATGCGTGCCGCCGACATTTCGATGGTGCTGCCCGGCTCGTGGGCGAACATTCCCGTCAGTGAGGAGCCCCTGTCCGAGCGCATTATTGCGGGCCTCGTCATCCGGCAGGTCGGTCGGGACGACCGGCTGGCCAGGGTGAGGCGTGAGGTGAAGCTCCAACTGCGGGATGTCGTCGCCCGGGCACGTGCCGCTGGGGCGTTCCAGGTCGCCCTCTCGCTGGAGATTCTGCCCGGGATCCCATTTCCTGCTGCGATGGTGCTCGATTTTGTGCCGTGGAACGGGGAGCCTCCGCAGCCGGAGCGCCAGGCCGCCACGCTCAAGGACATGCTCCCGGCGGCCGAAGTCTTCACTCTGGAATGCGGCATCGTGGCGCGCACCTGGCGCGTCGTACAGATCCAGCCCGGACGGGAGACGATCCCCGATACAAAGCTCGAGTACCTCCTGCCGACCCCGGCGGGTGACCAGCTGCTGCACATCGTGGCGGACACCCCGGTCGAATGCGATCCGGAGATGATCGTCGCCCTCTTTGACGCCATCGTCGACTCGATCCGGTGGCGGGAACCGGCTGTCGCCGCAGATTTCGAGCCGGCCGGAGGCTCAGATGGCAACGCCTAGCCGCATTCCGGCCTCGCCGGCCAAGCGCAAGGGCGGCTCACAGCCGCCCAGCATTCCCAGCCCCCGTCTGTTCTACGTCGCCGGTGGTCTGCTCGGCGCCGCCGCCGCTGCCGTGTTCATCTGGCTGTATCTGGTCGGGTTGAGCGGGTCGCTCATGGTCGAGCTTCTGCCGTTTTTGGGGAAAGACTTCAACTACCCTTCCTTGCCCGGGGTGATTCTGCTTTTCACCGGGGTGGCACTCTTCTTCGGGGAGATGTTCCGCCGGGGCCGACTGTCGCAGCGCCGGCGCACTTTTTTGCAGGGAGGGTCCGTCGGATTGGAAATGAGTCCGACGCCCTTGCGGTACGCACTGCTGTGGATGCTCCTGCCCGTCGTCGTGTACCTCCTGATCATCCCGCTGGCCGTACACGCCGAAACGAGTGGAAGCGCGTGGGGTGCCACGGTCCGCGGCGCCTCAGAGGACTTCTGGACCCTGCTTTCCCTGTATGGATTCCTGGCCGCCGGCTGTGTGGGCGTCTTCCTCGCATCGCTGCTCAAGCGGGCGACGTATCGTCGGCTGGCCGCCCGCGGCACGATCCCGACCGGCGGCGCCCGCACGTTCTGGCGCCTCACGGCCACCCAGTGGCGTCTGGAAACCTGGTTCTCTTTCATCAGCCTTGGCCTGTTCGGCGTTCTCCCGCTGCTCTGGCACGACGCCCTGGCCGGCCAGAAGCCCTTCGACGATGCTGCTCTGGCGGACCTGACCGGCATCGCCGCGGCCTGTGCCGTGCTCGCCGTCATCACCGTGCTGAACGCGTGGCGTTCGGGCGACCCTTACGGGTTCGCCGAGTCAGTCGCCTAGGGCAAGCCTCGGGCGGGGACGGGGCGGGGACTGGTCGGGAACTCACTGGCCGCGAGGCAGCCCGAGCGAGTATCCTTAACATCCATGGACGGATCCATCGAGTCACGCGTCAGCCATGAGGTTGACAACTGGTTGCGTTGGCTCCCGCGCTGGCGCCCGGGCACGCACCGCGGCCGCGCCCGCCTCTGCCGCACCTGCTTCGGCTCGCCGGTCATCGTCGCCGCCGGCCTGGCCACCGATGTACCGCACGCCGTGCAGCATGCCCTCGCCATGCGCGTGAAGCTCGTCATCGACGCTGCCGTCGACGAATACACCGAGCTCAACCTGCCCCTGCTCAGCCGCGAGATCCACCTGAACGAGGAACGCAAGGCGGCCGCCAGCTACCACCCCACCGAGGGCCTCGACCCGGAGTACAAAGGCCTCGACCTCGACCCGCCCACCACCGCGGATGCGCCCTACCTGTTCACCTTCGCCGAACTGGCCCGGCCCGACCAGGCCGCGGCCGCCGCATCCGCTCCGCCGCCGCTCACGGCGGAGGAGAAGACGGCCATCCGCACCGAACTGAAACTCGCCGACGAGCACGCGGCCCTGGTCGGCAGCCGGGTCTGCGCCGAGCTGTTCCGGCACCGTGAGCGGATGCGCCAGGCCGTCGCCGACTACGTCGAACCCTGGGTGCTGGCCCTCCTGGCCGACCTCGACACGGCGCTCGATTCGCCGCTCTGGCCGCGCAGCATCTGAACAACGGCTGAACGAACCCGTCAGACCCCGTAACCCATTTGACCGGGCCGCCACTGCCGAGTTAGTATTTCGAGGTGTGCGCTTTGTCGTGCGCTTGAGTCATGCCACCGCGATACCCTCGTGCTGCACCTTAGGCGCGTCCGGTTCGGCACTCACTCAGGGTGTGCTCACCGAGCAGCCCCCACGGCATACCCACCAAATCACACGGAATTCATTGCGTGCGTGCCGGCGGGTCCAGATGAACTCGAGTCGGCCGGGAAACCGAACGATTCGAATGCTAACCATCAATGAGCTGTCACCGTGCAGCAAAAACAAGGAGTAATTAGTGCCCACCATTCAGCAGTTGGTCAGAAAGGGACGCAGCCCCAAGGTCACCAAGACCAAGGCTCCCGCCCTGAAGTCCAACCCCCAGCAGCGCGGCGTTTGCACCCGTGTCTACACGACCACCCCGAAGAAGCCGAACTCGGCTCTCCGCAAGGTCGCCCGCGTCAAGCTGTCCAACGGCACAGAGGTCACCGCCTACATTCCCGGCGAGGGTCACAACCTGCAGGAGCACTCGATGGTGCTCGTCCGCGGTGGTCGTGTCAAGGACCTCCCCGGTGTTCGATACAAGATCGTTCGCGGCGCACTGGACACCCAGGCCGTCAAGAACCGCAAGCAGGCTCGTAGCCGCTACGGCGCCAAGATGGAGAAGAAGTAATGCCTCGTAAAGGCCCAGCGCCCAAGCGTCCCGTTATCGCTGACCCGGTATACGGCGCCCCCATCGTTTCCCAGCTCGTCAACAAGATCCTCCTCGACGGCAAGAAGGGCCTCGCCGAGCGCATCGTTTACGATGCACTCGAAGGCGTCGTTGCCAAGAACGGTGCGGATGCTGTTGTCACGCTGAAGAAGGCACTCGACAACGTGCGCCCCACCCTCGAGGTGCGTTCGCGCCGCGTCGGTGGTTCCACCTACCAGGTTCCGGTTGAAGTCAAGCCGCACCGCGCCAACACCCTGGCCCTCCGCTGGTTGACCAGCTACGCCAAGGCCCGTCGCGAGAAGACCATGACCGAGCGTCTCACCAACGAAATCCTCGACGCATCCAACGGCCTCGGTGCCGCTGTGAAGCGCCGCGAGGACACGCACAAGATGGCCGAGGCGAACAAGGCCTTCGCTCACTACCGCTGGTAGTCGCGTTCCGGCTTCGAGCCGATCCGGTGGTCGAGCTTGTCGAGATCAGAACTCGACAGGCTCGGTCACCGCGGCTCGAACGCCGGATGCCCTGTTTCGCCCCAATCACCATAAGCAAACTTCCGGAGGACCCCCGTGGCACTTGACGTGCTCACCGACCTGAGTAAGGTCCGCAACATCGGCATCATGGCTCACATTGACGCTGGCAAGACCACCGTCACTGAGCGCATCCTGTACTACACGGGTGTCAACCACAAGATCGGTGAGACGCACGACGGCGCCTCGACGATGGACTGGATGGCGCAGGAGCAGGAACGTGGCATCACCATCACGTCTGCCGCGACGACCTGTTTCTGGGCTGAGAACCAGATCAACATCATCGACACCCCCGGCCACGTCGACTTCACCGTCGAGGTGGAGCGTTCGCTGCGTGTCCTCGACGGCGCCGTCGCAGTGTTCGACGGCAAGGAGGGCGTTGAGCCCCAGTCCGAGACCGTCTGGCGCCAGGCCGACAAGTACGACGTGCCCCGCATCTGCTTCGTCAACAAGATGGACAAGCTGGGCGCCGACTTCTTCTACACCGTCGACACGATCGTCAAGCGCCTCGGCGCGAAGCCGCTCGTCATCCAGCTGCCGATCGGCGCCGAGAACACCTTCGAAGGTGTTGTCGACCTCGTCGAGATGCGTGCGCTGACCTGGCGCGGCGACTCCAAGGGTGACGTCGAGATGGGCTCCAAGTACGCCATCGAAGAGATCCCGGCCGACCTCGTCGACCAGGCCGCCTCCTACCGCAAGCTCCTCCTCGAGACCGTCGCCGAGACCGACGACGACCTCATGGAGAAGTACTTCTCCGGCGAAGAGCTGACCGTCGCCGAGATTAAGGGCGCCATTCGCAAGCTCACGGTCAACAGCGAGATCTACCCGGTCCTCTGTGGCTCGGCGTTCAAGAACCGCGGCGTCCAGCCGATGCTCGACGCCGTCATCGACTACCTCCCCACCCCGCTCGACGTGCCCGCCATTGAGGCGCACGACCCGCGTGACGAGGAGAAGGTCATCATGCGCCACCCGGATGCGACCGAGCCGTTCACGGCTCTCGCGTTCAAGGTTGCCGTGCACCCGTTCTTCGGTCGTCTGACCTACGTTCGCGTGTACTCCGGCCACCTCGACTCCGGTGCCCAGGTCATCAACTCGACCAAGGGCAAGAAGGAGCGCATCGGCAAGATCTTCCAGATGCACGCCAACAAGGAGAACCCGGTGGCCTTCGTGACCGCCGGTCACATCTACGCGGTCATCGGCCTCAAGGACACGACCACCGGCGACACCCTGTGCGACCCGAACGCGCAGGTCGTGCTCGAGTCGATGACGTTCCCTGACCCGGTCATCGAGGTTGCGATCGAGCCGAAGACCAAGCAGGACCAGGAAAAGCTGGGTCTCGCGATCCAGAAGCTGGCCGAAGAAGACCCGACCTTCCGTACCGAGCAGAACCAGGAAACTGGTCAGACGGTCATCAAGGGAATGGGCGAACTGCACCTGGACATCCTGGTCGACCGGATGCGGCGTGAATTCAACGTCGAAGCCAACGTCGGCAAGCCCCAGGTCGCATACCGCGAGACCATCCGCAGGGCGGTCGAGCGTCACGACTACACGCACAAGAAGCAGACCGGTGGATCCGGGCAGTTCGCGAAGATTCAGATCGCGATCGAGCCGCTCGAGATCACGGCCGAGAAGAGCTACGAGTTCGTAAACAAGGTCACGGGTGGCCGCATCCCCAGGGAGTACATCCCCTCGGTGGACGCAGGAATCCAGGATGCGCTGCACGTTGGCGTCCTGGCCGGCTACCCGATGGTCGGCGTCAAGGCAAGCCTGCTTGACGGCGCCGCACACGACGTCGACTCCTCGGAGATGGCGTTCAAGATTGCCGGATCGATGGGCTTCAAGGAAGCCGTTCGTAAGGCAGACCCGGTTCTGCTCGAGCCGTTGATGAGTGTCGAAGTACGCACCCCTGAGGAATACATGGGTGACGTAATCGGCGACCTCAACTCGCGCCGCGGTCAGATCCAAACCATGGAGGACGCAAGCGGTGTGAAGGTAATTCGCGCCCATGTTCCACTTTCGGAGATGTTCGGCTACATCGGCGACCTGAGGTCCAAGACCTCCGGCCGCGCCGTGTACTCGATGACTTTCGAGAGCTATGCGGAGGTCCCGAGGGCTGTAGCCGAAGAGATCATCCAGAAGAACAAGGGCGAATAGCCTGGGGCCTTCGGGCCCAAATCGCTTAGGCCTCCCGGCCCGAGTAGCATAAGTACACAAATCCAGCAGGTTCACCGGCCGCAAACCAGCGGGCGGTGAAGCCGAGAGTCCTGAGGAGGACCCACAGTGGCCAAGGCCAAGTTCGAGCGGACCAAGCCGCACGTAAACATCGGAACGATCGGTCACGTTGACCACGGAAAGACCACGCTGACTGCAGCGATCTCCAAGGTCCTGGCTGACACGTTCCCGTCCAAGACGAACGTTCAGCGCGACTTCGCGTCGATCGACTCGGCTCCGGAAGAACGCCAGCGCGGTATCACGATCAACATCTCGCATGTTGAGTACGAGACCGAGAAGCGTCACTATGCGCACGTTGACGCACCGGGCCACGCTGACTACATCAAGAACATGATCACCGGTGCTGCCCAGATGGACGGCGCGATCCTCGTGGTTGCCGCCACCGACGGCCCGATGGCTCAGACCCGTGAGCACGTTCTGCTCGCGAAGCAGGTCGGCGTGCCGTCCCTGCTCGTCGCACTGAACAAGTCCGACATGGTTGACGACGAAGAGATCCTTGAGCTCGTCGAGCTCGAGGTTCGCGAACTCCTCACCGCGCAGGGCTTCGACGGCGACAACGCTCCCGTCGTTCGCGTTTCCGCGCTCAAGGCACTGGAAGGCGACCCGAAGTGGGTCGGCAACATCCTCGAGCTGATGACGGCTGTCGACGAGTACTTCCCGGAGCCCGTCCGCGACAAGGACAAGCCCTTCCTGATGCCGATCGAGGACGTCTTCACGATCACCGGTCGTGGAACCGTCGTCACCGGCCGCGCCGAGCGTGGAACCCTCAAGATCAACTCCGAGGTCGAGGTTGTCGGCATCCGCCCGACCATCAAGACCACGGTCACTGGTATCGAGATGTTCCACAAGCAGCTCGACGAGGCTTGGGCCGGCGAGAACTGTGGTCTTCTTCTTCGTGGCACCAAGCGCGAAGACGTCGAGCGCGGCCAGGTCGTCGTCAAGCCGGGTTCGGTCACGCCGCACACCGACTTCGAGGGCACCGCGTACATCCTGTCAAAGGAAGAGGGCGGCCGTCACAACCCGTTCTACGCGAACTACCGTCCGCAGTTCTACTTCCGCACCACGGACGTCACCGGTGTCATCACGCTGCCTGAGGGCACCGAGATGGTCATGCCCGGCGACACCACCGACATGAACGTCGCGCTGATCCAGCCGATCGCCATGGAAGAGGGCCTCGGCTTCGCTATTCGTGAAGGTGGCCGCACCGTCGGCGCCGGAACGGTGACGAAGATCATCAAGTAGTTCCTTTCATAGCCCGGTCACCTCGGTGATCGAGCGTGAAGCTCGGTAATCGAGCTTGTCGAGATCAGGGGCCGGTCCTTCGGGGCCGGCCCCTTTTTCGTGCCCGAAAGTCCCTTGTGCTGGGGCGCAGCCCTGTTCTATTTTTGACTCGGCCGCAACGATGCGGCCCAGACAGGAAGACCACCATGGGACTCGAAGACATCACCAAGAAGGCGCAGGACTTCCTCGGCGACAACAAGGTCAAGGACGCGTTGAACAGCGAGCAGGCCGAGGACATCAGCGACAAGCTCCTCGGCGGTGTCGCCGACGCGGCGAACAAGGTCACCGGCGGCAAGTTTGAAGAACAGATCGAGGGTGCCCGCGCCGCCGCCGACGAGAAGATCGGCGACGAGTAGATCGGCGACGAGTAGATCGGCGACGAGTAGATCGGCGACGAGTAGCCGCTGGCACACATCGCGAACGGCCATTCAGTCGAGCGCGCCGACTTCGCCGTTGCGCGCCAGGCACGCCGGGGGCGCAGCGGCGCAACTGGTGCGCTCGGGCCGGACAGCATCCATTCACAGGTGACGGATGCCGGCCGCTGTCCACAGATCACGGCGTTGGTGCCTTGCAGGAGCGGGGTCTCCGCACTGTGGGTGCATGAATTCACCTGCGCATTCCGACAATCCGGCCGACCGACTGTTCTCAGTGGCCGACTACACCCGTTCTTTCGGCGCGGACCTGCGACTGCGTCGTAGCGCGCTGCGTGGTGAGTTTCACCGCGTAGCCCGCGGGCACTACTTTCCTCAGGAACAATGGGACACCTTCCGGAATGAGGAGCGTTACGCCGTCGTGGTGGCCGCGGCGGCAGCCGCCCGACGGAGTGAACTCGTGCTCTCTCATCAGTCGGCGGCCGTGCTTCATGGCCTCCCGTTTCTCTTCGGACCTCCAGCCGAGGTCCATTTCATCGTTCCTCGGGCGGCCGGGGGCAGATCGAAGCCCGGCATTCGGAAGCACGCGGTCCACCTCGATCCCCGGGACATCACCCTGGTCAACGGCTTGCTGGTCACGACGGTGGCGCGCACGGTTGTGGACCTCGCCGCCGCGCTCGACCTCCAATCGGCCGTCGTCGTGGCCGACCGCGCCCTCTCCGCCGACCGCCGGGGACATCTGGCGGCTCTGGCCACGAAGGTCGAACTCTACGAGACGTGGGCGCGAATGCTGCCATTCCGCGGCTCCGTTCGCGCGAAAGCCGTGATCGATTTCGCGACCCACCTGGCCGGCTCGCCGAACGAGTCGGCAAGCCGGGTGAACATCGCCCTGAGCGGATTCCCTGAACCGGTGCTCCAGCATCCGTTCATCGTCGACGGAGCCGAAGTCTTCGTCGACTTCTACTTCCCCGACCAGCACAAGGTTGGGGAGACCGATGGCAAGGTCAAGTACTTCGACCCGGTGATGCGCGACGGTCGCACGCCTGAGCAGGTGCTCTGGGCTGAGAAGCTCCGGGAAGACGGAGTGCGCCGCCAGGTTCACGGGTTCACTCGCTGGCCGTTCTCGGTCTCGGTGAGCAAGGTGCGGCTGCGCACGCGCCTTGTCGAGTTCGGCCTGCCGATCACCCGGCCCACGCTGCGCTCCTGGTGACCAGGGTGACGGCAGGCACGGATCTGGTGGTCGCCCCCGTTTCGCCGCTGCGCGCCAGGCACGCCGGGAGCGGAACGGCGGAAATGGGGCGCTCGGGGAGACGGTGCCCTGCGACACGCCGGGCGCGACACGCCCGGGTTGCAGAAAGGGCAAGGCCTGTGGCAGACTCTTCTAGTTCAACACTTTCGACTGCCGCGCTGCACGCGGTGTCGAGATCACTGCCAGGCAGTGCATAGCTGGTGTCGTGCGTGGCAACACGCCGGGATACGCAGCTAGGCCGCGGGTAGCAGAACAGAGCTCAAACCAACAACCGGGATTGCACGGGTAAAACCATGCCTTCCCCCGGCTCCGGCCGGAGCAGGTGTTGGCGCGGTTCGAAGTGGCGCGGCCCAGCGGCTGCGGCGCGATGAATCGAAATTGACAGATGAACAGTGGTGCGACAGCAGCAGTGCTACTACGGCGTCCAATGCAGCCCTCGGGATGTACGAAGCCTTGACAAGAAAGAGAGTTCGACATGGCGGGACAGAAAATCCGCATTCGACTTAAGTCGTATGACCACGAGGTCATCGACATCTCGGCGCGCAAGATCGTCGACACCGTGACCCGTGCGGGCGCGACCGTCGTCGGCCCCGTGCCGCTTCCGACCGAGAAGAACGTGGTGTGTGTCATCCGTTCCCCTCACAAGTACAAGGACAGCCGGGAGCACTTTGAAATGCGCACCCACAAGCGTCTGATCGACATCATTGACCCGACCCCGAAGGCAGTCGACTCGCTCATGCGTCTCGACCTTCCGGCCGACGTCAACATCGAGATCAAGCTCTAGGGCCCGCGATGTCTTACGCAGATACCAAGACCACCAAGGGTCTCCTCGGCAAGAAGCTCGGCATGACGCAGGTTTGGGACGAGAACAACAAGCTCGTTCCCGTCACCGTCATCGAGATCTCACCCAACGTTGTCACCCAGATCCGCAGCAAGGAGATCGACGGCTACGCCGGCGTTCAGATCGCTGCCGGGGCCATCGACCCGCGCAAGGTCAACAAGCCTTCCGCCGGACACTTCGAAAAGGCAGGCGTCACGCCTCGCCGTCACCTCACCGAGCTCCGCACCGCGGATGCCGCTGACTACACCCTGGGCCAGGAACTCACCGTTGACGGTGTCTTCGCTGCCGGCACCAAGGTCGACGTCATGGGCACCAGCAAGGGTAAGGGTTTCGCCGGTGTTATGAAGCGTCACAACTTCAAGGGTGTCTCCTCCTCGCACGGTTCACACCGTAACCACCGCAAGCCCGGTTCCATCGGCGCTTCCTCGACCCCGAGCCGTGTCTTCAAGGGCATGCGCATGGCCGGTCGGATGGGTGGCGAGCGCGTCACCGTGCTGAACCTCAAGGTTCACGCCGTTGATGCCGACAAGGGCCTCCTGCTGGTCAAGGGTGCCGTTCCCGGTGCCAAGGGCCGCCTCGTATTCGTCCGCAATGCAGTGAAGGGAGCCTAGTCGCATGACTACCTCACTCGATCTCATCGACGCCAAGGGCAAGAAGGCCGGCTCCGTTGAGCTGCCCGCCGAAATCTTTGACGTTCAGACCAACATCCCGCTGATCCACCAGGTCGTCGTCGCGCAGCTCGCTGCCGCACGCCAGGGCACGCACAAGACCAAGCGTCGTGGTGAAGTTTCCGGTGCCGGCCGCAAGCCGTTCAAGCAGAAGGGAACCGGTCGCGCTCGTCAGGGCTCGATCCGCGCCCCTCAGATGACCGGTGGTGGCATCGTCCACGGACCGACCCCGCGCAACTACGAGCAGCGCACCCCGAAAAAGATGATCGCGGCAGCACTGCGCGGATCGCTTTCGGACCGCGCCCGTGGCGACCGCCTGCACGTCGTGACGGCACTGTTCAGCGCCGAGACGCCCAGCACCAAGGGCGCCATCGAACTGCTCAGCCAGATCGCCAGCAGCAAGCACGTCCTGGTTGTACTGGAACGCACGGACGAAATGACGCTCCGCAGCATCCGCAACCTGCCGACGGTGCACGTTCTGCCGTGGGACCAGCTGAATGCCTATGACGTGCTCGTCAGTGACGACATCGTCTTCACCAAGGGCGCGTTCGACGCGTTCGTGGAGAGCAAGACCAAGAAGGAAGAGGCGTCCGCATAATGGCTACCCCGCTCAACAAGGACCCCCGCGACATCATCATCGCTCCGGTCGTCTCTGAAAAGAGCTACGGCCTGATCGACGAGGGCAAGTACACCTTCATCGTGGACCCGCGCTCCAACAAGACCGAGATCAAGCTCGCGATCGAAAAGATCTTCAAGGTGGAGGTCGCTTCGATCAACACCATGAACCGGATCGGCAAGACGCGTCGCACGAAGTTCGGTCAGGGCAAGCGCAAGGACACCAAGCGTGCCATCGTCACGCTCAAGTCCGGTTCCATTGACATCTTCACGGCCGTCGGCTAAGCGGCGCGGACTAGAGGAATAAGAAATGGCTATTCGTAAGTTCAAGCCCACGACTCCCGGTCGTCGCGGTTCATCTGTTGCAGACTTCGCAGAGATCACCCGGTCGACCCCGGAGAAGTCCCTGCTTCGCCCCCTGTCCAAGACCGGTGGCCGTAACAACCAGGGTCGCATCACCACCCGTCACATCGGTGGTGGACACAAGCGCCAGTACCGTCTGATCGACTTCCGTCGTAACGACAAGGATGGCGTCAACGCCAAGGTCGCTCACATCGAGTACGACCCCAACCGCACGGCGCGCATCGCGCTCCTGCACTTCCTCGATGGAACCAAGCGTTACATCATCGCCCCGAACAAGCTGAACCAGGGCGACATCGTGGAGTCGGGCGCCGGTGCTGACATCAAGCCCGGCAACAACCTGCCGCTGAAGAACATCCCCACCGGTACCATCATTCACGCGGTCGAGCTGCGTCCGGGCGGTGGCGCCAAGATGGCCCGCTCCGCCGGATCGTCTGTTCGCCTCGTCGCGAAGGATGGCATCTACGCCCAGCTGCGCCTTCCGTCCGGAGAAATCCGTAACGTCGACGCCCGCTGCCGCGCCACGATCGGCGAGGTCGGCAACGCCGAGCAGTCGAACATCAACTGGGGCAAGGCCGGCCGTATGCGCTGGAAAGGCGTTCGCCCGACCGTTCGTGGTGTTGCCATGAACCCGGTCGACCACCCGCACGGTGGTGGTGAGGGTAAGACGTCCGGTGGACGTCACCCCGTCAGCCCCTGGGGCCAGAAGGAAGGGCGCACCCGCCACCCGAACAAGGAAAGCGACAAGCTCATCGTTCGTCGCCGTACCGTCGGCAAGAAGCGTAAGTAGGAGTAGACGATGCCTCGCAGTCTCAAGAAAGGCCCGTTCGTTGACGACCACCTGCTTCGCAAGGTTGTCAAGGCGAACGAAGCCAGCAGCAAGAACGTAATCAAGACCTGGTCGCGCCGTTCGATGATCATCCCCGGCATGCTCGGGCACACCATCGCGGTTCACGACGGACGCAAGCACATCCCGGTGTTCGTCACCGAGAGCATGGTCGGGCACAAGCTCGGCGAGTTCGCGCCCACCCGCACCTTCCGTGGACACGTGAAGGACGACAAGAAGGGCCGTCGCCGCTAACGCGGGGACGTGAAGGAGGAGAAGAAATGGTGGAGTCGATCGCACGCGTGCGTCACATCCGCGTTACCCCCCAGAAGGCTCGTCGCGTTGTCAACCTGATCCGCGGCAAGCAGGCACATGAGGCCCTGGGAATCCTGAAGTTCGCACCCCAGGGTGCGAGCGATCCGGTGTACAAGCTGGTTGCTTCGGCAATCGCGAACGCCCGGGTCAAGGCAGATGCAGCCAACACCTTCCTGGACGAGCAGGATCTGTTCGTCAGCCAGGCGTTCGTTGACGAGGGTACGACCCTCAAGCGTTTCCAGGCCCGAGCACAGGGTCGCGCATTCCAGATCAAGAAGCGCACGAGCCACATCACTGTTGTGCTCGCCACTCCTGAGGAGGGTACGAAGTAATGGGTCAGAAGGTAAACCCCTACGGCTTCCGTCTGGGAATCACGACCGACCACGTGTCGCGATGGTTCTCTGACTCGACGAAGCCCGGCCAGCGTTACAGCGACTTCGTTGCTGAAGACGTCAAGATCCGCCGACTGTTGAGCACCAGCCTCGACCGTGCCGGCGTGTCCCGCATCGAGATCGAGCGCACTCGTGACCGCGTTCGCGTCGACATTCACACCGCCCGTCCGGGCATTGTGATCGGTCGCCGCGGCGCGGAGGCCGAGCGCATCCGCTCCGACCTCGAGAAGCTCACCGCCAAGCAGATCCAGCTGAACATCCTCGAGGTCAAGAACCCCGAGGTCGACGCTCAGCTCGTCGCCCAGGGCATCGCAGAGCAGCTCTCCGCACGTGTGGCATTCCGCCGCGCGATGCGCAAGGGCCTGCAGGGTGCCCAGCGCGCCGGCGCCAAGGGTGTTCGCATCCAGGTTTCCGGTCGCCTCGGTGGCGCCGAAATGAGCCGTTCGGAGTTCTACCGTGAGGGACGCGTGCCACTGCACACCCTGCGCGCGAACATCGACTACGGCTTCTACGAAGCCAAGACCACCTTCGGCCGCATCGGCGTGAAGGTCTGGATCTACAAAGGCGACATCACCAACAAGGAACTCGCTCGCGAGCAGGCCAACGCTAAGTCGACCCGCCCCGAACGACGTGACGACCGACCCCGCCGTGCGCCCCGCGCAGAGGCAGCGGCACCGGTTGCAGCAGGAGTTGAGGCATAACCATGTTGATTCCACGCAGAGTCAAGCACCGCAAGCAGCACCACCCGGGCCGCACCGGCCACGCAACCGGTGGTACTGAGCTGTCGTTCGGCGAGTACGGCATCCAGGCACTCACGCCCGCCTACGTGACCAACCGTCAGATCGAGTCCGCTCGTATCGCCATGACGCGTCACATCAAGCGCGGCGGAAAGGTCTGGATCAACATCTACCCGGACCGCCCGCTCACCAAGAAGCCGGCCGAAACCCGCATGGGTTCCGGTAAGGGTTCCGTCGAGTGGTGGGTCGCCAACGTCAAGCCGGGTCGCGTCCTCTTCGAGCTGAGCGGTGTCACCGACATCGTCGCGAAGGAAGCGCTGACCCGCGCAATTCACAAACTGCCCTTGAAGGCACGCATCATCAAGCGCGAGGAGGGCGACGCATAATGGCGATCGGATCCAAGGAGCTCGCCTCGGTCGAGCTCGACACTTTTGAAAATGAGCGACTGTTCGACGAGCTGAAGAAGGCGAAGGAAGAACTGTTCAACCTTCGCTTCCAGTCGGCCACCGGCCAGCTCGAAAGCCACGGCCGCCTCCGCGCGGTCAAGCGCGACATCGCTCGCATCTACACGGTTCTCCGTGAGCGCGAGTTGGGCATTCGCCCGACTCCCGTGCCCGTCGAGGCCCCCGCCAAGGCGGAAAAGGCTGAGAAGAAGACAAAGAAGGCCAAGCCTGCAGTCGAGTCTGTTGACGACACCGCTGCGGACGACGCCGTCGAGACGAAGGAGGCCTAGTCATGGCGAAGACTGACGAAAAGGTCGTCGCTGCCGAGGCTGAGGCTCTCGTTCGCGGCTACCGCAAGACGCTGCGTGGTTACGTGACCAGCGACAAGATGGACAAGACCATCGTTGTCGAGGTCGAAGACCGCGTGAAGCACCCCCTGTACGGCAAGGTCATCCGCCGTACGTCCAAGCTGAAGGCTCACGACGAGGCAAACATCGCCGGCATCGGCGACCTGGTCCTGATCAGTGAGACCCGTCCGCTCAGCGCCTCCAAGCGCTGGCGCCTGGTCGAGATCCTCGAGAAGGCCAAGTAAGCCTCGCGCTTGCTTGATAGAAGGAGTTAAAAAGTGCTTCAGCAAGAATCACGACTCAAGGTTGCCGACAACACGGGTGCCAAGGAACTGTTGACCATTCGCGTGCTCGGCGGCTCCGGCCGTCGCTACGCCGGACTGGGCGACACGATTGTCGCCACGGTCAAGGATGCGATCCCGGGCGGAAACGTCAAGAAGGGCGACGTCGTCAAGGCCGTTGTCGTTCGCGTCAAAAAGCAGACCCGTCGTTCAGACGGTTCGTACATCAAGTTCGATGAGAACGCCGCAGTGATTTTGAAGAACGACGGTGACCCTCGCGGCACCCGAATCTTCGGACCGGTCGGTCGCGAACTTCGCGACAAGAAGTTCATGAAGATCATCTCGTTGGCACCGGAGGTTATCTAAATCATGGCCAGACTCAAAAAGGGTGACCTCGTTCAGGTCATCACCGGCCGCACCCAGGCCCGCGGCGGCGACCGCGGCAAGCAGGGCAAGGTCATCGCCGTGTTCGTGGAGAAGAACCGGGTCCTCGTCGAGGGCATCAACTTCGTCACGAAGCACGTTCGCGTTGGCCAGACCCAGCGCGGCACCAAGACCGGCGGCATCGAGACCATGGAGGCGCCGATTCACGTGTCCAACGTGGCCATCGTCGACCCGGAGACCAAGAAGCCGACTCGCGTCGGCGTCCGCCTCGAAGACGTGACGAAGGACGGGGTCACCAAGACCGTCCGCATCCGTTACGCCAAGAAGTCAGGGAAGGACCTCTGATGACCGACACTGCAGTAGCAGCGGCCGAAGCAACTCCGGCAGTCCTGCCGCGCCTGAAGCAGAAGTACCGCGATGAGATCACTGCCCAGCTCACCAAGGACCTCGGCTTCACCAACGTTCACCAGGTTCCGAACCTGGTCAAGATCGTTGTCAACATGGGTGTCGGCGAGGCAGCTCGCGACGGCAAGATCATGGATGGCGCCGTCGCCGACCTCACCAAGATCACCGGCCAGAAGCCGCAGGTCACCAAGGCACGCAAGTCGATCGCGCAGTTCAAACTGCGTGAAGGACAGCCCATCGGCACGCACGTCACACTTCGTGGCGACCGTATGTGGGAGTTCCTCGACCGGCTGCTCAGCCTCGCGCTTCCCCGTATCCGTGACTTTCGCGGTCTGTCTGACAAGCAGTTCGATGGCAGCGGCAACTACACCTTCGGTCTCACCGAGCAGGTCATGTTCCACGAGATCGACCAGGACCGGATCGACCGTATCCGCGGTATGGATATCACGGTTGTGACGACGGCCAAGAACAACGAAGAAGGACGCGCGCTGCTCAAGGCGCTGGGCTTCCCGTTCAAGACGGCCGAAAACACCAAGTAAAGTAGCTTCGGCTCCTTGTAGTACACCCCGGGGGCTGGACAACCGTCCAGCCCCACAACGACCAAGGTCGTCACCCGTGTAACGGATGAACGAAACCAGGCGAGAAAGGCACCACAAATGACAATGACAGATCCGGTCGCAGACATGCTGACCAGACTGCGCAACGCTAACTCGGCGTTCCACGACACCGTGTCCATGCCGCACAGCAAGCTCAAGGCGAACATCGCAGACATCCTCAAGGCCCAGGGTTACATCTCGGCTTGGGACGTCAAGGATGCAGAGGTCGGCAAGACCCTCACGCTCAACCTCAAGTTCGGTCCGAACCGCGAGCGTTCCATCGTAGGCATCAAGCGGGTTTCCAAGCCCGGCCTGCGCGTGTACGCGAAGTCGACCGAAATCCCCACCGTTCTCGGTGGCCTCGGCGTTGCCATCCTGTCCACCTCCAGCGGTCTGCTCACCGACCGCCAGGCCGAGAAGAAGGGCGTAGGCGGAGAAGTTCTCGCTTACGTGTGGTAGTCGACGATGTCACGTATTGGAAGACTCCCCATCCCGATCCCCGCGGATGTCACTGTGGCCGCTGACGGCCAGCTCATCAGCGTCAAGGGTCCGAAGGGCGAGCTCGCGCTCACCGTCGCCAACCCCATCGAGGTCAAGATCGAAGACGGCCACGTCGTCGTCACTCGCCCGAACGACGAGCGCAACTCGCGTTCGCTGCACGGCCTGACCCGCACGCTGATCGCCAACCAGATCATCGGAGTGACCACGGGTTACACCAAGTCGCTCGAGATCGTCGGTACCGGTTACCGCGTCGCCCAGAAGGGCACCTCCATCGAGTTCGCCCTCGGCTTCTCGCACCCGGTCCTCGTCGAGGCACCTGCCGGCATCACCCTCACCGTGGAGAGCGTCAACCGCCTCACGGTCGGTGGCATCGACAAGCAGGCTGTCGGCGAAGTCGCCGCCAACATCCGTAAGATTCGCAAGCCAGAGCCCTACAAGGGCAAGGGTGTGCGTTACGCCGGCGAGATTGTTCGCCGCAAGGCCGGAAAGAGTGGTAAGTAACCATGGGTCTCGGAACTAGAGGTAAGAGCAAGGCTGCTGCCCGCGGACGCAGGCACACACGTCTTCGCAAGAAGATCGAGGGGACCGCGCTTCGGCCGCGTCTCGTCGTGACCCGTTCGGCTCGCCACGTGTTCGTGCAGGTCGTCGACGACAGCAAGGGCTTCACCCTTGCGTCGGCGTCCACGCTCGAAGACGGTCTGCGCACCTTCGATGGTGACAAGACCGCCAAGGCCCGCAAGGTCGGCGAACTCGTCGCCGAGCGCGCGAAGGCCGCCGGTATCGAAGCCGTCGTATTTGACCGTGGCGGCAGCAAGTACGCAGGACGCGTCGCTGCCATCGCCGAGGGAGCTCGAGAGGGTGGATTGAACCTGTGAGCACTGAAACTGCAAGCACAGCAACGAAGGAGAACGTGGTGGCCGCTGAGGCACCCGTCGAAACTGCTGCGTCGACGACGCCCCCGCAGAACGAGCCTCGTGAGGCTCGTCGTGGTGGCCGTGAGCGCAACCCCAACAAGGACCGCGGTAGCCGCGATGCCGACAAGAGCCAGTTCCTGGAGCGCGTCGTCACCATCAACCGGGTGTCCAAGGTCGTCAAGGGTGGTCGTCGCTTCAGCTTCACCGCCCTCGTCGTCGTCGGAGACGGCAACGGACTGGTCGGAGTCGGCTACGGCAAGGCGCGTGAAGTGCCTACCGCGATCTCCAAGGGTGTCGAGGAAGCGAAGAAGAACTTCTTCCGCGTTCCCCGCGTTGGCCTGACCATCCCGCACCCCGTCCAGGGTGAGGCCGCTGCAGGCGTCGTTCTGCTCCGTCCGGCCGCAGCAGGTACCGGCGTTATCGCCGGTGGCCCGGTGCGCGCCGTACTCGAGTGCGCCGGCATCCACGACGTGCTGAGCAAGTCGCTCGGCTCGTCGAACACCATCAACATCGTCCACGCCACTGTCGAGGCCCTGCACCAGCTCGAAGAGCCGCGTGCGGTTGCGGCTCGCCGTGGCCTCGCGTACGAAGACGTTGCCCCGGCACGCTTCCTGCGTGCCGACGCCGCAGCGGCAGCAGCCGCAGCGGCAGCAAAGGCAGGTGCCTGATGGCTCGCCTCAAAGTGACACAGATCAAGTCCAAAATTAGTGAGAAGCAGAACCAGCGCGACACGCTTCGCAGCCTGGGTCTCCGACGCATCGGCGCCGTGGTCATCCGCGAGGACAACTCGCAGAACCGCGGCTACGTCAACACCGTCGCTCACCTTGTCAAGGTTGAGGAGATCGACTAATGGCTGACGAGAAGGACGCTGTCAAGACGACAGCCGCCAAGCCCGCCACCGAGAAGAAGGCTGCAGCCCCCAAGAAGGCTGCTGCCGCCAAGGTTGCCGTCAAGGCCGCTCCTGCTGAGAAGCGCGAGCAGGTCCTGAAGGTGCACCACCTTCGTCCCGCCGCCGGCGCCAAGAAGTCGCGTCAGCGCGTCGGACGTGGTGAAGGATCCAAGGGTAAGACCGCGGGTCGTGGCACAAAGGGCACGAAGGCACGCTACAACGTGCGCGTCGGCTTCGAGGGTGGGCAGATGCCTCTGCACATGCGCACCCCGAAGCTGCGCGGGTTCAAGAACCCGTTCCGCGTCGAGTACCAGGTTGTCAACCTGGAGAAGCTGGCCGAGCTCTACCCGAACGGCGGCGATGTAACCATCGCCGACCTGGTGGCCAAGGGCGCGGTTCGCGACAACGAGAAGGTCAAGGTTCTCGGCAACGGTGACATTGCCGTTAAGCTGAACATTGCGGTGGACAAGGTCTCCGGCTCAGCAGAGCAGAAGATCGTCGCTGCAGGTGGCTCAATCAAGTAAGTCCGTCGACGCTGAACGAGCTTGTCGAGGCCACCGATCGAAATCTTTCGATGCTGGTCTCGACAAGCTCGTTTTTCACGTTATCAACTGGAGGCATTGTGTTCAGCGCCATTGCGCGGATATTCCGCACGCCCGACCTTCGCAAGAAGATCGGGTTCAGCCTGGGGATCGTTGCCCTGTTCCGCCTGGGCTCATTCATCCCGGCGCCGTTCGTCGACTTCGGAAACGTGCAAGCCTGTCTTGCCGCGAACCAGGGAACCAGCGGCCTCTACGAGCTCGTCAACCTGTTCAGCGGTGGCGCACTGCTGCAGCTCTCAGTCTTCGCGCTGGGCATCATGCCGTACATCACGGCCTCGATCATCGTGCAGCTGCTGCGCGTGGTCATCCCACACTTTGAAACCCTCTACAAGGAGGGTGCGTCCGGTCAGAGCACCCTGACCCAGTACACGCGCTACCTCACCATCGCCCTCGGCATCCTCCAGTCGACGACGCTGATCACGGTGGCCCGCAGTGGTGCTCTCTTCGGCACGTCGGCCAGCTCCGAGTGCTCGCAACTGATCACCAATGACGCCTGGTACGCCATCATGCTCATGGTCATCACCATGACCGCCGGCACCGGCGTGATCATGTGGATGGGTGAGCTCATCACCGAGCGCGGCATCGGCAACGGCATGTCCCTGCTGATCTTCACCTCGATCGCGGCCCGCTTCCCGAACTCGCTCGGTGCGATCGGCCAGCAGAAGGGCATCGACATCCTTCTGATCGTGATCGTGGTCGGCCTGCTCGTGGTGGCCGCCGTGGTCTTCGTCGAGCAGTCACAGCGGCGCATCCCTGTGCAATACGCCAAACGGATGGTCGGTCGCCGCACCTACGGCGGGAACAACACCTACATCCCGATCAAGGTGAACATGGCCGGCGTCGTGCCCGTCATCTTCGCCTCATCGCTGCTGTACCTGCCCGCTCTGATCGCGCAGTTCAACCAGCCCGCGGCCGGCCAGTCGCCCGCCGCCTGGGTGACCTGGATCACCAACAACCTGACCAAGGGCGATCACCCGCTCTACATGGCAATGTACTTCCTGCTCATCGTCGGCTTCACCTACTTCTACGTCGCGATCACCTTCAACCCCGAAGAGGTCGCCGACAACATGAAGAAGTACGGCGGCTTCATCCCCGGTATCCGCGCGGGACGCCCCACGGCCGAGTACCTCGACTTCGTGCTCACCCGGGTGACCCTGCCCGGCGCCCTGTACCTGGGGTTGATCGCGCTGCTGCCGCTGATCGCCTTCTCCGCGATCGGCGCCGACCAGAACTTCCCGTTCGGTGGAGCGAGCATCCTGATCATCGTCGGCGTCGGACTCGAGACGGTCAAGCAGATCGACTCGCAGCTCCAGCAGCGCCACTACGAAGGGCTTCTCCGATGACGCGTCTCCTCGTGATCGGCCCGCCCGGGGCCGGCAAGGGCACCCAGGCCGAGCGGATGGCCACGGCCTTCGCGATCCCGGCCGTCTCGACCGGGGACATCTTCCGTTACAACGTGAAGAACAAGACCCCCCTCGGCATCCAGGTGCAGGAGTACATCGACGCCGGCAAGTACGTGCCCGACTCCCTGACCAACGCGATCGTCAGCGACCGCCTGCACCAGGCCGATGCCGCCGCGGGCTTCCTGCTCGACGGGTACCCGCGCACGCTCGACCAGGTGCAGGAGCTGGACCGTCTGCTCGAAGCCGACGGAACTGCCCTCGACGTCGTCGTGCAGATCGTCGCCGACACCGACGAGGTCGTCGCCCGGCTGCTCAAGCGTGCAGCCGAGCAGGGCCGGGCCGATGACACGGCCGAGGTCATCCGGCACCGCCTGGACGTATACGCGGAGCAGACCGCCCCGCTGATCGACATCTACGGCTCCCGCGGCATCGTGGTCACCGTGGACGGCCTGGGCGCCGTCGACGAGGTCACCACCCGCATCCTTGACGCCCTGGCAGAGCGCGGCATCCACGCCGCCTGAGCCGCGGGCCCGAGCGCACGCGGGCCGCACCCGGCCGGCGGCAATTCACGCACGACAATCAGCAATGCAGGGATCGACACCATGAGCCTTCGACGTTCCATCTACAAGTCGCCGGCGCAGATGCGACTCATGCTCGCCCCGGGCCTGGCGACGGCCGCGTCGCTGAACGCGGCCCGCGCCGCGATCCGGGCCGGGGCGACGACCCTGGAGATCGACGCCGCGGCGGAGGCCGCCATCGTGGCGCTGGGCGGACAGCCGAATTTCAAACTCGAACAGGGCTACCACCACACGGTCTGCGCGTCGGTCAACGACGACGTCGTGCACGGCATCCCCGGCTCCCGGGTCCTCGCGGCCGGTGACCTCGTCTCAATCGACAGCGGCGCGATCCTGGACGGCTGGAACGGCGACGCGGCTTTCAGCTTCGTCATTCCCGACCCGAGCCGGCCTGAGCTCGTGGCGGAACGCCAGAAGCTCTCGGAGGTGACCGAGCAGTCCCTTTGGCACGGCATCGCCAGGCTGGCGGTCGCGCGCCACCTGAACGAGGTCGGCGACGCCATCGAGGACTATGTCGAATCCCAGGGCCAGTACGGGATCCTGACCGACTACGTCGGCCACGGCATCGGCCGGTCCATGCACGAGGCCCCGCCGGTGTTCAACTACCGGGTGCGGCAGAAGGGCCCGGACGTCAAGCCCGGCCTGGTCGTCGCGATCGAACCCATGGTCGTGCTCGGCGACATCGAGACGTACACCCGGGCTGACGACTGGACCGTCGCCACCCGAGACGGCAAAGCCGCCGCGCACTGGGAACACAGCGTCGCCGTGCACAAGGACGGCATCTGGGTGCTCACCGCGGAAGACGGCGGCGCCGCCGGCCTGGCGCCGCTCGGCATCACCCCGGTGCCGATCCAGTAGGGGAGTCCCCCGCAAGGCCTCGCGAACGGGGGATTGGGCCGGGCGCGGTTTGGTGGCGGGGCAGCGCCGGACGCGAGAGACTTGAGGTGGGTACAACCCGCCAAGAGAAAAGAGCACGTCAATGAAGATCCTCGTCGTCTGCGGTGCCGGTGCCTCCAGCGCCTTCGTGGCACACCGCGTTCGCCACACGGCGACCGAGCGGGGCCTCGATGTCTCGGTGCACGCCGGAAGCGAATCCGACCTGCCCGGTTCCCTCGGGCCGGTCGACGTGCTGCTGGTCGGGCCGCACCTGGCGCCGCGCTATGAGAAGATCCGGGCGCAGGCGATCAAGGCCGGGGTCGGCATCGCGCTCCTTCCGGACACCGTCTTCGCCTCGCAGAACGGCGACGAGGCCCTGGACGCGGCCATCTACGCCTTCAAGTCCCGCAGTTGGGTGGACGCGACGGCCTGAGCCGGCGCCGGAGTTCCAGCCGGTTACTGGTCCATCAGGTGGACGAGTTCGTCGATGAACGAGGCGAAGTCCACGGACCGTTTCACCAGTCGCTGCACATCGGCACGGTCTGAGAAGACCTCGACGAATTGGTCGAAGACGGTCTGGAAACTGCGCCGTCCTTCCTTGCTGAACGCCACCAGGGCCACCACGTTGACCCGGTTCTCACCCCAGTCCATCGGTGAGTCGTTGACGACGACTGCGATCGAGGTCTGGTTCGCCGTCATCGACATCGAGTGCGGCACCGCGAGATTGTCGGTGAACGCCGTCGACGACATCAGTTCGCGTTCGATCGCGCCGTCGATGTAGTCCTGCCCGATGGTGCCCTGGCTGAGCATCCGTTCGCCGAGGGCCCTGATCATGGCGCTCTCGTCGGCGACGTAGAAGTTGTGCGAGAACAGCGACTCGTCGAAGAACTGCAGCAGGTCGTCTTTGAGGTGGGCGCGGCGACGCATCCGGCGGATGCGGCTGGCGGCCTTCCTGACCCGTTCGATGTCGCCCTCGGTGAGGAACGGCTGGATCACGATGACGCCCTCGGAGGGCACCAGCGGGTCGATGGTGGTGAGCACCAGGTCCGCCTCGATCTCCGCCCATTCGACGTCGCTGCGGGTGATCACCGAGACCACCTCGAGCTCGTCGCCCAGCACCCGTTCGATGCGTTCCCGGAGCAGCACGTGCATGTCGTAGTAGTTCGGGCAGACCAGGGCGCAGCTGACCAGGTCTTCCCGGCGGGACTGCTGCTGCAGGTGCGCCCCGACGTGCATGGCTATATAGGCGATCTCATCGTCGTTGATGACGATGTTCTCCTGGCGTTGCAGCGCGCTGGCGATGTACACCGCCAGCTCGTAGATCATCGGGTAGCTCGTCTTGATCGACCGGGTGAGCGGATTGTGCGAGTACGAACGGTCCTGCGCGCGGTTGATCAGGTTTCGAACGTGCAGCGTCAGGCGAACGATGAAATTCTCCTCGACCAGGTCGACCAGGAACTCCTCACCGGCCTGGCCGACGATCCGGCGCACCGATTCGAGGTCTTCGGCGCGCACGAAGCTTTCGATCAGCACGGCGGCGGGCTTGTCGTGGCCGGGCGTGATCACCCTGGTCTTCAGGAGCAGGGCCAGGTAATCGAGGTCCCCGCTGCCCAGTTCGACCTGGAAATGGCGTGTGACCAGGGCGGCGAGGGCCAGGGTCATGTCGTCGGGCGGGCCGGTGGAGGCGGCGGCGAACACGGGGGCGGTGCGCCTGGTCACCCGGTCGATCGCGATGGCCACATGCAGAAGCACGTCGTTGGTGCCGTACTCGTTGACGAAGTAGCCCTGGGAGTCGAGCATCGCAATCAGGTCGGTCTTGAACGCCCCCAGACTCTCGGACGCGAACTCCTTCTGGATCGCCTCGAGCTCGAGCAGGCCGCGGGAACTCTCCTCCCGGAACATCCGGCTGAGAAGGCGGCGGCGATCCGTCTCGGAGCCCTTGAGGGTGACCACGCTGCCGTGGCGGATCAGGGTGAGCCCGGTGTCGGGAAGCAGCTGCCTGACCTTCGCCAGGTCGGCGTCGACGGTTGAGTCGCTGACGAACAACTCCTCGGACAGGTCGTAGACGTCGAGTCCGGCCTCCGCCTCGGTGAGCCGGCGCACCAGCGCGTACAGCCGGTTCTGCGGGGTCTCCGGCTCGGTGCTCGACCGCCGCGCTGCCCGGTAGGCGGCGTAGGCATCCAGGTCGAGCCGGTACCCGGCGGCACCCGATTCGACGACCTCGAGCGGATGCGCGGCCGCCTTCACCGCGGTGATGTAGCTCCGCACGGTGCGAGGGGTGACGCCCAGGAGGTCGGCAAGCTCGCCGGCGGTGACCCAGGCCGGCGTCTGGGACAGGTAGTCCAGCATCCGTGTCTGTTTATCGCTCATTGCACACAGCTCCATCAATCCGCTTGTAGTCAACCACGCCTGGCCCGTTGTTCCGCTCAGAACCGCTTCCGGGGGTGCGGAAAAGGACGTGGTGGCCGGATCAGGACCATCTGGCCAGACTGGGCTCAGCGCTACTGCGAAAGGAGAATCGATGAAGATTTTGGTTGTCTGCGGTGCCGGTGCGTCCAGCACGTTCGTGGCCCTCCGGATGCGCCGGACGGCCGCAGCCCGCGGCCTCGACCTGGAGGTGTCGGCGGGTAGCGAGTCGGACCTGCCGGATGCCCTCGACGGCGTCGATGTCCTCCTGGTCGGACCGCACCTTGCTCCCCGCTTCGACGAGTTCACTGCACTGGCCGAACGGGCGGGCGCAGGCTGCTCGCTGCTGCCGGCCACCGTCTTCACCGCACAGGATGGCGACGAGGCACTAGAAGCGGCGCTGCACACTCTGACCGGCTGACCACCCCCGGACTCCACCGAGACCGCGGGAGAACGAATGCACGAGAAAGGACACACTCCGATGGCTGAACGCACCGTTCTGATCGGATCGACCCACGGGCTGCACGCCCGGCCGGCGAGGCTGTTCACGCAGGCCGCCTCCGATTCCGGCCTCGAGGTCACACTGGCCGCCAAGGGCGGCACTGTCGCGGACGCGGCAAGCATCCTCGGGGTCATCTCGCTCGGCATCAACTTCGGCGACGAGGTCACCCTGACCGCCGAAGGAACCGATGCCGACCTCGTGCTCGACACCCTCGCCGGCCTGCTCACCACCGACCACGACGCCCAGGCGTGATCCGCACGCACACAATCCACGCACCAGCACAATCACAACCAACACGAAAGGCAGAAAAATGACGACGACGTCAACCGGGACACAGAACAAGAGCGGGGGAGCCCGCGTGCACGTCCAGCGTTTCGGCACCTTCCTCAGCGGAATGATCATGCCCAACATCGCGGCCTTCATCGCGTGGGGTCTCATCACCGCGTTCTTCATTCCCACCGGCTGGACCCCCAACGAAACGGTCGCCAAGATGGTCGGCCCGATGATCGTGTACCTGCTCCCACTGCTCATCGCCAACACCGGTGGCCGGATGGTCTACGGCATCCGCGGCGGTGTCATCGCCACGATCGCCACGATGGGTGTCATCGTCGGCAGTGAGATCCCGATGTTCATCGGCGCCATGCTCGTCGGCCCGCTCTCGGCGTACCTGCTGAAGAAGCTCGACGGCCTGTGGGCCGGCAAGATCAAGCCCGGCTTCGAGATGCTGGTGGACAACTTCTCCGCCGGCATCCTCGGCGGCATCCTCGCCCTCGGGGCGTTCTTCGGAATCGCCCCCGTCGTGACCGGCTTCAGCTCCGTGCTGGAGAGTGGCGTGAACTGGCTCGTCGCCAACAACCTGCTGCCGCTGGCGAGCATCCTGGTGGAGCCCGGCAAGGTGCTGTTCCTCAACAACGCCATCAACCACGGCGTGTTCACGCCGATCGGCGTTCAGCAGGTCTCGGAATCCGGAAAGTCGCTGCTCTTCCTGATCGAAGCGAACCCCGGCCCCGGCCTCGGCATCCTGCTCGCCTACTCGTTCTTCGGTCTCGGCCTTGCCCGGGCGAGCGCGCCCGGTGCGATCATCATCCACTTCCTCGGCGGCATCCACGAGATCTACTTCCCGTATGTGCTGATGAAGCCGATCCTCATCCTCGCGGCCATCGGCGGCGGCATGACCGGCGTGGCGACCAACGTGGCCTTCCAGACCGGCCTGCGCGCTCCGGCCTCACCGGGCAGCATCTTCGCGGTCCTCATCCAGACCGCGTCGGACAGCTACGTCGGCGTGATCCTCTCCGTGATCCTCTCCGCTACGGTGTCGTTCCTGATCGCCGCGGTCATCCTGCGGTCCAGCCGCAAGCGCGACATCGCCAACGGCCTCGACGGCGACCTGACCGGGGCCGTCGCGAAGACGGAGGCGATGAAGGGCAAGTCCAGCAGCGTCCTCGGCGGACTCGCCGGAGCGGGCGCCACGGCGGTCGGCACCAGCCGTCCGGTCAAGAACATCGTCTTCGCCTGCGACGCCGGCATGGGCTCGAGCGCCATGGGCGCATCGGTGCTCCGCAACAAGATCAAGAAGGCCGGGCTCGACGGCATCACTGTGGTCAACCAGGCCATCGCGAACCTCGACGGCACGGCCGACCTGGTCATCACCCACCAGGACCTGGCCGCCCGAGCGCAGGCCAAGTCGCCCGACTCGATCTTCGTCTCGGTGGACAACTTCATGAACAGCCCGAAATACGACGAGGTCGTCACCCTGCTGCAGAGCCGGGCGACCGAGGAAGCAACACGATGACCCAGCACATCCTGGAACCCGGCAACGTGGTGGCCGCCGGCACGGCCACCACGAAGCAGGACGCGATCCGCGAGGCCGGCGCCCTGCTCGTGGCGGCCGGCGCCGTGACCAGCGCCTACGTCGACTCGATGTTCGACCGGGAGGCGAGCGTGTCGACCTACATGGGCAACTTCCTCGCCATCCCGCACGGCACGAACGAAGCCAAGGAGTCGATCATCCGGTCATCCCTGTCGCTCGTGCGCTATCCCGAACCGATCGACTGGGACGGGCAGCCGGTGCGGTTCGCCGTCGGCATCGCCGGACTCAACAATGAGCACCTGGGGATCCTCTCGAAGATCGCCGTCGTCTTCTCGGACGAGGACGAGGTGCAGAAACTGATCGATGCCGTAACGGCCGAGGACATCTTCACGCTCCTCGAGGAGGTCAACGCAGAATGAAAGCCATCCACTTCGGCGCGGGCAACATCGGCCGCGGATTCGTCGGCCTCCTGCTCCACGATGCCGGATACGAGGTTGTCTTCGCCGATGTGGATGCTTCCCTGATCGAGGCCCTGCAGGCCGCGACGAGCTACACCGTGCACGAGGCAGGGGAGACGTCGACCGACCGCGTGGTCGACGACTTCCGCGCCATCAACAGCCGCGCCGAGGAGGAACGGCTGATCGAGGAGATCGCGACCGCCGACATCGTCACGACGGCGGTCGGGCCGACGGTCCTCCCCTTCGTGGCGCCGGTGATCCTCGCCGGCCTGAGACGGAGGGCGGCCGAGCTCGCGCCGCTCGCCGTGATGGCCTGCGAGAACGCGATCAACGCCACCGACGTGCTCGCCGGGCACGTCTGGAAGGACGTGTCCGCCGAGGACCGGGAGTACCTCTCCCGGAGGGCCGCGTTCGCCAACACGGCGGTCGACCGGATCGTGCCCGGCCAGGCGGCCGGATCCGGCATCGACGTCACCGTCGAGGCGTTCTACGAATGGGTGATCGAGCGTGGCGCCTTCGGCGACTCCGCCCCGGTCATCCCCGGGGCGACCTTCGTCGACAACCTGGCCCCCTACATCGAGCGCAAGCTGTTCACCGTGAACACCGGCCACGCCACGGTGGCCTACCTCGGCTCGCTCGCCGGCGTGTCCCGGATCTCCGACGCCCTCTCGGTGCCCGAGGTCCTGGACGGGGCCCGTCGCGTGCTGGAGGAGACCTCCGCCCTGCTCGTGGCCAAGCACGGCCTCGACGAGGCGGCGCAGCGCGCCTACCGGGAGAAGATCCTGGTGCGCTTCGCGAACCCCGCCCTGCCGGACACGGTCGAACGGGTGGGGCGCCAGCCGATGCGCAAGCTCAGCCGCCACGAGCGGTTCATCGGGCCGGCGGCGGAGATCGCCGAAGGCGGCGCGCGCCCGACGGCGCTGCTCGCGGCGGTCGGCGCGGCCCTCCGGTTCGACGTGCCGGATGACGAACAGAGCGTCGAACTGCAACGGATGCTGCGCTCCGAGACCGCGGAGGCGTTCACCGGCCAGGTCTGCGGTCTCGACCCCGCGCATCCGCTCTTCGCGGACGTGGTGCAGGTCGTCCGCGCGGCCCAGGACCGCCTGTAGACAACACGCTCGAGGGCACGAACCCGGCGGCGGCGTCGGACACTCCGAGGATTATAGGCATGAATTGGCAAATTGCAACTTCATACCATAGAGTAAATCCTTGGTGTCTGATGCCGTCGCTTTCGGCGTGTCAAGGCACCACAATCCACGCACGACCAGCAATCAATACCCTAGCGATAGTGAGTTATGGCAAAAAAAGACGGTGTCATCGAAATCGAGGGCGCAGTAGTCGAAGCTCTTCCCAACGCGATGTTTCGTGTTGAGCTGACCAACGGCCACAAAGTTCTTGCCCACATTTCGGGCAAGATGCGTCAGCACTACATCCGTATCCTCCCTGAGGACCGCGTGATCGTGGAGCTGAGCCCGTACGACCTGACTCGCGGCCGGATCGTCTACCGCTACAAGTAAGCGTTGCTGTAAGTAACGGCCCGAGGCGTTCCTGGGGTACGAAGACAGCGAATACAAGGACACACAATGAAAGTCAAGCCCAGCGTCAAGAAGATCTGCGACAAGTGCAAGGTCATCCGCCGAAACGGCAACGTGATGGTCATCTGCGAGAACCCGCGTCACAAGCAGCGTCAGGGCTGATCTTGACACGCCCGATCACCGCACAGGTGCCGGGCACGTCGAGACAAACTGAATACAGAAAATAGCACTGCCGGGAACCCTTCGGGGCGACACCATCGGTTGGAGGCCGATGAACAGGCAGTGCTACAGACCTCCACTCATATACAGGAGAAGCCACAATGGCACGTCTAGCCGGCGTTGATATTCCTCGCGACAAGCGCGTGGAAGTTGCACTGACTTACATCTTTGGTGTTGGCCGTACGAGGGCACTCAAGACCCTCGCCGACACTGAAATCGATGGAAACATCCGAGTCAAGGATTTGAGTGACGACCAGCTCGTCGCCCTCCGTGACTACATCGAAGGAACCTTCAAGGTTGAGGGTGACCTCCGCCGTGAGGTTGCCGCTGACATCCGCCGCAAGGTCGAGATCGGCAGCTACGAGGGCATCCGCCACCGCAAGGGCCTGCCCGTTCGCGGCCAGCGCACCAAGACCAACGCTCGCACCCGCAAGGGCCCGAAGCGCACCGTAGCCGGCAAGAAGAAGGCGCGCTAGGCCTCGGCCCGGCCCGTCTCGCCCTCAGGATTCAGGAGAAATTCATGGCAGCACCAAAGTCGGCCGTTCGGAAGCCGCGCAAGAAAGAAAAGAAGAACATCGCTGTGGGCCAGGCCCACATCAAGAGCACGTTCAACAACACCATCGTCTCGATCACCGACACCACCGGTGCGGTCATCAGCTGGGCGTCCTCAGGTGGAGTCGGCTTCAAGGGTTCGCGCAAGTCGACCCCGTTCGCCGCACAGCTGGCAGCCGAGTCGGCCGCCCGCCAGGCGCAGGAGCACGGCATGAAGAAGGTAGACGTCTTCGTCAAGGGCCCCGGCTCCGGACGCGAGACGGCGATCCGTTCGCTTCAGGCCGCCGGCCTCGAGGTCGGTTCGATCAACGATGTGACGCCCCAGGCTCACAACGGATGCCGCCCGCCCAAGCGTCGCCGGGTCTAACTCCCTCGCGGTGATCGAGTTCGTCGAGCTTTCGACCGGCTCGATCACCGCCACCCTGGCAGCGACAGGCTCGGACTCGAGCCTGTCGCTGCCAGGTCACCGTTTTCTTTCACACTCAATACCTCGCCACGCAAGTGTCATATAGCGGACACTTAGCCGAAAGGAATCAATAGTGCTTATCGCACAGCGCCCCACGCTCACCGAAGAGAACATTTCGGAGTTCCGATCCAGGTTCGTCATCGAACCTCTCGAGCCTGGTTTCGGTTACACCCTCGGCAACTCGATGCGCCGCACCCTGCTGTCCTCGATCCCGGGAGCCGCTGTCACCAGCATCCGGATCGACGGTGTGCTGCACGAGTTCAGCACCGTTCCCGGTGTCAAAGAAGATGTCACCGAGATCATCCTGAACATCAAGGGTCTCGTCATCTCCAGCGAGCACGACGAGCCGATCACCGCGTACCTGCGCAAGCAGGGTTCCGGCCAGGTCACCGCCGCTGACATCTCGGCTCCGGCCGGGGTCGAGGTGCACAACCCCGAGCTGGTCATCGCCACGTTGAACGACAAGGCGAAGTTCGAACTCGAACTGACCATCGAGCGTGGCCGTGGCTACGTGTCGGCCACCCAGAACCGCAACGAGTACTCAGAGGCCGGCCAGATCCCGGTCGACTCGATCTACTCGCCCGTGCTCAAGGTGACCTACCGTGTCGAGGCAACTCGTGCCGGTGAGCGCACCGACTTCGACCGCCTCGTCGTCGACGTGGAGACCAAGTCGGCGATTTCGCCTCGCGACGCCATCGCATCCGCCGGTCGCACGCTGACCGAGCTGTTCGGTCTGGCCCGCGAGCTGAACACCGCCGCTGAGGGCATCGAAATCGGCCCCGCGCCGGTCGACGCCGTGCTGTCGACCGAACTGTCGATTCCGATCGAAGACCTCGATCTGTCGGTTCGTTCGTACAACTGCCTCAAGCGTGAAGGCATCAACAACGTCAGCGAACTGGTCGCCCTCTCGGAGACCCAGCTGATGAACATCCGCAACTTCGGTCAGAAGTCGGTGGATGAGGTCAAGGACAAGCTCGTAGAGCTCGGCCTGTCGCTCAAGGACTCGGTGCCCGGATTCGACGGCGCCCACTTCTACAGCGGCTACGACGAAGAAACCATCTAAAGCAGTCGCTCAGACTGACTTTCGACTTTTGATACTGGAGATTACCAATGCCTACGCCCACTAAGGGAGCCCGCCTCGGCGGCGGACCGGCCCACGAGCGCCTGATGCTCGCCAACCTGGCCGCGTCCCTGTTCACCCACAAGTCGATCAAGACGACCGAGACCCGTGCCAAGCGCCTGCGTCCGGTTGCCGAGCGACTGATCACGTTCGCGAAGAAGGGCGACCTGCACGCCCGTCGTCGCGTCCTCGCCACCATCGGCGACAAGACCGTCGTGCACGAACTCTTCACCGAGATCGCGCCGCAGGTTGCACTTCGCGAGGGCGGCTACACCCGCATCACGAAGCTCGGCTTCCGCAAGGGCGACAACGCCTCGATGGTCCAGATGGAGCTCGTCCTCGAGCCGCTGACCCCGAAGGTCAAGAAGTCCTCCTCCGCCAAGGCCGCGAAGCCTGTCGCTGAAGAGGCTGCCCCGGTCGAGGTCGTTGAAGCCGACGCCGCACCGGTCGAGGTCGTTGAAGCCGACGCCGCTGCCCCGGCCGACGCTGAGGAAGCCAAGTAAGCGCGAGCTCTTTGCTTATCTGAAAGGGGTCCGACTCAGGTCGGGCCCCTTTTTCCATGCCCAAAAGCCTCATCCGCCCCGGGTACACCTCGCCGAACTGTGAGCTGCGCACCTGTTTTTCGGCGGCCCGAAGCGGTGCCGAACTCACAGTTCGGCGGCGGAATCGGGAAGCCGGGGGAGGAACGGGCGAGGCCGGCCGATTACTCGCCTAGGCGGTAGACGTCGAGCGGTCCGCGCGGCGGGTGGGTGGCGAGGAGCCGGATCGCCGAGGAGATGGTGTCGGCGTAGATCTGCCCGCCGGTCGGTCCCGGGTGGATGTTGTCTTCGGCGAGCACGTCGGAGCGCGGCGCGATCGCATCGTGCCAGTCGGCCAGTTCCACGAGCGGATACCGGGCGGAGAAGTCGGCCAGGGTGGCGTTGACGCCGGCAGTCCAGTCTCGCTCGGCGAAGGCGTTGACCATGATCAACTGCCGATTCGGTCCGGTCACGGCCTGGATCGCGGCGAGCTCATCCTCGTCGATCGGCCCGTTCGTGCCGAGCCCGATGACGACGACCGAGCGCAGGGTGCCGGCCTGGTCGAGGGCGGCGAGGATGCCGGGTGCGGAGCGCATGCCCCGGTTCACCGCGGCATCGATGGAGATCCCCGGGAAGCTGGTCTGCAGCTCGGGGGCGGACGCCAGCATCACCGAGTCGCCCACCGCGGTGATCATGCTGCCGCCGGGCAGCGGCCGGTGACTGGAGTCGGCGGCGCGCCTGGCGGCGACCGCGGCCGCGGCCGCGGCATCCATCGCCCTCTGCCCGCGGTCGATCTCCTGCTGCGCGCTGGTCTCGCGGGGCGCGGTGACCAGCGCCGCCGCCGTGCCTCCGACGACGAGCAGCGAGGCGACCATGCCGACGGCCACGAGTGCGCGCCGCGGGACCGAGCCGGACGCTGCGGCGGACAGCCGACGGATGCCGGCCCGCACCCCAGAGGCCCGGACGGGTCGCTCCAGCCAGCGATAAGACGCCGCCGCCGCCGACAGGGTGAGCGCCCCGGCAACGATCCCCGCGAAGAGTCCGGCCGGCAACCCCGCCAACCCAGCGGGCCCGGCGGCCGCGGGCCACGCCACCTGCACCAGCACGAGCACGGGCCAGTGCCAGAGGTAGATGCCGTACGACCGCTCGCCGAGGTAGCGCAGGGGCACCACATCGAGGGACGGTCCGAACCGGCGGCCGCGGACCGCGGCCCAGACGACGATAGTGCTGAGCAGGCTGACCGCGACCAGTCCGCCCCGGTAGGTCACGGCCCCGGTCGCGGGCAGCGCCCAGGCCGCGGCGAGGAGCCCGGCGAAGGCGGTCAGTCCCAGCCACGGCCGTGCCCGGCCGAGGACCGCCCGGAGCCGGGGGAGTGGCGTCGCCGGTGCGCCGGGGGCGAGCAGGAGCGCGAGGGCGGCACCCGCGAAGAGACCGAAGCTGTGGGTATCCGAGCCGTAGTACACCCGGGTCGGGTCGCTCCCCGGATGGTACAGCACCGCCATCCACAGCATGGCGGCCGCGGCGAGCCCGCCGACCAGGGCCACGCGGCGCCAGGGGCCGCGGATCAGAAGCACGGCGAAGAGCACGAACGGCCAGACCAGGTAGAACTGCTCCTCCACCGCGAGCGACCACAGGTTGCGGAACAGTTCGGGCTGGGCGGTGTCGAAGTAGCTCGTCGACCCGGCGATCGACACCCAGTTGTAGCCGAAGGTCAGCGCGCCGAGCACCTGCCAGCCGAGCCCGACCAGCACGTCCCCGCCGATGAGCCAGGCGGCGGTGCAGGCCACCAGGACCAGGGGGACCAGCGGCGGCAGTAGGCGCAGTGCCCGCCGCTGCCAGAACCGGCGGAGGGCGAACCTGCCCGTGCGCCGGTGCTCGGCGATCAGGAGCCCGGTGATCAGGAAACCGCTGATCACGAAGAAGACGTCGACGCCGACGAACCCGCCGGGCAAAGCGGCCGGGAAGAAGTGGTAGACCGCCACCAGGGTGACCGCTATCCCGCGCAGCCCGTCCAGCCCGGCCAGGCGCTTCGGCGCCGTGCCCACGGAGTCCGGGCGAGCGACTGTGGGGTTGGGGCGACTGGGATTCATGGCGGGAGCGGACGCTGTCCGGGTTCAACGATAACCCGGCCCGGCCCATACACTTACCTCCGTGATTCTTCCCCCGGTGTTCGACGAGACCCTTCCGCCGGAAACGACCCGGATCAGGCTCGATATCGCCTACGACGGCACCGGCATGTCCGGGTGGGCCACCCAGCCGGGCCTGCGCACCGTGCAGGGCCAGATCGAGGCGGGGCTCGCCGGCATCCTGCACAGTCACCCGCCGACCCCTGTCCTGACCGTCGCGGGGAGAACGGATGCCGGGGTGCACGCCGCCGGGCAGGTCGCGCACTTCGACCTGAACGCGGAGCAGGCGGACAGTCTCGTGCGGGTCAGCCGCGGCAAGGGGCGCCCGCCGACGCCGCTCGCGGTGATGGTGCAGCGGCGGCTGAGCGGCATCCTCGTCACCCAGCCCGAGATCGTGCTCAAGTCCTCGAGCATCGCCCCACCCGGCTTCGACGCGCGCTTCTCGCCCCTGTGGCGGCGGTACGAGTACCGGATCGCGGATTCCGTTCTCGGCCACGACCCGCTGCAACGGTTCCGCACCACCTGGCACGGGTTCCGGCTCGATGGGGACAAGATGGCGGAAGCCGCGGCGACGCTGATCGGCCTGCACGACTTCGCCACCTACTGCAAGCCGCGCCCGGGCGCGACGACCATCCGCACCCTGCAGGAGTTCCACTGGCGACGGGATCCGGACGGCGTGCTCGTCGCATCCGTGCAGGCAGACGCCTTCTGCCACAGCATGGTGCGGGCCCTGGTCGGCGCCTGCGTCGCCGTCGGCGAGGGCCGGCTGGCCGGGGACCGGCTGGTCGACCTCCGGATCGAGCGGGCCAGGACCAGCGAATTCAAGGTGATGCCGCCGCAGGGGCTGACTCTGATGGAGGTCGCCTACCCTGCCGACGAGCAGCTCGCGGCCCGGGCCCGGGAGACCAGGGCGCGCCGCGAACTCATCGACGACACGGAATAGGCGCCGTCCGCCGACGGGGAATTGCGCTCCGGTGGCCGGGGCCACTACTATTGATCTTTGGTGTCTGTGCGTTGCAGCCAGGCACACGAACGTGAGCCCTCCATCGATCGTGTTCCCAGATTTGGAACACACCCGGAGCGGGATTCACGAACACCTCCGTTCGAACAAGAAAGCAGCTCAATAGTGACGCGCACTTACACTCCCAAGGCAAGCGAAGTCCAGCACGACTGGGTCGTCATCGACGCCACAGACATCGTTCTCGGTCGTCTTGCCAGCCACGCCGCCGTTCTCCTCCGTGGAAAGCACAAGGCAACGTTCTCTCCCCACATGGACATGGGCGATTTCGTCATCATCATCAACGCCGAGAAGATCGCCCTCACCGGCAAGAAGCTCGACCTGAAGATGGCGTACCGCCACTCCGGTTACCCGGGCGGCCTCACGGCCACCAACTACTCGGAGATGCTCGAGAAGCACCCGACCCGTGCAGTGGAAAAGGCCATCCGTGGCATGCTGCCGAAGAACACGCTCGGCCGCGCCCAGCTGGCCAAGCTGAAGGTCTACGCCGGCCCGGAGCACCCGCACGCTGCCCAGCAGCCGAAGCCGTACACCCTCTCCCAGGTCGCTCAGTAGCGCCGGCCACCAGACTTCTCGACTCTAAGAAAAAAGGATTCACTACATCGTGGCGAAGATCGCAGACCAGATTGACCAGGCTCCGGAGAGCTACTCGACCGAGACTCCCGCCGAGACCGCAACCAAGGCGCCCCGCGCCATCCTCAACGTTCCCGGCGCAGCCGTGGGACGTCGCAAGCAGGCCATCGCCCGCGTGCGCATCGTTCCCGGCTCGGGCACCATCACGGTGAACGGCCGCGAATTCGGGGACTACTTCCCGAACAAGCTGCACCAGCAGCTGATCAACGACCCGTTCAAGGTGCTCGACCTCATCGGCAGCTACGACGTCATCGCCCGCATCACCGGTGGTGGCCCGTCCGGCCAGGCCGGCGCCCTGCGTCTCGGCATCGCACGTTCGCTGAACCAGATCGACGAAGAGAACAACCGTGCCATCCTGAAGAAGGCCGGCTTCCTCAACCGTGACGCCCGCGTCAAGGAGCGCAAGAAGGCCGGACTCAAGAAGGCCCGTAAGGCGCCTCAGTTCTCCAAGCGCTAACTCGATAGCCGGTACCAGATGCCTCGACTATTCGGTACCGACGGTGTTCGGGGCCTGGCCAACCGTGATCTCACGGCTGGCCTGGCCCTCTCACTCGCGCAGGCCAGTGCGGCGGTACTCACCCAGGGCCGCCGCGCCAGGCTGCGTCTCGCGGAAGGCCGCCGCCCCGTGGCGGTGCTCGCCCGCGACCCCCGCATTTCCGGCGAGTTCATCTCCGCCGCCGTCGCAGCAGGCCTGGCCAGCTCCGGGGTGGACGTTCTCGACGCCGGCGTCATCCCGACGCCCGCCGCCGCATTCCTGATATCGGACATCGGCGCCGACTTCGGCGTGATGATCTCCGCCTCCCACAACGCCGCTCCCGACAACGGGATCAAGATTTTCGCCTTCGGTGGCACCAAGCTCCCCGACGACGTCGAGGACCGGATCGAGGAACACCTCGCGGGACCCAACCTCACGCCGATCGGCGGTGACGTGGGCCGCATCCGCAGGTTCGCCGATGCCGAGGACCGGTACGTCGTGCACCTTCTCAGCACCCTGCCGAACCGCCTCGACGGCATCCACGTCGTGCTCGACTGCGCCCACGGCGCCGCCGCCGGCGTCTCGCCGCAGGTCTTCACGGATGCCGGCGCGCGCCTGACCGTGATCGGCGCCGACCCCGACGGTCTCAACATCAACGACGGCGTCGGCTCGACCCACCTCGACAACCTCGCCGCCGCCGTGCTCGCCAGCGGAGCCGACATCGGCATCGCGCATGACGGCGACGCCGACCGGTGCCTCGCGGTGGACCGCGACGGCAACATCGTCGACGGTGACCAGATCATGGCGATCCTCGCGGTGTCGATGGCCGAGCGCGGCGTGCTCAAGGACCGTACCCTCGTCGCCACGGTGATGAGCAATCTCGGCCTGCGCAAGGCCATGGCGGCCAACGACATCCGCATGATCGAGACCAAGGTCGGCGACCGGTACGTGCTCGAAGCGCTCAACGAACACGATCTCTCCCTGGGCGGCGAGCAGTCCGGTCACGTGATCATGACCAAGTTCGCCACCACCGGTGACGGAATCCTCACCGGCCTGCACCTCGTTGCCGAGATGGCGCGCACGGGCAAGACCCTCGCCGAACTGGCATCCGTGATGACGGTCTACCCGCAGATCCTGGTGAACGTGCGCGGCGTGGACCACCACGCGCTGGGTGAGGACGACACGATCGCCTCCGCGGTGCTCGCGGCCGAGGCCGAACTCGGCGAGACCGGGCGGGTGCTGCTGCGCCCGTCGGGCACCGAACCGATGGTGCGCGTCATGGTCGAGGCTGCCGACCAGGCGACCGCCGACCGGCTGGCGCACGCCCTGGCCGACGTCGTGCGGGAGTGCCTGGCCCTCTGAGCGACCGGACCCGCTGCCGCGAACGTCCCCGCCGAGCCTGAGTCCACGAGCGCCGGTGCGAGTTACCGCGGGGGCGAGTCACACCTTGCGCAGGAGCACCTTCGAGACGGCGTGGTTGGGGTCTTTTCGCAGCACGAGAGTCGCCCGTGACCGGGTCGGGCGGATGTTGTGCACCAGGTTGGGCTCGTTGATCTCGGTCCAGATCGACCGGGCCCGACTGCGCGCCTCGGCCTCGGTCAGCGTGGAGAAGCGGTGGAAGTACGACTTCGGGTTTGTGAAAGCTCCCCGTTGGAGCTTCAGGAAGCGCTCCTCGTACCAGCGGGCGATGTCCTGGGTGCGGGCGTCGACGAACACGGTGAAGTCGAACAGGTCGCTGACCGACAGCCCGTGCCCCGGCCCCGGAGGCTGGAGCACATTGAGACCTTCGACGATCAGGATGTCGGGCTGGCGGACCACGATCTGGGCGTCCGGAACGATGTCGTAGCTCAGATGCGAGTAGAACGGGGCCCGCACCTCGGCGGCGCCGCTCTTGACCGCGGCCACGAAGCGGAGCAGAGCGCGCCGGTCGTACGATTCAGGGAATCCCTTGCGGTCCATCAGGCCGCGCCGGCCCAGTTCGGCATTGGGGAAGAGGAAACCGTCGGTGGTCACGAGTTCCACCCGGGGGGTGTCCTCCCACCGGGCGAGGAGTTCCCGCAGCAGGCGGGCGATGGTGGACTTGCCGACCGCGACGGATCCGGCGACGCCGATCACGAACGGCGTGCGCTGCGCCCGCTCGCCGAGGAAGTCGCTGGTGGCCCGGTGCAGCTGCCTGGCTCCTGCGGCGTAGAGGTTGAGCAGCCGGCTCAGGGGAAGGTAGACATCCGTCACCTCACTGAGGTCGAGCGGTTCGCCGAGGCCCCGCAGCTGCACGATCTCCGTCTCCCGGAGCGGCAGCATCGTCGTGGGGGCGAGAGCGGCCCAGTCGGCCCGGTCGAGCTCGACGAACGGGGTTCCATGGCCGTTCTTCCAGGGGCTCGCAACCGGATCGGACATTTCCCCAAGCTTAGTCCGACTAAAATCGGGTCCATGTGCGGAATCGTGGGATATGTCGGAGAAGATAAAAGCGTCGAGGTTCTGATGGGAGGGCTGCGGCGCCTGGAGTACCGAGGGTACGACTCGGCGGGCATCGCCGTCATCGACGCTGACGGTGTGCTCAACACTGCCAAGCGCGCCGGCAAGCTGGCCGTGCTGGCCGGGGAGCTGGAGGCCCACCCGATCAACAACGGTCGCACCGGCATCGGCCACACCCGCTGGGCCACCCACGGCGCCCCGACCGACGCGAACGCGCACCCTCACCTGGGCGACAACGGCAAGCTCGCCCTGATCCACAACGGCATCATCGAGAACTTCGCCGTCCTCAAGGACGAGCTCATCGCCGAGGGCTTCGACTTCGAGAGCGAGACCGACACCGAGGTTGCCGCAGTGTTGCTCGGACGCGAATACCAGCGGCTCGGCGACCTCGGCGAGGCCTTCCGGTCGGTCGTCTCCCGCCTCGACGGGGCCTTCACCCTGCTTGCCGTGCACCAGGACCAGCCCGGAGTCGTCGTCGGCGCCCGCCGCAACTCCCCGCTCGTGATCGGCCTCGGCGACGGGGAGAACTTCCTCGGCTCCGACGTCGCCGCCTTCGTCGAGTACACCCGCCGGGCCGTGGCCGTCGGCCAGGACCAGATCGTCACGATCACCCCTGACCTGGTCACCGTCACCGACTTCGACGGCACCCCGGTTGACATCGAGGAGTTCGACATCGCCTGGGATGCGTCGGCGGCCGAAAAGGGCGGCTGGTCCAGCTTCATGGCCAAGGAGGTCTCCGAGCAGCCGGATGCCGTGGCCAACACCCTCCGCGGGCGTATCCACGAGGGCCAGGCCGTCGTGCCCGAGCTGACCGGTTTCGGCGATGACGTGCTCGCCGGCATCCGCCGGATCATCATCGTCGCCTGCGGCACCGCGGCCAACGCCGGCTACGTCGCCAAATACGCGATCGAGAAGTGGACCAGGGTCCCGGTGGACGTGGAGCTCAGCCACGAGTTCCGCTACCGCGACCCGGTGCTCAGCCCGGAGACCCTGGTCATCTCGATCAGCCAGTCCGGCGAGACCATGGACACGCTGATGGCGGTCAAGTACGCCCGGGAGGGCGGCGCCAAGGCCATCTCCATCTGCAACACCCAGGGTGCCACCATCCCGCGCGAATCCGACGCCGTGATCTACACGCACGCCGGCCCTGAGGTTGCCGTCGCATCGACGAAGGGCTTCACCGCCCAGATCGCTGCGCTCTACCTCTTCGGGCTGCACCTGGCCCGCGTGCGCGGCAGCCTCACCGCCGCCGAGTCGGCCGAACAGGTCCGCGAACTCCAGGCCATCCCCGAGAAGATCGCCACCACCCTGCTCCAGGAATCCGTCGTGCACGAACTGGCCGGCTGGATGGCGGACACCCGCGCGGTGCTCTTCCTCGGCCGCCACGTCGGCTTCCCGATCGCCCTCGAGGGTGCGCTCAAGCTCAAGGAGCTCGCGTACATCCACGCGGAGGGTTTCGCCGCCGGAGAGCTCAAGCACGGCCCGATCGCCCTGATCGAGCCCGGCCAGCCGGTCTTCGTGATCGTGCCGAGCCCCCGCGGCTCGGCGCACCTGCACCCGAAGGTCGTCTCCAACATCCAGGAGATCCGCGCCCGCGGTGCCCGGATCATCGCGATCGCCGAAGAGGGCGACGTGGCGGTGCTGCCCTACGCGGACACCGTCATCCGGATCCCGCTGGCCGCACCGCTGTTCGAGCCGCTCCTGGCCGTGATCCCGTTGCAGATCTTCGCGATGGAGCTGGCCACGGTCAAGGGCCTGGACGTGGACCAGCCGCGCAACCTGGCGAAGTCCGTCACGGTCGAGTAGCGGTCGTCGGGAACGGGATGGGCGAGGTCGTCGCATGATTCGAGGCATCGGGGTCGACATCGTCGACCTCGCCCGCTTCGAACGCCAGGTGCTGCGCACGCCCGGACTGGTGCCGCGGCTGTTCACTGCCGCCGAACGCGAGCTGCCGGTGCATTCGCTGGCCGCCCGGTTCGCCGCCAAGGAGGCGCTGATCAAGGCCCTCGGCGACAGCGCGGGGGCAACCTGGCAGGATATGGAGGTCGTCGCCGACGAACACGGCAACCCCGGCTTCCACCTCACCGGCGGAGTGGCCGAGGCGCTGCGGGCGCGGAGGATCAGCACGGTCCACCTGACGATGACGCACGACGCCGGCGTGGCCTGCGCCTTCGTGGTCGCCGAGGGCGACTCATGACGTGCGTCCTCATGGCGGGCGTCTTCTCGTGACGGGCTTCCGGGAGGCGGTCATCGACCTCGGCGCGATCGCCGCCAACGTCGCCCACCTGCGCACCCTGATCGGCACTCCGCACCTGATGGCGGTGGTGAAGGCGAACGCCTATGGCCATGGCGCACTGCCGGTCGCCCGCACGGCGCTCGCCGCCGGGGCGGACTGGCTCGGGGTCGCCGACGTCGACGAGGCGCTCCAATTGCGCGCCGGCGGCATTGACGCGCCCATCCTCGCCTGGCTGCACGACCCTGACGTCGACTTCAGGGCGGCGATCAGCCAGGACATCGACCTCGGCCTGTCGTCGGAACGCCAGCTGCGGCAGGCGGCGGATGCCGCGGCGGCCCTCGGCCGCACGGCCTCGGTTCAGCTCAAACTCGAGACCGGGCTCAACCGCAACGGCGTGCACGAACCGGACTGGGCCGACGTGTTCGCGCTGGCCGCCGGGTTGGAGCGGGCCGGACTGCTCCGCGTGCGCGGTCTCTTCAGCCACCTCTCGAACGCGTCCCCGTCCGACGACGCGGATGCGGTCGGCCGGTTCGAGCGCGGCGTGCGGCTGGCCGCCGTCGCCGGACTGACCCCGAGCCTGATCCACCTCGCCTCGACGGCCGCCGCGCTCCGGTTGCCGGCAGCGCGGTTCTCGATGGTGCGGATCGGCATCGGCCTGTACGGGTTGTCGCCGTTCGAGGACCAGGACTCGCACGACCTGGGTCTCGTCCCCGCGATGACCCTGCGCGGGAGAGTCGCCGCCGTGCGCCGGGTCGCCGCCGGCGCCGGGGTCTCCTACGACTACCTCTGGCGGGCGCCCGAAGACGGCAACATCGCCCTCGTCCCCCTCGGCTACGCCGACGGGGTGCCCAGGCAGGCGTCCGGCGCCGCGACCGTGCGGATCGGCGGCCGCACGCATCCGATCGTCGGCCGGATCGCGATGGACCAGTTCGTGGTGAGCGTCGGCCAGGTGAACGTCGCCGTCGGCGACGAGGTGGTGCTGTTCGGCGACCCCGGGGCCGGCGCGCCGAGCGCCACCGACTGGGCGGACGCCGCCGGCACCATCAACTACGAGATCGTGACCCGGATCGGGCACCGCGTTCCACGCAGCTACCGGCAGCCGGGAGAGGCTGCCCAGCCCGGCACGGAGGGTTGATCGGCCTCGTGCGCACCGTGATCCCCGACGCCGACGGAATGCACGATTTCGGCGCCGCCCTTGCCGGCCGGCTGCGGGCCGGCGACCTGGTCGTGCTCACCGGGCCGCTCGGAGCGGGGAAGACCACCTTCACCCGCGGCCTGGGCGTCGGTCTGCGGGTTCGCGGCTCCGTCACCAGCCCGACCTTCGTGCTCGCCCGCACGCATCCCAGCACGGTCGGCGGCCCGCCCCTCGTGCACGTCGACGCCTACCGCCTGGCGAGCGCCGTCGAACTCGACGACCTCGACATCGATTTCCCGAACTCGATCGTCGTCGTCGAGTGGGGCCGCGGCATGCTCGACGGCATCACCGAATCGTGGCTGGACATCGAGATCGAGCGCCCGCTCGGGGCGTCGCAGGCCGCGCCATCCGGCCTCGACGACGACGGGCTCGACCTCGACGAGCCCCGCACGGTTACGATCACGCCACACGGTCCGCGCTGGGCGGGGGCCGCCGGATTCGAACCCGCCGCCGCCGGAGAGGCCAGGGACGCGCGGCTCAGCGAATAGGCTGGTGAGGTGCTTCTCGCCATCGATACCTCCGCCGGCACGAGTGTCGCCGTCGTCGACCTCGAGCGCGGTATCATCGCCGAACTCGGCACCGACGACACCATGCGCCACGCCGAGGTGGTCGGCCGGCTGATCGCAGACTGCCTCGCCGCCGCCGGCGTCACAGTCGGCCACCTCTCCGCGGTCGCCGGCGGAATGGGCCCCGGCCCGTTCACGGGGCTGCGGGTGGGGATCGCCGCCGCGCGTGTCTTCGCCCTCGGCGCCGGCAAACCGTTCGTGCCGATCGTCAGCCACGACGCCATCGCCTTCGGACGCTACCGGGCCGGCCATGCCGGCGGCCTCGTCGTGGTCACCGACGCGCGACGCCGCGAGGTGAACTGGTCCGCGTACAGCGGGGCGGATGCCGTCGGCCTGCCGATCCGCATCGACCCGCCCGGGGTGGCGAAGCCGGCCGTGCTGCAGGAGCCCGACTGGGCCCACGCCGGGTTGCCCCGTTTCGACGCGGCGACGGTGTCCGCCGGCGAGCTGGGGCTGGTCGCCGAGCTCAGCTGGGCCCACCAGCGCGCCTTCGCCGCCGACGAAGCGCTCTACCTGCGGTCGCCGGACGTCACCATGTCCACCGGTCCGAAACGGGTGAGCTGACGTGACCTGGCAATTGCGGCGGGCCACCCGCGACGACGTCGACGCCATCATGGCGCTCGAAACCCGCATCTTCGAGAACGACGCCTGGTCCAGGGAAGCCATGAACAGGGACGTCACCGACCCGGACTGCTACTACCTGGTGGCGTTCCCGCCCGACGCTCCCACCCAGATCGACGCCTACGCCGGCCTGCAGGCACCCCGCGGGGCGACGGAGGGCGACATCCAGACGATCGCGGTCACCGAGGAAGCCAGGGGGCACGGCCTCGGGCGCACGCTCGTCCAGACCCTGCTCATCGAGGCCCGCAAGCGCGGCGCCCGCGAGGTCTTCCTCGAGGTGCGCGCCGACAACCCGGGGGCCCAGCGGGTCTACCGCCGGCTCGGCTTCGAAGAGCTCGGCGTGCGCCGCGGCTACTACCAGCCCGACAATGTCGACGCCCTGGTGATGCGGGTGCGGTTGACGGCCCCGGAGATGGCCCCGGCCGTGCCCTCGGAACCCGAACGCCCGGAGGCGACCGAATGAATCGCACCAACCCGCTGGTACTCGGGATCGAGACCTCCTGCGACGAGACCGGGATCGGAATCGTGCGCGGCACCACCCTGCTCTCCAACACGATCGCCTCCTCGATGGACGAACACGCCCGCTATGGGGGCGTCGTGCCGGAGGTCGCCGCCCGTGCCCACCTCGAGGAGCTCGTGCCGGCGATCCGCGCGGCGACCGCCGAGGCGGGCATCAGCCTGGCCGAGATCGACGCGGTCGCCGTGACTTGCGGCCCCGGTCTCTCCGGAGCGCTCATGGTCGGCGTCGGGGCGGCCAAGGCCCTGGCGATCTCACTCGGCAAACCGATCTACGCGGTCAACCACCTGGTCGGGCACGTCGGGGCAGACCTGCTGCGCATCGACGACGACCAGACCGGTGCTCCGCTCGAGTACCCGACAATCGCGCTCCTCGTCTCCGGCGGGCACACGTCCCTGCTGCTCGTGCGCGACCTCGTCTCCGATGTCGAACTCCTCGGTGAGACCATCGACGACGCGGCGGGGGAGGCGTTCGACAAGGTCGCCCGCATCCTGGGTCTGCCCTACCCCGGCGGCCCGCAGATCGACCGGGCCGCGCTGGAGGGCAACCCCGCGGCCATCCGGTTCCCGCGCGGCCTCAGCCAGACCAAGGACATGGCCAGGCACCGCTACGACTTCTCCTTCTCCGGACTGAAGACCTCGGTGGCCCGGTGGGTCGAGCAGCGGCAGGATGCGGGCGAACCCGTGCCGATCGCCGACGTGGCGGCCAGCTTCCGCGAGGCTGTCGTGGACATCCTGCTGACCAAGGCCGTTGCCGCCTGTGTCGACTTCGAGGTTCCGCGGCTGCTGCTCGGCGGCGGAGTGATAGCCAACGCCCGTCTGCGCCAGGTGGCCGTGGAGCGCACGGATGCCGCCGGCATCGCCCTCCGAATCCCGCCCCTGTCGCTCTGCACCGACAACGGCGCCATGATCGCCGCCCTCGGCGCTCAGCTCATCATGGCCGGGCACGAGCCCTCGTCGCTCGAGTTCGGGGCGGACTCAACACTGCCGGTCTCGGAGATCCAGGTCTGAAATCCCGTCTCATCCGAGGTTCCTTGCGGAAAGGGATATTCTGGGCGAGTGGGACCCGGTTCGTCACACACGTTGACACCGCGCGGCCCGCGCTGCCACTATGGCACCGCCACACGACCCACTTCCTGAAGGAGTGCATGACATGACCGACCCGAACCTGCCGCCGGTGACCCCGCCCCCGACCAACCAGCCGCCGATCTACCAGCCGCCCGCCGCCCCGGCCTACGGAGCCCCGGCCGCGCCCGCCTACGGTCAGGGCGGCGCCTACGCGCAGCCTTACGCCCAGGCGCCCTCCGACAAGTACAACGTGCTGGCGATCGTCTCGCTCGTGTCGGCGTTCTTCATCTCCCTCGTCGCGATCATCACCGGGCACATCGCCCTGAGCCAGATCAAGAAGACCGGTGAGAAGGGCCGCGGCCTGGCCATCGGAGGCCTCGTCCTCGGCTATCTCGGCGTTCTGGCGACCATCATCGTCATCATCGTCTGGTTCGTGGTCATCGCCGCCGCGGTCAACGACGGCTCCATTTCCGGCTACTGATCTTGCCGCGGCGAGGCCGCGGTTCGGAATGAAAGATGTGGAAAGGAAATTGCTCATGAGCGATTCGAATACTCCAGGCCTCTCGGGGGTGCCGCACGTGCCGGAGGTACCGCAGGTGCCGGATGTCCCGCACGTGCCTGAGGTCCCGCAGGTTCCCGACTTCCCGAACACGTCAGCCGCGCCGCCGGTCGCGCCCGCCTACGCCTCAGCCACACCCCCGCCCGGCTACGGTGCGGGCCCGGCCGCGACGCCGCCGCCGCCCGGCTACGGTGCCGGTCCTGCCGCCCCGCCGCCCTACGGCAGCCCGCCGCCCTACGGCAGCCCGCCGCCGGCCTCCGGTGCGCCGTATGCTCCCTATCCGGGGCGGCCCGCCACCAAACAGCCGATTCTCAGCATCCTGGCGCTCGTCGCCGGAATCATCGGAATCCTCGGCTCCCCGGTGGTGTTCATCCCGATCGCCGGCGGCATCTTCGGTCTGTTCATTCCCGCGGCGGCCGTCGTGCTCGGGTTCCTCGGGCGCACCAAGGAACCCCGCGCGAAGGGTTTCTGGCTGACCGGAATCATCACCGGGGCGATCGGCGTTGCCCTCGCACTGCTGAGCATCGTCATCTGGGCCGTCGTCTTCGCCAACATCCCGAACACCGGATACAGCTACTGAACCGCTCCATGGAGGCCGAACGCCCGGACGGGGACCAGCCCGCCCCGCCCACCGGACGCGGTGACTTCCGGCTCGACCTCACGCGACCGCGAGGAACGGTCGACGGCGAACTGGACTACGAGTCGACCGTCACCGCGCCCACCGAATGGGTCCCCTACGTCTACACCGACACCGAGCTGCAATCGCGTGAGGGTGGGCGGGGGCTCTCCGTCGCAGCGCTCACATTCGGACTGGCCGGACTGCTCGTCGCCCTGTTCGGTGTCTGGGGTGCGCCGCTCTCGCTGGCCGCCGTCGTGCTGGCGATCATGGCGCGCCGGTCCGAACGCCTCGGCGGCGCACTGTGGGTCTGGGGGCTGGTCTCCGGTCTCGCCGGCCTGGCGATCGTGATCGGCTGGTGCGTGATCATCAGCCAGGCCCTGGGCCGGATCGCGTACTGACGATCGCGTACTGACTCCGGGCCGCCGAACGGCCTCGGCCGGCTGCTCAGGCCAGTGTGCGCACACGCTCCACGAGCAGTGCAACGCGCTGACCGGCGACCCGGGTGAGCACGAGGGTGCCCGATTCGGATCCCTTCAGCCGCAACCGGGTGCGCAGCGTGGCCGGGTCGACGTCCACGCCGCGTTTCTTGATCTCCAGCGTGCCGATCCGGCGTTCCTGTAGCGCCAGACGGAGCTTCTTCTCGTCGAACGGCAGCACCTCGAGCACCCGGAAGGCCGTGGCGAACGGGGTCGGGCGCAGGACGGCGGAGGTGAGGTAGGCGATTCCCTCGCTCAACATGAGGGCGCCCTGCGAGCGGGCGAGATCGCCGATCAGCCGGGCACGGATGACCGCACCGTCGGGCTCGTAGAGATAGTCACCGAGCACCCCCACTTCCACGTCCTCGCTGTCGGCGGGCGCGTTCAGCTCGTGGGTTCCGTCCCGGTCCAGGAGCAGGGCCGACCGGCGGATGCCGTCGCGGGCCAGGGCGCCGAACCACAGTCCCATCTCGACCAGTTTTCCATCGACGGACACCCACTGCGCCTCCGCGCCGGCGGGGATGAGGTCGCGGTCGTGCCCCGGGCCGAGCTTGACGCCGATCGGCATCCGCTCACTCAGGCCGAACACGAAATCGAGGTTGGGGGAGTAGTCCTCCGGACGGGTCAGACGGGACGTGTTGTTGTGGCCCGCGGTGCGCCGGGCCGGGTCGAGCCAGGCCGCGTCGAAGCCGCAAAGATCGAACGTCTCGGCGTCGCCGTGCGCCACCGCCGCGTTCTGGAACGGAGCAAGGTTGAAGCTGGCGACGGTCGCGGTCACCTCGTCGCTGTCGACCGCCGTCACCGCGAGGTCCATCGCGGCCATGGCCATCGCGTCGCCGCCGATCCCGCACCCGAGGTCGACGACGCGGGCCAGGGCGGCACCGACGAATCGGCCGGCGTGCAGTGCGGCCACCCGCAACCGGGTTGCCTGCTCCAGGCCTGCCTCGGTGAACAGCATCCGCCCGGCGAACTCTCCGAACTTGGGTACGGCGCGTGCACGCAGCCGGGACTGGTTCAGCACGGCGGTGACCAGGCCGGGGGCGTGGCCGGCCTTGCGGAGGTCACTCACCATCTGCACGACGTCGCCCGTCGGGTCATAGGGCGGCAGGGAGTCCAGCAGGCGCAAGCCGTCCGGCGATAACAGCTCGACGAGCTCTGAGCGATCCATCCCGCAAACCTACCAACCATGGGCGCATCTGGCACTCACGTTGCGTGAGTGCCAGATGCGCCCTAAACTCGACTTAGCACTCTCGCTGTGAGTCTGCTAACTATGTCTTAGCTAAGAAAGAGGTCAACCGTGTCGGTCTCCATCAAGCCGCTCGAGGATCGCATCGTCATCAAGCAGGTCGACGCAGAGCAGACCACCGCATCAGGTCTGGTCATTCCTGACACCGCCAAGGAAAAGCCCCAGGAGGGCGAAGTCGTCGCCGTCGGCCCCGGCCGCATCGACGACAACGGCAACCGCATCCCGCTCGACGTCGCCGTCGGCGACAAGGTGATCTACTCCAAGTACGGCGGAACCGAGGTCAAGTTCGGTGGCGAGGATCTCCTCGTGCTGTCGGCCCGCGACGTGCTCGCGGTCGTCGTCCGCTAGTCAGACGCACCACGCAGCAAATCCCGGATGGCCCTGGCCATCCGGGATTTGTCGTTTCCGGGGGCCGTCCCGGAGGATGGGCAGACCATGGACACCCACATCGCAGCAGGACGCCCGCAGCGGAGCGCGCACAGCACCGGGCTGATCTACGCGGTCCTCGCCTACGGACTCTGGGGGATGCTGCCGCTGTACTTCCTCCTGCTCGCCCCCACCGGAGCGTTCGAGGTCGTCGCGTGGCGGGTGCTGTTCTCCCTGGTCTTCTGCGCACTGCTGATCACGGTCACGAAGAAGTGGGGTCAGTTCCTCGCGGTGCTGCGCCGCCCGCGGATCGTCTGGACAATGGGCCTGGCCGGCATCCTGATCTTCGTCAACTGGCAGACCTACGTCTTCGGAACCCTGTCGGGCCATGTGGTCGAGGCCGCGCTCGGCTACTTCATCAACCCGATCGTGACCGTGTTGCTCGGCGTTCTGGTGCTGCACGAGAGGCTCCGGGCGCTGCAATGGATGGCCATGGGCATCAGTCTCGCCGCCGTGGTCGTGCTCACCGTCGGCTACGGCTCGCTGCCCTGGATCTCCCTTGTGCTCGCGTTCTCGTTCGGCTTCTACGGGCTGATCAAGAAACGCGTCGGCCACAGCGTCGACGCCCTGGCCGGACTCACCCTGGAAACCATCTGGCTCGCCCCGATCGCGATCGTGCAGTTGATCGTCGTCGGTGCCGTCTCCGGGCTCACCTTCGGAGCCATCTCGCCGTGGCACACGGTCGGTCTCCTCACCACCGGCGTCGTCACGGCCGTGCCGCTGCTCTTCTTCGCCGCCGCGGCCCGGCGTCTCCCGCTCACCTACCTGGGGCTGATCCAGTTCATCGCGCCCATCCTGCAATTCCTGGTCGGGGTGTTCATCCTGCACGAACCGATGCCGCCCGAACGCTGGGTCGGATTCGGCCTGGTCTGGGTGGCGCTGGTCATCCTGACCACGGACATGGTCGTCAGCGGGCGGGCGCCGCGGCGAGCGTCCCTCGAACCGGCCTGACCCGCGTTACGCTCGGGGAAAGGAGTCCGGATGCCCCGTCGCACCATCGCCGCCTCGCTCGCGTTCGCCGGGCTGCTCCTCGTCTCCGTCGCGGGCTGCGCGCCGACGACCGTGGCCGCCCCGGCCACCGCCGCGCCCAGCGTCGCGCCCCGGGTGGCGGCATCCGGTGACGGCACGCTGTTGCTGGGCTCGCTGTTCCCGATGACGGGGGACGCCGCCGCCTCCGGGGCAGCCCAGGTCGCCGGCACCGAACTGGCTGCCAGGGAGATCTCCGAACAGGGCCTGGTGCTCGGCCACCCCGTCGTGATCGTGCACCGGGACTCAGTCCGCGACGCTCCGGGAGCCGTGGCCGATCTCCTGGCCCGCGGCGTCGACGCCGTGCTCTGGGACGCGACCAGTCCGGTGCCGCCGGACGTCGCATCCGCCCTGGCCGCCGCCCGGGTGGCGCTGGTCTCCCTCGCTCAGTTCGCGAACGGAGGCACCCCGCTCGCCGCCGGCGACGAGTTCGCGGCGCGCCTTGGCACCATGGACCCGGAGATGGAGGGCACGGCCGGCGGAGGCGAGGCCTACGACGGCGTGATCCTCACTGCGCTGGCAGCGGTGCAGGCCGACGACGACGGCGGGCCGTCGATTGCGGCGGCCCTCGACCGGGTGAGTTCGGGCCCTATGGTCTGCGCCTCTTGGGGAGAATGTGCGGCGGCGCTGGCCGAGACGCAACAGATCGCCTATGAGGGTGTCACCGGCCGCCGATCGTAACGATTTGGGTCGCGTTACACGGATGTAACCCTGTCGCCTTGTTTCACGCGATTCCTGTCAATAATGTGACAGCACGGCGGTCAATCGATCGCTGTGACCTTTCACTTCCTATTCCCAAGGAGCAACATGAGCGTATTCGCGAAGGCCTCGGCCTCCCGCTCAGTCCGGGCAGTCATCACCGGCGTCGCCATGGTCGGTGTCAGCGCACTTCTGCTCACCGGATGCAGCAGCAATTCCGCTGCCCCGACTGCATCGGAGACGCCCGCTGCGAGTGGAGACGCGAAGGCCATCAAGGCCGGCGACCGCAACCTCACTCTCAAGATCGGCACGATCCTTCCCCAGAGTGGCGCCCTCGCCTTCCTCGGCCCGCCCGAAGAGGCCGGTGTCGCACTCGCCGTCAAGGACATCAACGACGCGAAGCTCGGGCTCACCGTCGATCCCGTCTACCGCGACTCGGGTGACACCACGACCGACACCGCCACCGTGTCGGTGACCGACCTCCTGTCCCAGGACGTCTCGGCCATCCTCGGCGCCGCCTCGTCGGGCGTCTCGAAGACCGTGATCGACCAGATCACCGGTGCCGGCGTCGTGCAGTTCTCGCCGGCCAACACCTCGGCGGACTTCACGAAGTACGACGACAAGGGCCTCTACTGGCGCACCGCGCCGTCTGACCTGCTCCAGGGTGAGGTGCTCGGCAACCAGATCGCCGAGGACGGGAACAGCACCCTCGGGCTGATCGTGCTCAACGACTCCTACGGCACCGGCCTGGCCGACTCCACCACGAAGGCGTTCGAAGCCGCCGGAGGCAAGGTCGTCGCCAAGTCGCTGTTCAACGAGGGCGACTCCAACTTCGCCGCTCAGATCTCCGAAGTGACCGCCGCCAAGCCGGATGCGATCGCCCTGATCACGTTCGACCAGGCCAAGGTCATCACGCCCGCGCTCGTCGGCTCCGGCTACCCGGGTGGCAAGCTCTACTTCGTCGACGGCAACCTGTCCGACTACAGCAAGGACTTCGCCCCCGGTCTCATCACCGGTGCGAAGGGCACGCTGCCCGGACTCGACGTCGGAACGCTCGGTGACTTCACCACGCGCCTGAAGGAGATCGACCCGACCCTGACCGACTTCAGCTATGCGGCCGAGTCCTACGACGCGGTCGTGCTGATCGCGCTCGCCGCCTACGCTGCGAACGACGTCAAGGGCACGTCCATCGCCGACTACCTCCGCCAGGTCTCGGGCGGCACCGGCGACGGCACCAAGGTCACCGACTTCAAGACGGCCGCCAAGGCTCTTGCGAAGGGTGAGCAGGTCAACTACGATGGCTTCTCCGGCCCGGTCACGTTCGACGAGAACGGCGACCCGACCGAGGCGACCATCGGGGTCTACGAGTACAAGGCTGACAACACGTACAAGCGCATCAACTAGTCTCCGCAGCACCAACAAGGGGGCCCCGACTTCGGTCGGGGCCCCCTTTTTTCTCCACCACCCGTCTCCACCACCCGTCTCAGCTGCGCGTCCCGGGGCCCGGAGCACCCCATCGCGCTCTGGCGCGGGGGCTAATTCAGGAGAATCGGGCCGAGTCTGCTGCGGAGGGCCCGGAGCAGTGCTGCGGAGCGCGGCGACAGCCCGGAATCTCCTGAATTAGCCACCTGCTGGTCGGGGAAGCGCGGGGCGGAGGCTCCGGGGTGGGAACGGGGGCGGCGGGCACACAGAGAAGCGGCGCCCGAGGATGTCCTCCGGCGCCGCTTCTGTGCCCGGCTGGCGGGTTCCGGGAGGCTAGTCGTCCTGGCCGAGGGTGCCCAGGTACAGGCCGATCACCTTGGGGTCGTTCAGCAGCTCACGGCCGGTTCCCGTGTACGCGTCCCGACCCTGGTCGAGCACGTAGCCGCGGTCGCAGATCTGCAGGCATCGGCGCGCGTTCTGCTCGACCATGATGGTGGTCACGCCGGCCTTGTTGATCTCCTTGACCCGCAGGAACGCCTCGTCCTGCCGCACCGGGGACAGCCCGGCGCTCGGCTCGTCGAGTAGCAGCACGTGCGGGCCCATCATCAGCGCCCGCGACATGGCGACCATCTGCCGTTCACCGCCCGACAGCGACCCGGCCCGCTGCTGCAGGCGCTTCTTCAGCTCGGGGAAGATCTCGGTGACGAACTCGAGGCGCTCAGCGAGGCCCTTCGGCTTCTGAAACATGCCCATCTCCAGGTTTTCCTGGATGGTGAGCGTGGGGAAGACGTTGTTCGTCTGCGGGACGAAGCCGACACCCTTGGAGACCAGCTTGTTCGCCTTGAGGTTGGTGATGTTCTCCCCGCGGAGCAGGATCTCACCCTCGCGCACCTTCACCTGGCCGAAAATCGACTTGAGCAGCGTCGACTTGCCGGCGCCGTTCGGGCCGATGATGCCGATCAGCTCGCCGTCGTAGGCGGTCAGCGAGCAGGCGTTGAGGATGTTCACCCCGGGCAGGTAGCCGGCCGTGACCGTCTTCACGTCGACGACGGGCACGCCCGTCTGCGCGGGTGAGGGTGCCGGGGCTGTGGTCGGGCTAGAGTTCGTCATCGAGCAGCTCCTTGATCGCTACGACGTGTTCCTTCTCGGCGGAGGGATCCGCGCCGAGGTCTTCATCGTGGTGCTGGCCCAGGTAGGCGTCGATCACGGCGGGGTTGCGCATGACCTCGTGCGGGTCGCCTTCCGCGACCACCCGGCCCTCGGCCATCACGATGACCCAGTCGGCGATGTGGCGCACCATGTGCATATCGTGTTCGACGAAGAGCACGCTCATGCCCTGGGTCTTCAGGTTGAGGATGTGGTCGAGCAGCGACTGGGTCAGCGCCGGGTTCACACCGGCCATCGGTTCGTCGAGCATGACCAGGGTCGGCTCGCTCATCAGGGCGCGAGCCATTTCGAGGAGCTTGCGCTGCCCGCCGGACAGGCTGGCGGCGTAGTCGTCCTTCTTGGTGTCCAGCTTGAACCGGGTGAGGATGTCGATGGCCCTGGCCTTGTTGTCCTCCTCCTGTTTGCGCCAGAAGAACGGGAGCATCGCCCGGAACAGGTTCTCGCCGGATTGCCCCTTCGCCCCGAGGAGCATATTGTCCATCACGGTGAGCAGGCCGAGCGCCTTGGTCAGCTGGAACGTGCGCACCTGGCCCATCCGGGCCACCTTGAACGCCGGCATCCCGGACAGGGACCGGCCCTCGAAGGTCCACGACCCGGTGTCGGGCTTGTCGAAGCCGGTCAACAGGTTGAACAGCGTGGTCTTGCCGGCGCCGTTCGGCCCGATCAGGGCGGTGATGGCGCCGCGGGGGATCTCCACGTGGTCGACGTCGACGGCCTTGAGCCCGCCGAAGGTGCGGCTCACGCCGTCCGCGATCAGGATCGGGTCGCGCTTCTTGCACCCGGGTTCGGCCTCGCCGATGTGCAGGTCGATCGACTTGACCGGCTTGCTGCTGGGAACTGGATTACTTGACAAAGGCCAACTCCTTCTTGTTTCCGAAGATGCCCTGCGGTCTGAAGATGACTATGAGCATGATCGCGACACCCACCAGGATGAAGCGCAACTGTCCGGCCTGGATGCTGGTCATGAACGGCAGCCAGCCGGCCTCGACGGCCCGGGCGATGAAACCCGAGAAGAACGAGAGCAGCACCCAGAAGATCATCGAGCCGATGACCGGGCCGAGAATCGTGGCCGCGCCGCCGAGCAGGAGGATCGCGTAGATGAAGAATGTGAGCGACGTCTGGTAGTTCGACGGGACCACCGCCCGGGGAAGCACGAAGATCATCCCGGCGATCGTGCCGAACACGCCACCGAGAACCAGGGACTGCATCTTGTAGGAGTAGACGTTCTTGCCCAGGGCGCGCACGGCATCCTCGTCTTCACGGATGCCCTTGATCACCCGGCCCCACGGGCTGCGCATGATCTGCCAGGTGAACAGGCAGGCCAGCACCACGATCGTCCAGGCCACGATGCGCAGCCACCAGTCGTAGGCGTTGTATTCGAACGGCCCGAAGCCGTAGCTGCCCTCGGGGATCGGGTTCAGTGCGGCGAAGCCGCCCTTGTACCCGCTCAGGCCGTTCGCCGAACCGGTCAGCGGCTCGAACGTGTTCGTCGTGAACAGCAGCCGCACGATCTCAGCGGCGGCGATCGTGACGATCGCGAGATAGTCCGCGCGCAGGCGCAGGGTCGGGATGCCCAGGACCAGGGCGAAGACCACGGATGCCCCGATCCCCACCAGCACGGCGCCCCAGACGGGGAAGCCGAAGCTGAGGATGGAAATGGCGTACCCGTAGGCGCCGAGGGCCATGAACCCGGCCTGGCCGAAGTTGAGCAGGCCGGTGTAGCCGAAGTGGACCGCCAGCCCGAGCGCCGCAAGGGCGTAGGCGGCGGTGGTCGGGCTGATCAGCTCGACGGCCGCGTTGCTAAAGATTGCTCCCCAGTCGATCATCGGATGCCCTTCTAGCCAATTCTTTCTTTGCGACCCAGGATGCCTTGCGGCCGAAGCAGCAGCACCAGGATCAGCACAACGAGTGCACCGACGTATTTCAGGTCGGAGGGAAGCCACAGCGTCGACAGTTCGACGAAGAGGCCGACGATCATCGAGCCGACCAGGGCGCCGAAGGCCGTGCCCAGGCCGCCGAGCGTGGTGGCCGCGAAGACGAGCAGCAGGATCTGGAAGCCCATGTCCCAGCTGACGCCGGGGCGGAAGTAGGCCCAGAGGATGCCGCTGAGGCCGGCCAGCGCGCCGCCGACGACCCAGACGATGCGGATGACGCCGTCCACGTCGATCCCGCTCGCGGAGGCGAGGCTGGGGTTGTCCGACACGGCACGGGTGGCCTTGCCGATGCGGGTGCGCAGCAGGAAGTAGGAGACGGCGAGCAGCACCACGATGCTGATGCCCATGCTGCCCAGGTCGATCAGGGACAGCCGGACCGGGCCGAACTGCAGGTCGGCCAGGCCGGAACCGGGCAGCTGGCTGGTGCCGCCGCCGACGAAGAACTGGAAGACATAACGCAGGGCGAGCGACAGGCCGATGCTGACGATCATCAGCGGGATCAGGCCCACTCCCTTGCGGCGCAGCGGCTTCCAGATCACCGCGTCGAGGCTCCAGCCTAGGCCGGCACTGAGCACGAGCGCGATGATGATGGCGAGCCAGACCGGCAGCCCCAGTGTGACCGAGAAGGCCAGGGTCATCAGCGCGCCGAAGGTGATCATCTCCGCGTGGGCGAAGTTGCTCAGCCCGGTGGTCCCGAAGATCAGGGACAGGCCGATGGCCGCCAGGGCGAGCAGGAGCCCGAAGTTGATTCCGTTCACGAACCGGTTGAGGAACTGGTCGAAGAAGCTGACCGTGACCCGGGTGCCCTCGCCGAGGAAGAAGTTCACCGACTTCACCTTGGTGAGCCCGAACTCGGCCTTGATGACGCTGCCGCCCTTGGCGACGATGACGCCCTTGGGCAGGGTCTTCTCGTCGAGACTGACCGTGTAGGTGGCCTTCTCAGGGACGCCGACTTTCCACTTGCCGTCGACGCCGGTCTTGACCTCGGCCTCGTAGCCGGAGCCCTTGACCGTGATCAGCACGCCGTCCAGCGGCTTCTGATTGAACTGGACGTTCCCGGCCAGCACGTAGTCGTACTGGTCGGTGCCGACCTCGTCCGCGTGCGCCGGGCTTGCCGACAGCGTGGAGAATGTGGACATCGTCAGGGCTGCGAAAAGCAGACCGAGGAAGATCACCAGCATCCTGGGTGAGTATCTGCGAACAGCTTCAGTGGAATTCACTGCACCTCCATGGCGGCATGCTGGGTCTGTCACCGAGCCTGCCCCGGGTCTCACCTGCCAACATCATTGTCGACAGTACGTGCCGATTATGTCTCATATGTTTCGGCAATGTTCCCCCAGACGACGATTTCGTTCGGCGGGTTCGGCGAGTCGCGCTGTTTAATCCCGCCGGAATGCGCGGGGGTCAATCTCGCTTAACATTGATGAACCGGTCGCATCCCTGGGATTCCCGGACTTCTTCCATTCTTCAGCTCACGCAAAAGGGGTTTCATGGATCAGCCAGATCCGTTCGGTTTCACCGGGCTCACCTACGACGACGTGCTGCTCCTGCCGGGGCACACCGACGTCATTCCCAGTGAAGCCGAGACAATGTCTCGGCTGACGCGTCGGATCAGCGTGGCCACGCCGCTGCTGTCCAGCGCGATGGACACCGTCACCGAGACCCGGATGGCGATCGCGATGGCCCGCGAAGGCGGCCTGGGCGTGCTGCACCGCAACCTCTCGATCTCGGACCAGGCCGAGCAGGTCGACCTGGTCAAACGCAGCGAATCCGGCATGATTACCAATCCGGTAACAACTTCGCCCGACGCCACCGTTGCGGAGGTCGACGCGCTCTGCGGCCAGTACCGGATCAGCGGCCTCCCGGTGATCGACTCGGACGGCGTGCTCGTCGGGATCATCACCAACCGCGACATGCGATTCGTCTCGAGCACCAAGAAGCACAGCGTTCGAGTGCGCGAGGTCATGACGACCTTGCCCCTGATCACCGGCAAGGTCGGGATGGCGCCGATGGACGCCGTCGCCATCTTCGCCACCCACAAGATCGAGAAGCTTCCGCTGGTCGACGACGCGGGCCGGCTCACGGGCCTGATCACCGTCAAGGACTTCGACAAGAGCGAGGAATACCCCTTCGCGACCAAGGACGACGCCGGACGCCTGCGCGTGGGCGCAGCGATCGGCTTCTTCGGCGACGCCTGGCAGCGCGCCACCGCGCTGCTCGAGGCCGGGGTCGACGTGCTCGTGGTCGACACCGCCAACGGCGACAGTGCCGGGGTGCTGGACATCATCCGTCGGTTGAAGACCGACCCGGCCTTCGCCGACGTCGACGTGATCGGCGGCAACGTGGCGACCCGTTCCGGCGCCCAGGCCCTGGTCGACGCCGGCGCGGACGCGATCAAGGTGGGCGTGGGCCCCGGCTCGATCTGCACCACCCGAATCGTCGCCGGCGTGGGGGTGCCGCAGATCACCGCCGTGTACCAGGCGTCCCTCGCGGCCCGGGAGGCCGGCATCCCCGTGATCGCCGACGGCGGCCTGCAGTACTCGGGCGACATCGCCAAGGCGCTCGTGGCCGGGGCGGACAGCGTCATGCTCGGCTCCCTGCTGGCCGGCTGCGACGAAAGCCCGGGCGAACTCGTCTTCGTCAACGGCAAGCAGTTCAAGACCTACCGCGGCATGGGGTCGCTCGGCGCATTGCAGAGCCGCGGCACGAAGACGTCGTACTCGAAGGACCGCTACTTCCAGTCGGATGTCCCGTCCGACGACAAGCTCATCCCCGAGGGCATCGAGGGCCAGGTTCCCTATCGCGGACCGGTGTCCGCAGTGGCCTACCAGCTGATCGGCGGGCTGCGCCAGTCCATGTTCTACGTCGGCGCGCGCACGATCGACGAGCTCAAGCAGAAGGGCAAGTTCGTGCGGATCACGGCTGCGGGGCTTAAGGAGTCGCACCCGCACGACGTGCAGATCGTGGTCGAGGCACCCAACTACCGGCGCTGATCGCGTACCGTCGCTGATCGCGCACCGGCGCTGGTCGCGCACCGGCGCTGGTCGCGTGCCGGCGCTGGTCGCGTCAGATCGCGGCGGCCAGGCGCGAGATCGCCTCGGAGAGCACCTCGGGCGAGCAGGCGAAATTGAGGCGGGCGAAGCCCTGCCCGGGAGTGCCGAACATCGGGCCGGGGCTGAGCGCCACCTTCGCACGCTCCAGGGCGGCGACCGACGGGTCGTCGCCCCAGCCGAGGCTGCGAAGGTCGAGCCAGGCCAGAAAGCCCGCGTCGGGCGGGGAATAGGGCACGCCGGGCAGCTGCGCGTCGAGCAGGGCGCCGAGCAGGCCGCGATTGGCGTCCAGCGCGGCGAGCACCCCATCGAGCCACGGCTGCCCGTGCCGGTACGCCGCGACCCCGGCGATCAGACCGAACTGGCTCGTGCGCCAGGACACCTCCTGCGGCAGGGCGGTGACGACCCGGCGCATCCGCTCGGACGCGGTGACGATGAGAGCGCACTTGAGCCCGGCGAGGTTCCAGGTCTTGCTCGCGGAGGTGAGGCACACGCCGTGCTCCGCCGCCTCCGGCGACACCGTCAGGTACGGCGTGAACACGGCCCCGGCCTGGGTGAGCGGCGCGTGCACCTCGTCGCTGACCACGGTGACGCCGTGGCGGGCAGCCAGTTCGGCCAGGGCGGTGAGGTCTTCGATGCCGTGCGGATGCCCGATCGGGTTGTGCGGGTTGCAGAGCAGGATGAAGCGGGTGCCGCCCAGGAAGGCCCGCTCGAGCGCGTCGAGGTCGAGCGTCCAGCCGGTCTGGCCGTGCAGGAGCGGCACCGGCTCCACCCGCCCGCCCGACTCGGCGACCAGGTCGAAGAACGGCGGGTAGACCGGGGGAGTGATCACGACCCGGTCGCCCGGGAGAATCAGGCCCCGCAGCGTCTCGACGATGGCGACGCTGACATCCGTCGTGCTGGCCACCTGGTCAGGGTCGACCCGCCAGCCCCACCGGTTTCCGGCGAATCCGGCGAACGCCTCGCCGAGGTCATTGGCCGGGGCGGCGTAGCCGGTGTCGCTGCGGCGCACGGCGTCGTGCAGGGCGTCCGCGATCGGCTCGGCGAGCGGGTAATCCATCTCGGCGATGAACAGCGGCAGGACGTCGCCCGGGTAGGTGCGCCATTTCATGCTCGTTCGTTCGCGCAACAGGGTCAGTGGTTCGGCGGTCACGTTCATGCCCTCAGGATGCACCCTCCGGCCGGTGCCGTCGAGGGTGCCGGCCGCCCTGCCCTCCGTCGCTCCCGGTGCCAGGTGGGCGGTGTCGGCGGGCGGCACCTAAACTGGGACCATGGAAATCGAGATCGGCCGCTCCAAGCGCGCTCGCCGCGTGTATGCCTTCGACGACATCGCGATTGTGCCCAGCCGGCGCACTCGCGACCCGGAGGATGTCTCGATCAACTGGACGATCGACGCCTACCAGTTCTCCATCCCGTTCCTCGCCGCGCCGATGGACTCCGTGGTGTCACCGACCACGGCCATCATGATGGGTCAGCTCGGCGGAGTCGGCGTGCTCGACCTCGAGGGTCTGTGGACCCGCTACGACGACCCTGAACCGCTTCTCGCGGAGATCCGCGACCTGCCCGCCGACCGGGCGACCGCACGAATGCAGGAGATGTACGCCGAGCCGATCAAGCCCGCCCTCGTCACCGAGCGCCTGGCCCAGATCCGCGCGGCCGGTGTCACCGTGGCCGGCGCCCTGTCGCCGCAACGCACCCAGGAGCTCTACGAAACCGTCGTCGCCGCCGGAGTCGACCTGTTCGTCATCCGCGGCACCACGGTGTCCGCCGAGCACGTCTCCCAGAACCAGGAGCCGCTCAACCTCAAGAAGTTCATCTACGAACTCGACGTGCCCGTCATCGTCGGCGGCGCGGCCACGTACACCGCGGCCCTCCACCTGATGCGCACCGGCGCGGCCGGCGTGCTCGTCGGCTTCGGCGGCGGCGCCGCCTCCACGACCCGGGCCTCGCTCGGCATCCACGCCCCCATGGCCACCGCCGTGGCCGACGTCGCCGGCGCCCGCCGGGACTACATGGACGAGTCCGGCGGCCGCTATGTGCACGTCATCGCCGACGGCGGACTGAACACCTCCGGCGACATCGTCAAGGCCATCGCCTGCGGCGCCGACGCGGTCATGCTCGGCACGGCGCTGGCCCGGGCGACGGATGCCCCCGGCGGCGGCTTCCACTGGGGCCCCGAGGTGCACCACTCGAAGCTGCCCCGCGGCAAGCGCGTCGAGGTGGGCGCCCTGGCCCCGCTCGAGACCATCCTCTACGGTCCGACCCCGATCGCCGACGGCACCGCCAACCTCGTCGGCGCTCTGCGCCGTTCGATGGCGACCACCGGGTACTCGGACCTCAAGGAATTCCAGCGCGTCGAAGTGGTTGTCGCGCCGTACCGAACGAACTAGCGTCAAGGTAAGCAACACACCACCCGATGGGAGTGAGCACATGGCCACAGGTAACTCGGTGTCACGGTCCACGAAGCTGGGTCCTGACGAACGCGCGGCCGCGCTCGCGCGGCTGAAAGGCAAGGAGTTGGACATCCTCGTGGTCGGCGGGGGAATCGTCGGCGCGGGCTGCGCCCTGGACGCAGTCACCCGCGGGCTGAGCGTCGGCATCCTCGAGGCGCGGGACTGGGCCTCCGGAACCTCGAGCCGGTCGTCCAAACTCGTGCACGGCGGCATCCGTTACCTGGAACAACTCGACTTCCGGCTGGTGCGGGAGGCGCTCACCGAGCGGGGACTCCTGTTGCAGCGCATCGCGCCGCACCTGGTGAAGCCGGTGCGGTTCCTCTACCCGCTCAAGAAGCGCGTCACCGAGCGGTTCTACGTGGGCGCCGGCATGTTGCTCTACGACATCTTCTCCTACACCGGCGGGCGCCCGCCCGGCGTGCCGCACCACCGCCACCTGTCGAAGCGCCAGGTCAAGGGGCTGCTGCCCAGCCTCAACACCGACGCCATCGTCGGCGGTATCACCTACTATGACGCCCAGGTCGACGACGCCCTCTACGTGGCGTCGCTCGTGCGCACGGCCTCGTTCTACGGCGCCCACGCGGCCAGCCGGGTGCGGGTCGAAGGCTTCATCAAGGTCGGCGAACGGGTGGTCGGCGTGCAGGCGCACGACCTGCAGACCGGCGAACGCTTCGAGGTGCGCGCCAAGCAGGTCGTCAACGCGACCGGGGTGTGGACGGACGACACCCAGCGCATGGTCGGTGAACGCGGCACGTTCAAGGTGCGCGCGTCGAAGGGGATCCACCTCGTCGTGCCGCGCGACCGGTTCCAGTCGGCGATGGGGTTGCTGCTCCGCACCGAGAAGAGCGTGCTCTTCGTCATCCCATGGGGCCGGCACTGGCTGATCGGCACCACCGACACCGACTGGCACCTGGACAAGGCGCACCCCGCGGCCACCGCCGCCGACATCGACTACCTGCTCGAACACGTCAACGCCGTCGTGCGGGTTCCGCTCACCCGGGAAGACGTCGAGGGCGTCTACGCCGGCCTCCGCCCGCTCCTGGCCGGGGAATCCGAGAGCACCTCGAAGCTGTCGCGGGAGCACCTCGTCGGCCACTCGGTGCCCGGACTGGTCGTGATCGCGGGCGGCAAGTGGACCACCTACCGCGTGATGGCGAAGGATGCGATCGATGCGGCCGTCGATGCGCTCGACGGGCGGATCCCGGCCTCGACCACCGACGAGATCCCGCTGCTCGGCGCGGAGGGGTACCGGGCCGCGTGGAACAAGCGCGGCCGGATCGCCAAGGCGTTCGGGCTGCACACCGTGCGGATCGAGCACCTGCTCAACCGGTACGGCACCCTCACCGACGAACTGCTCGACCTGATCAAGGCGACACCGGAGCTCGCCGATCCGCTGCCCGGAGCCGACGACTACATCAAGGCCGAGGTGGTCTATGCCGCCAGCCACATGGGCGCCCTGCACCTCGAGGACGTGCTCGCCCGGCGCACCCGGATCTCGATCGAGGCCTGGGATCGCGGGGTTTCGGCGGCGCCGGTCGCTGCCCGGCTGATGGCCGAGGTGCTCGGCTGGGACACCGACCGGGAGGAACGCGAGGTGGCGTACTACCTCAAGCGGGTCGCCGCCGAGCGGGCGTCGCAGCTGGAGCCCGACGACGAGTCCGCCGACCGCGCCCGGCTCGAGGCACCGGACATCGCGACCAAGTAGCACGCGGGCCTCCCGCTCAGCCCGTCCCCCGGCACGCAGGGCACGGTCCGCCGCACCGCGAGCCAGCCCGCGCCCGATTCCGCAGGCCGCGGCCGCGACGGCGGGCGCGGGCTGCGGTTCCGGGCGCCGCCGCGGCCCGCTGCTGCGGGTGCGGCGGGCATCCGAACTCCCCGTGGTGGCGCGGCGGTCTGCTGCGCCGGACTGCGTTGCGCGGGGCTGAGCCTGAGGGCGTAGTTCCGGGTCATCGAACCCGCGGGACGCCGACCCGAACGAGGAACCGGCCGAAGGCGATCGGGTCCACGGCGAGCGGCCATTCCCACCGGCTGACCATGGGGCCGCAGGCCCGCACCCGGTCTTCTCGGCGCTTCTCGTCCATGACCACCTGTGCGGTGCTCCGTCCGTGCGTGTACTCCTCCTTGATGTATTTCCCGAGCCCGTCGAATTCGCCGACCCGGTTGATCCGGCGCCAGAAGAAGTCGACGAAGGCGATGAAACCCTGATCGTCGTCGAACCGCACCTGCAGTTCCGGCACGAGGAATCCGAGCAGGTACATGACCGCGCGACTGACGGATTCGCCCGCGGAGCCGGATTCCGTCGCGGCGAATTCCGCAGCGCGGAACGCGGCGGTGCGGCCGTTGACGCGTGTCCGCGCCGGTATCGCGGCCAGCGCGACCTCGAGTTCATCCCTGGAGGAAAGGGCGGAGCCCTCCCGGGGACAATGGATGGCTCTGTCCAGCATGGCGACCGCCGCCGGGAAGGGCAGGATTCGGGCCATCGCAACCGCGGTGTCGGCGGCCGAGGTGACGAGCATCCCGTCCCGTTCCACGATCGACAGGGGGCCATCCTGAAAACGACGGGTGATGCCGTGGCGAGAACGGCCACCGGCGGCCGGGTCGACGAGGACGGTGATTCCCTTCGGCCAGGGACCGATCATGGGGAGCCCCCAGATGGCGGCGGCGGAGTGGTTGGAGAAGACGACAGGCTCGTCGCTCACCGCGGCGTGGGCCTGCACGCGACGCAGGTAGCGGGCATCCTCGCTCAGGAGGTCCCATTCCGATCTGAGTGTGTAAGCCCCCGTCCTCAGGCGGACCACCCGACCGCGTTCGAACTCGGTCCGCAGCTCGCGCTCAAGACCGACGGCGGTCGCGTCGCGGCTCAGGATGATGCCGTTCCGGCGCGCGATCGCGGCGAGCAGGTGCAGGGGGGTCAGCGAGGTCGTCGACATCACCCGAGGATCCGCTTCGTCGGGGCACGGTTTGCCCCGGTGCGCAGAGATGGTGGACAATCTCGAGATTCCCCGGCGGGGGAGGGGCTGCAGGCACCACGCCGGTGAGGGACCGACGGGTCGACGGGCCCTCGCCGCCGCGGCGGGTTCGGCAGGCCGCGGCGGCGGTCGCGGGTGCGGCCTGCGGAAACGGGCGCGGCGAGGGGCGCGG